>URUF01000039.1 GCA_900550955.1 uncultured Eubacteriales bacterium | reverse complement strand
CTTGGAGGGCTGCGGCCCTCCAAGCCTCCCATGGGGTTTATCGACAGGCTGGGGGCTCCCTTTTGGGAGCCTCTTTTTTTGCCTTCAAGGGCGCTAAGAAATCCAAACGTTGTGAATGCGGGTTAGGTATGCTATACTAAAAATGTATCGGCTGCGCCCCATGCGCATACGCTTGAATCATCAGCAAAAAAAGGGACGGCGATGCGCAAATGGAGCGACACGGCGGTTTTTTGAGGCGGCTGGCGGCAGGTATGCTGATTGGTATCGGCTGCGTGCTGCCGGGCGTAAGCGGCGGCGTAATGGCGGTTTCCTTTGGGCTGTACCGCCCGATGCTGAACGCCGTGCTGGATTTTTTTCACGATACGCGCGCAAAGCTGGCTTTTTTGCTGCCGCTGGGCATTGGCGGCGCGTTGGGAATCCTGGCGGGAGCGCGCGGTTTAGGCGCGGCCATGGCGCGATACGAGGTACAGATGCTGTACCTGTTTATCGGGTTCATTTTGGGCGGCGTGCCCGAACTGCTCAGGGAGGCGGAGGGGGACGAGGCGTTTCGGCCCGGGTGGCTGTGGGGCTTGGCTGCCGGCATTGCGCTGGCGCTCCCGCTGGCCCTGGTTCCGGGGCGCGGCGCAAGCGTTGCGCGGCTTACGCCGTTACAGGCGATACTGGCCGGGGTTATGGAAGGCGTTGGCACGGTGGTGCCGGGCATATCCACCTCGCTGGTGCTGATGCGCCTGGGGTGGTATCAGGCCTACCTTCGTGCCGTTTCCACGGCGCAGGCGGAGGCGCTCCTCTGCATTGGGCTGGGCTTTGCGGTTTCGGCGCTGGCGTGCATGAAGGCCGTTGCATGGCTGTTTGACCATGCGCGGGCGTATGCGTATTACGCGGTGCTGGGCTTTTTGCTGGTATCGGTCGCGCTGGTATTTCCGGGCTTTGAAGGCGGACGCGCCCTTTTTGCGGATGCGGCTATGCTTGTTGCCGGCCTGGCGGGCGCGCGCTGGATGAACGGCATTGGACCGGAAAAGAATACATAAAGGAGGCAGACATGGCGGGCGGAAGGAAAGAAAAGGTACAAAAGAAGCGCGCGCAGCTTAAAAAGCGGCGCGGGCAGCAACGCAGCATTATGTATGAAAAATGGAAGGAATCGCTTGCGTCTGTGCTGCCGATTACGGCCATTGTGCTGGCGCTGTGCGTAACGCTTGCGCCCGCGCCCACGGACGCGATGCTGGCTTTTTTGGTGGGGGCGGCCCTGCTGGTTGTGGGCATGGGCATGTTTACCCTGGGTACGGATTTGGCCATGACGCCCATTGGCGAGCATGTAGGCGCGGCCATGACGCGCAGCAAAAAGCTATGGGTGGTGCTGCTGGTTTCGTTTTTGGTGGGCGTGATCGTAACCGTTTCGGAGCCGGATTTGCAGGTGCTGGCCGAGCAGGTGCCCGGCGTGCCCAACGCCGCGCTCATCCTTTCGGTGGCGCTGGGCGTGGGGCTGTTTTTGGTGGCGGCGCTATTGCGCATCCTGTTTCGCATACGCATGGCATATTTGCTGCTTGGATGCTATGCGGCGGTATTCGCGCTGGCGCAGTTTGTGCCAAAATCCTTTTTGGCGGTGGCCTTTGACGCGGGCGGCGTGACCACCGGGCCCATGACGGTGCCCTTTATCCTGGCGCTGGGCGTTGGCGTGAGCGCCATCCGCAGCGACGGCAATGCGGGAAACGACAGCTTTGGCCTGGTGGCGCTTTCCTCTGTGGGGCCAATTTTGGCGGTGATGCTCCTAAGCCTTATCTACCAGCCCGACGGCGCGGCCTATACCCCGGCGGCGCTGCCGCAGGTGGAGGATACGCAGGCGCTGGCGCTGCTGTTTACCCGCGAGCTGCCGCATTATATGCGCGAGGTGGCGATGGCGCTGCTGCCCATCGCGGCGTTTTTTGCAGTGTTCCAGGTGATTTCGCTAAAGCTGTGCGCCCGTGAGGTAGTGCGCATTGTGGCTGGCCTGTGCTATACTTATGTGGGCCTGGTATTGTTTTTAACCGGAGTGAACGTAGGCTTCATGCCCTTAGGCCACTTTTTGGGCCAGGCGCTGGCGGCGCTGCCGTTTCGGTGGATTCTTGTGCCGGTGGGCATGCTCATTGGCTACTGCGTGGTATCGGCCGAGCCGGCGGTGCACGTGCTTAGCAAACAGGTGTATGAGCTTACTGCGGGCGCCATACCCCAGCGCGCCCTGAAGCTTAGCATGTCCATTGGCGTTTCGGCATCGGTGGGGCTGGCGATGCTGCGCATTCTAACGGGAATGCCCATCCTGTGCCTGCTGGTTCCCGGCTACGCGATCGCGCTGCTTTTGATGGCCTTTGTGCCGCCCGTGTTTACCTCCATCGCGTTTGACTCCGGCGGCGTGGCCTCTGGCCCGATGACGGCGACATTTCTGCTGCCAATGGCCATGGGCGCATGTACCGCCGTGGGCGGCGATGTGGCGACGGACGCGTTTGGCGTGGTGGCTATGGTAGCCATGACGCCGCTGATCACCATCCAGATTCTGGGGCTGTTCTACCAGCACAAGCAGCGAAAGGCCGCTAAGGAAACGGCCAGGCCTGCGCAAGAGCTGCCCGTGGAGGACATTATCGACTGATAAAAGCGTTTACAGGAGGATATGCCATGCATGACTTATGTATGCTGGGCGTGATTGTGAACCGCGAGGACGAAGGGGCGTTTACCGCGTTCTTTCACAGGCGCGGGCTGGCTGTGGTACACAGCGCGCTTGCCCAGGGCACGGCCAACGCCAGGCTGCTAAGCCTGATGGGGCTTGAAAAAACGGAGAAAACGCTGCTATATGCGCTTGCGCCGCGCCTGCGGACAAAAAAGCTTTTGGCCCGCATGGTGGGCGAGCTGGGGCTGGACATGCCGGGCGGCGGCGTGGCCTTTACCGTTCCGTTGGGAAGCCTGGCGGGGGAGAGCAGCCTCAGGTATTTTACGCAGGGACAGGAAATTCAGGACGGAGAGGTGACGGAAATGCCTGCGGC
This sequence comes from uncultured Eubacteriales bacterium, assembly GCA_900550955.1. Classification (GTDB taxonomy): domain Bacteria; phylum Bacillota; class Clostridia; order Christensenellales; family Aristaeellaceae; genus Limiplasma. The sequence goes on along the minus strand of URUF01000039.1, from coordinate 17,944 downwards.
ATTCTTGTATGAACTGATTATCGCGATTGCCAACCGCGGACATGCGGAAACGGTGATGGACGCCGCGCGCAGCGCCGGAGCCATGGGCGGCACCGTGGTGCACGCGAAGGGAACCAATCCCATGGCGGATAACCACTTTTTTGGCATGTCCATTGCGGATGAAAAGGAAATGCTGCTGATTTTGACCGCGGCGCGCGACAAGAGCACGATTATGCGGGCCATTATGGAAAAGGCCGGCGTGCGAAGCCCGGCGCATACAGTGATGTTTACGCTGCCGGTGGAAAGCGTGGCCGGCCTGAAAAGCGTGATGGAGGCAGCCGGGGAAGCGGAGGAATAACCGTTGGCGCGTATGGATGAAAGTTTTGGGAATCTTTCTGAAACTGCCACCCCGCGGGACGGTCCCTTTTGGGTTGAAATAATAAAATTCGTCGATTGATTTGTACGTTTTCAACAAAAACGAATCATAATACATGTGGTTTGTGCTGTTTTCTTGCCCCTGACTGGACAAGCGAATGAAACAATGATATTCTGCCAGCGTGAAACATTGATTCGTTCTTTAGACATATTTTTTGTAATAAAATATTCATAAGGAACGGATTGATGAAGTGCCCGTTTCAACTGAAACAAAAAGGAGGAAACATTCATGAAGAAGCTGCTGTCCCTGGCGCTAGTGCTGGCGATGATGCTGACCTTCGCTTCCTTCCCCGCCGTGGCGGAGAGCGCCGAGCCGGTCAAAATCACGCTGTACTACTCCGACAACGCTACCCTTCCCTTCCAGGAGGACTGGCTGACCGTTAAGACCATCGAGGAAAGGTTCAACGTGGACTTGACCTTTGAGGTTATCCCGATCGCGGATTACGCTACCAAGGTGTCTACCGCGCTCAACGTGGGCGGCAACACCGTGCCGGACGTGATCCTTTACCAGACCACCAAGGGCGAGAACGGCTCCCTGGCGCTTAACGGCGCGCTGACGCCCATCAGCGATTACAGCGACTGGACCCCCAACTTCAACGCCCGCGTGGAGGAGTTCGGCCTGCAAAGCGCCATCGACGAGCTTAAGCTCAGCGACGGCAAGCTGTACTACCTGCCCTCTTTGACCGATATCCCCTTCTATGACGGCGGATTGATTCTGCGCCAGGATTACCTGGAGCAAAAGGGCTTCGAGGCCCCCAAGACCTTTGACGACCTCTATGAGATCCTCAAGGCGTATAAGGCCGACTACCCCGATTCCTATCCCCTGACCATCCTGGCGGGCCCGCGCGTGCTCTACCGCATGACCATGCCTTCCTGGGGCATCAGCCTGGGCAAGAACGGCGCGTCCGGCACCAACACCCTCAGCTGGGATTATGAGAACGAAACCTATTTTGAGGGCGCGATCAGCGAGCAGTATAAGCAGTATATCACCTACTTTGCCAAGCTGTACGCCGAGGGCCTGCTGGATCCCGAAATGGCGGATCCCATCGACGGCGACCGCTGGACCCAGAAGATGGCCAACGGCAGCGCCATGGCTACCTACGCCTACTACGATCAGATTGGCGGCGTTGAGGCCGCCAGCGAGATCGAGGGCTTTGACCTGAACATGTACCCCGCCCTGGCAGGCCCTGCCGGCGCGCATCACCAGCCCAAGAGCTCCACGGGTTCCGGCATCATGTTCCCCGCCAAAACCGCGCAGCGCGCCGACTTTGAGCAGGTTGTGCGCGCCATCGACAACTGCTTCTTCTCCGAGGAAGCGGCCAAGATCTGGTGCCTGGGCGTGGAAGGCGTTACCTATACCGAGCAGGACGGCGTGATCACCTATGCCGACGAGCTGGTAAACTCCCCCGACGGCATTTACAAGACCATGCAGGTGAAGTACGGCTGCGGCTCCGACGTGACCCAGATGGTATGGTACAACGCCCGCGAGATGACCAAGTACGACCAGAACTACTCCGATATCAACGCCGCCGTGGCCGCCATGGGCAATGTGATTCAGGCCATTCCGCGCGCGCCCCTGTTTGACGACCTTACCGCCGAGGACGCCGGCATGCTCCAGACCCCGCTGAGCGACGCCTGGGAAGTGTGGAACGACGCGTTCCTCACGGGCAAAAAGTCCATTGAAACGGATTGGGACGCCTACGTTCAGGAAATGAAGGACAAGGGCATCGAGGAGTTCTGCAAGCTGTATAACGACCATATGGCTAAGTAAGCGCCCGCCGCTGGCGGCATGCCCGCTGCCCGGGTGAGCAAGACCATTCATGCGGGCCGCACCATGGGGAACTGTGGTGCGGCCCTTTTTATCCCAAGGAGGTGTTCCCGTGCCGCGCAAAAGCCAAATGATCGTTGTAAACGGCGTGACCATGAACCGCAGGGAAACGTTCAAATCGCATTTTCAGCGCTATTGGCAGCTTTATGCCATGCTGCTGGTGCCGGTAATCTACTTTATCATTTTTAAATACGTGCCGATGTTCGGCAACATCCTGGCCTTCCGCCGCTACCGCCCGGGCCTTGGCCCCTATGGCACGGATTGGGTAGGTCTGCGCTACTTTGAGAAATTCATGGGCGACCGCGCGTTCTGGCAGGCGTTTAGCAACACGCTTACGCTGTCTATTTTGAACCTGCTGGTCAATTTTCCCATTCCGATCGTGTTTGCCGTTATGCTCAACGAGGTGCGCCATTTGCGCTTCAAAAAGCTGGTGCAAACGGTCAGCTATATGCCGCGCTTTATTTCCACGGTGGTTGTAATCGCCATTATGGGCGAGCTGCTTTCGCCCTCCACGGGCCTGGTGAACACCTTCCTGCACAATGCGTTCGGCATGACGCCCGTCTACTTTATGAACGAGCCGCAGTATTTTCGCGCGCTGTATGTGCTTACGGATACCTGGCAGTTTACCGGCTGGACGGCCATCATCTACCTGGCGGCCATCACCGGCATTTCCAGCGACCTGTTCGAGGCGGCTACCATCGACGGCGCAACCCGCTTGCAGCAGATCATCTATGTAACGATTCCCTCCATCCTGCCCACGATTATGGTTATGTTTATTATGAGCGTTGGCCGCCTTTTGTCCCTGGGCTTTGAAAAGGTGCTTTTGATGTACACGCCTTCCAACTCCAGCGTGAGCGATATCATCGATACGCTGGTGTACCGCACGGGCCTTGCCAACCAGAACTATTCCTACGCAACGGCCATCGGCCTGTTCAGCGGCGTGATTGGCGTGGTGCTGGTATCCTTAAGCAACTTTATCAGCCGCAAAACCACCGGCGACGGCATTTATTGAGGAGGGCAGCGTATGACAACAGTAAGCGTTAGCCAAAAGCCCACCCGCATCCGCCGGAGCGCGGGCAGCGTGGCAATGGATATCGTGATCTATGTGGTGATGGTATTTGTGCTGCTGGTGTGCCTGGTGCCGTTTCTGTACATGATCGCCCTGTCCTTCTCGGACGCAAAGGCCATTGTGAACAACCAGGTAAGCTTTTGGCCGGTGGGGTTCAATCTTGGCTCGTATGAGCAAATTGTTACCTATCCGCATTTCTTCCGCGCGTATGGCAACACGTTTTTCTACACGGTTGCGGGCACGGCCATCTCGCTGCTGATGACCATGTTGTTTGCCTATCCGCTGAGCAAAACGCATTTGCGCGGCCAGGGCGTTTTTATGCGCATGGTGGTTATCAGCATGTTCTTCTCCGGCGGCATGATTCCCAACTTCCTGCTGATTTCCAACCTGCGGCTTACGGGCACGGTATGGGCCATGCTCATTCCCTTTGCCATCAACCAGTTCAACCTGATCATTCTGGTGAACTTCTTCAAGGCCCTCCCGGGCGAGATTGAGGAAGCCGCCCTGATTGACGGGCTGAACTACTTTGGCATCCTGTTTCGCATTGTTATGCCCCTATCCACGGCGGCCCTGGCTACGGTGGGCCTGTACACGGCGGTGTTTTTCTGGAACGACTGGTTTAACGCCCTGCTGTATCTGAATTCCTCGCAGTACCCGGTGATGCTGTTTTTGCGCAACATCGTAAACGGCACCGCCATGCTGGGCGACGCGGCGGGCTTTGGCGACAAGTCGACCATCGCCATCTCCATCAAATCGGCCGTGATCGTTACCTCCACGCTGCCGATCATCATACTGTACCCGTTCTTGCAAAAGTACTTTGTGAAGGGCTTAACCGTCGGTTCCGTCAAGGGCTGACCCGGAAGGAGAGGCGAATATGATCCAGTTGAAGGGGCTGGATACCGAACAGGTCAATCCGCTGACCGCCCATATCGACCAAGAGGATACACAGGGAATCCTGTGGCTGATCAACCAGGAGGATCAGCGCGTGGCGGAGGCGGTGGCAAAGGAAATACCGCATATCGCCCAAGCCGTGGACGCGATTTATGAGAAGCTGGCCGCTGGCGGCCGCCTGATTTATATCGGCGCAGGCACGTCCGGCCGGCTGGGCGTGCTGGACGCATCGGAATGCCCGCCCACCTATGGCGTGCCCTACGGCATGGTGCAGGGCGTCATCGCCGGGGGCGAAACGGCGCTTACGCATGCCATTGAGGGCGCGGAGGACCATCCCGAGCAAGGCGAAAGAGACCTGCGGGCCATTCTGTTTTCCGGCGCGGACGCGCTGGTGGGCATCGCCGCTAGCGGCCGCACGCCCTATGTGCTGGGCGCAATGGATTACGCACGCAGCCTAGGCGCTGTGGTGATCGGCCTGACCAGCTGCCATGACAGCGAAATGCAACGGCATGCGGATATTTGCATCGCCCCGCTTACAGGGCCCGAGGTGGTAACGGGCTCCACCCGGATGAAAAGCGGCACGGCACAGAAGATGGTGCTCAATATGCTTTCCACCGCGGCGATGATAAAGCTTGGAAAGGTGTATGGCAACCTGATGGTGGACGTGCAGGCAACCAATGAAAAGCTGACGCACCGCGCGGTATCCATTGTATGCACAGCCACGGGTGCGGACGCGGCCACCGCGCGCGAGGCGCTTGGCAGATGCGGCTTTCACTGCAAGCAGGCCATTGTGATGCTGCTTTTGAACACGGATGAGGCGGGCGCGCAAAAAGCCCTGGAAAACGCCCGCGGGCATATTTCCAGGGCCATAAACCTAGGCTAGATATCCTATTCGTTTAGGCGGTGCGGCTTGCAGCTATTGTAGCTGTTTTCAAGCCGCACCTTCGCACGGTGATAATCCAGGTGCGCAACGGCGGTGTAGAGCACATCTACCAGCGTTAGCTGGGCGATGCGGCTGCTCATGGCGCCGCTGCGGCGGTACACCTCCGGGCAGGAGGTATACAGGGCATAATCCGCCATGGAAACAAGGGGACGCTTGCCAAACTGCGTAACGCTTACCAGCGTGGCGCCGCAGGTTTTGGCGATCTTCATGGCCTCCACCACCTCGCTGGTAGCGCCGGTGTGGGAAAAGAAGATGGCCACGTCGCGCGGGGTAAGGTTGGCGGCATAGGTGAGCTGAACATGAAAATCCATGCAGTGCACCACGTTCATGCCGATGCGCAGCAGCTTGTGGTACAGGTCCTCGGCCACCAGGGCGGACGCGCCCACGCCAAACAGCTTGATCGAGTTGGCGCGGATGATCTTGCCAGCAACCTCGCTGATCACGTCGGGATCCAGCAGGCGGATGGTATCCTCAATGGCCTGGATGCCCCCGCTTTTGACGTTTTCGGCCATTTGCTGCACAGTGGAATGGCCGGAGATATCCGCATAGAGCGGCTCCTGCGCGGCATGGCGCGGGTCGCTTTGCGCGTTCAGCTCGGAAAAAAGCTGCTTTTTCAAATCCTTCAGGCCGTAAAAGCCGAGCGTTTTGCTAAAGCGCACCCAGGCGACCTGGCTTACGCCCGCCGCCTCCGCCAGGGCAGCGATGGGCATGTGGAACAGGTTGTCCACATGGGAAAGGAAGTAGGAGGCCACCTTCTTTTCCGCCGGGCACAGGGTATCGAACACGGCGCGGGTGCGAAGCTCAATGCTGGTCACAGGCTCACCTTCCCCATTACGACGGGATGCCTTGCGCCGGTGGCGGCCGGTACGTTGTTGCATACGCCGTGGATGCATTCGTTGGCCAGGATGGCGAAGGCGACGGCCTCTTTGGCGTCGCTATCATAGCCTAGGTTTTCGTTGGTGAGAACGGGCATGGGCAGAAGCTGCTTTAAAAAGCCCATTAGCACGGGGTTGCGGCTGCCGCCCCCGCCCACCACCAGCGTATCGGGACGCTCGGGGCAGAAGCGCTCCACGGCGATGCGAATGCATTCGGCGGTAAAGCGCGTAGCCGTCGCCAGCATATCCGCGTCCGAAAGCCCAAGCTCGCGCCCTTTGGCGCAAAGCCTATCCACATAAGCGCGGCCGTAGGCCTCGCGGCCTGTGGTTTTGGGCGGCTGCTTTAAAAGATAGGGGTCATCCAGCAAAAAGGCCAGCAGGGAAGGGCTTGCCGTGCCGGAAGCGGCCAGGAGGCCGCCGTTATCAAAGCGCTGCTTGCCATGGGTGGCGCGCTCCGCCAGCTGGTCCATGACCATGTTGCCGGGGCCGGTATCAAAGGCATAGGTATTTTCCAGGCTGCCGCCCGCGGGCAACACCGTCAGGTTGCCGATGCCGCCGATGTTTTGCAGGCCGATGGTTTGCGTATCGCTGTGATAGAGCAGGTATTCGGTGTAGGGCACCAGCGGCGCGCCCAGGCCGCCGGCCGCCATGTCGCGCACGCGGAAGTCGCTCACCACGGGGCAGCCCAGGCCCTCGCAGATGACGGAGGGCTCGCCCAGCTGAAGGGTGGCGCGCACATGATAGCCTAGGTATTCTTCCGAAACGGGCGCATGGTACAGGGTTTGGCCATGGCTGCCCACCAGATCCACATCGCCGGGCGCGATTCCGGCAGCCTGGCACACGGCCTGGCAGGCCTCCAGCGAGAGCCTGCCAAGCAGGAAATGGAACAGGCTCAGCTCATGCGAGCCGCCGCTTTCCCCGCCTGCCAGGCGAAAAATGGCCTCCCGCACCTGGGAGGGATAGGGCAGCGATACGAAGGCAAGCTGGGTTACGCGCGTGCATGGGCCAAAGCCCTCAATGCGCGTGAGCGCGGCGTCCATGCCGTCGGCGGAGGTGCCGCTCATCAGGCCGATCACCAACAGGGAGGGTTTTTCCAATAGCTTGAGCAGGCGGTTCATACCTGGTTCCTCCGATGAAAAATAATTTCTAAATCCATTGTACACATTTGGAATTTTGTTTGTCAAGGTGAGAAGAACAATGTTTGCATTGGGAATTGAACGGATCAAGGAATATCCTAGGGTATTTCAGGGGAAGCGCTTGGGCATGATTCTTTCGCCGTCCGGCACGGACCGGCAGCTTCGGCTTTCGGCGGAGGCCCTGGGCGAGCGCGCCGATTTGCGCGCGCTGTACGGCCCGGAGCACGGCGTGCGCGGCGCGGCGGCGGCCGGGGAAATCGTGGAGGGCGTGGAGCGCGACCGGCGCACGGGCCTTCCGGTGTACAGCCTGTACCGCAAGGACAGCAAGCGCCTTACGGAGGACATGGTGCGCGGCGTGGACGCGCTGGTATATGACATACAGGATTTGGGCCTTCGGTTTTACACCTATGTGAGCACGCTGTTGTATGCGCTGGAGGACTGCGCCCGCTTTGATAAGGAGCTTATTGTGCTGGACAGGCCCAACCCCCTGGGCGGCCTGCGCGTGGAGGGCGGCCTGCTGCAAAAGGGGTTTGAGAGCTTTGTGGGAAGCTATGATATGCCTGTTCGCTACGGCCTTACGGCGGGCGAATTGGCCCGCATGGCAAACGATGAGCGCAAAACCGGCTGCCGCCTCACGGTGATTCCCATGCAGGGCTGGCGGCGGGAAATGCTGTTTCCGCAGCTGGGCTATCCCTTCCTGATGCCAAGCCCGGCCATTCCGCATTTTTCCAATGCGATGCATTACGCGGGCACCTGCCTGTTTGAGGGCACAAACGTGAGCGAGGGGCGCGGCACGGCCGATCCCTTTGCGTTGATCGGCGCGCCCTACATTGACGCGGAGGCGCTATGCGACGCGGCGCGCGCAAGAAACTGGCCCGGTTTGCTGGTCACGGAGGCGCACTTTACGCCCACGGCCAGCAAATACGCGGGCGATATGTGCCATGGCGTACATTTGCACCTGACGGACGCGCGCGCCTATGAGGCCGTGCGCGTGGCGGTGGAATTGATGGATTTGATCCGCCGGATGTATCCTGAAAGCTTTGCCTTCAATCCGCCCGCCGGGGAGGAGGGCAGGCCGATGATCGACCTGCTCGCCGGCGGGAGCGAGCTGCGCGAGGGCGTGCCCGTGGATGTGCTGCTGGATCAATGGCAGCGGCAAAGCGAAGCGTTCGCGCTGCGCGCGCGGCCCTATCATCTGTATCAGTGAGGAGGATGGGAAAATGCATATGACGCTGGAAAGAATGATTGGCCAACGGCTGGTGGTAGGGTTTCCCGGCTATGAAATACCCCAGGAACTGCGGGACCTGGTGCGGGAATGCTATGTGGGCAATATCATCCTGTTTGCCGAAAACATCCGCGATAACGCCCAGCTAAAGCGGCTGTGCGGGGATTTGCAGGAAATGGTGAACGAGGCCACCGGCCTGCCGGCTTTTATCACCATCGACCAGGAGGGCGGCGTGGTGAGCCGCCTGGGCGCGGACGCGGCTGTGGTTCCCAGCGCCATGTGCGTGTCCGCCACGGGAGATCCGCACAATGCATATTTGGCGGGGTTGATTACGGGCCGGGAGCTGAGCGCCCTGGGCGTGAACTTTGACCTGGCCCCGGTGATGGATGTGAACTCCAACCCGCATAACCCGGCCATTGGCGTGCGCAGCTATGGCGATACGCCCGAAACCGTGAGCCGCTACGGGGCGGAGATGGTACGCGGCCTTACGGAGGGCGGGGTTTTGAGCTGCGCCAAGCATTTTCCGGGGCATGGGGATACGGCGCTGGATTCCCATTTGAGCTTGCCTAGGGTAGATAAAACGCTTGCGGAATTGGAAAACTGCGAGCTTGCGCCCTTCCGTGCGGCCATTGCGGCGGGCGTGCCCGCCGTAATGACCACGCACATCCTGTTTCCAGAGCTGGAGCCGGATGGCATACCGGCTACGATGTCCCGCCGCATCATTACGGGCCTGTTGAAGGAGCGGATGGGCTTCAAGGGGCTTGTGGTATCCGACTGCATGATGATGCAGGCCATCCAGACGTATTACGGCACGGTGAACGGCATTGTGGCGGCCGCCTGCGCGGGCGTGGACATGATGTTCACCTCCCACAGCATTGCGTATGCGCGCCAGGGATGCGAGGCGCTTAAAGCGGCGGTGGAGAGCGGGCGGCTGCCTATGGAGGAGATGGAGGCCTCCGTGGAGAAGATCATACGCTGCAAGCAGGCGCTAAAGCCTAGCCCCCGGGACGCGGCCTCCATCGTGGGGCGCCGGGAGCACCGCGAGGCGGTGCGGCATATGATGGAGCAAGGCGTGGCGCTGGCGTGCGGCACGCTGCCGCCGCTGGGGCGCGACCCTCTGTTTTTGGGCTGCCATCCCTTTAGGCCAACCATTGCTTCCAACCCGGAGGATGAGCGCGTGAGCTTCCCGCGCACCATGCAGGCATGGCTGGGCGGCAGGGCCATTCCTACGCCCGCCGACCCGGACGATGCGCAAATCGCCGGTATTTGCGCGCAGGTAGGCAGGCCCAGCGCCATTGTGGTAGGCACCTACAACGGACATATCAAGCAGGGGCAGCTCAGGCTGGTGGAGGCGCTGGCCCGGCTGAACGCCGCGCCCGTGGTGTGCGTGGCGCTGCGCAACCCCTACGACCTGTTGGCCCTGCCCAAGGGCGTGGCGGGCCTGGCGGTATACCAATACGACGAAGAAAGCATGGAGATTGCCGCGCGCGTGCTCAGGGGCGAATGCCGCCCCATGGGCAGGCTGCCGCTTGAAAAGGGAGCAGAGTGAGATGGGAATGCTGCTGGCCGGCTGGGACGGCGGAGGCACCGGCACTACCGTGGTATGCATAGACCCGCATGGCACGGTGCTGGCCCGGGCGCGCTTTGGCCCGCTGAACCTGAACGGCGCGGAGCCGGAAGCCGTGGCGCGCACTGTGTGGGATTGCCTTGGCTATATGCGCGCCCATGGTGAGTGCGCCGCTTTGTGCATTGGCGCGGCGGGCGTAAGCAATCCAAGCGCCGGGGCGCTGCTTAGGCGGCTGCTGGCGCAAAACGGCTATGGCGGACGGCTTGTGCTGGCAGGCGATCACGAGATTGCGCTATACGGCGCGGTGGGCGGCGTGGGCGCCGTGGTGATCGCGGGCACGGGCTCCATCTGCTGCGGGCGCAACGGGCTGGGGCAAACGGCGCGCGCCGGGGGAGGCGGCCATCTGATTGACGACGGAGGCAGCGGGTATGCCATTGGCCGGGACGTTCTTTCGGCGGTGCTGCGCGCGCAGGATGGGCGCGGCCCGGCCACGCTGCTGGAAGCCGCGGTAGCGGCGGAGCTGGGCGGCGCGTCGCGGGAGAGCATTGTGAGCTACGTATACCGCCAGCAGCGCCAAAAGGCGGATATCGCGCGGTTTGCCAGGCTCCTGGCTCCCGCCCTGGAAGCGGGCGACGCGGCGGCTGAAGAAATCGCCAGCCGCGCGGCGCAGGAGCTGTATGCGCTGCTTAAGGCGGTGCTTACCAGGCTAAGGCTGCCTGGTGCGGACGTTGCCCTTATGGGCAGCATTTTGGAAAAATGCGCGCCCGTGCGCGCGGAGGTGGAAGCGCTGATTGACGCGGGCCTGCCCGCCGCCCGGATCATTGCCCCAAGGGCGGACGCGGCGCAGGGCGCGGCGCTGATGGCCAAACTACGATGGGAGGAACAATGCCATGGCTGATATGCTGGTTGATTTGTTGAAGCTGCCCAAGGAGGACGCGCTTTTGGAGGCGCTAGAGAAGAAGAATATCCAAATCCGCCGCGCGCTTGCGCCGGACAAGCTACGCGTGGTTGCGTGGGTTGAGGAGCATTCCAGCCTGAGCGCGGCGGGGGAATGCGACGTGTGCTTTGCCCATACGCCGGTGAGCTGCTTTATTGCCACCGAGGGCGCGAAAATCATCGGCTATGCGTGCTACAACGCCACCGCGCCGGATTTCTTCGGTCCAACAAAGGTGCTGGAAAGCTACCAGGGCATGGGCATAGGCAAGGCGCTGTTGATAAGAGCGCTGCGCGCCCTGCGCGAGGAGGGCTACGTTTACGCCGTCATCGGCGGCGTGGGGCCGCAGGCGTTTTACCAAAAGTGCGTGGGCGCGACCCTGATACCCGATTCCACGCCGGGCCTGTACAAGGATTTCATAGGCGCTTTGGAAAAACAGGCGCGGGGCTAAATTGTGTTGACAAGCCGCCGGTGGCTGGCTATAATACGATGGTACGAGTGCATCCATGCGGTACGGCATCGCCCGTAGGAACGGGCGATGCTGCTTTGCGTTATTTTGCGGGATGCAGGCCAATATGAAATTGTAAAGCGGCCTTCGAGCCGCTGAAAGGAGAATCTGCCATGGCGGATCAAGAGAAAAAAGTCATCCTTACCCGCGAGGGGTACGAAAAGCTGGAAAAGGAGCTGGATTATTACATCAGCGTGCGCCGGAATGAGATTTCCGAGCAGATTGCCATTGCGCGCGGCTTTGGCGACCTTAGCGAAAACGCGGAATATGACGAGGCCAAGAACGAGCAGAGCCGCATCGAGGCCAAAATTGTGGAGATGGAAAACACCCTGCGCAACTGCATCGTTGTGGAGAACGACGAGGTAAACACCGACGTGGTGGGCGTGGGCAACACGGTAAAGGTGAAGAACCTGACCATGAAGATTGACCAGGTCATCACCATTGTGGGCGCGAACGAAACGGATCCCAAGAATATGAAGATCAGCTCCGAAAGCCCCATCGGCGCGGCTCTTTTGGGCAAAAAGAAGGGCGAAACCGTTGAGGTGGACGTGCCTGCGGGCCTGATGAAGCTGAAAGTGGTGGAGATCAGCCGCTGAGCCCGGCCCGCGGGACGGCCCGGCGGGTAACCCTATACGACAAAAGGAGAGGTTTTCATGCCCCAGAATACGCAGGAACAGAGCCCGGCCATGAACGGCCAGCAGCTAAGCGAGCAGGAACAGATTCGCCGCGAAAAGCTGCGCAAGCTGACAGAGGCGGGAAAAAGCCCCTATATCCTTACCCATTTTGACCAGACGCACGAAAGCGCCTTCATCCTTTCCCATTTTGAGGAACTGGAGGGCAAGGAGGTTAGCGTTGCAGGCCGCATGGTATCCAAACGGGTGATGGGCAAGGCCAGCTTTGCCCATATTCTGGACGCGAAGGGCAATTTGCAGGTCTATCTGCGCCGCGACGAACTGGGGGACGAGGCCTACGCCGCCTTCAAGGAAATGGACATTGGCGATATCATCGGCCTGCGCGGCGTTGTATTCCGCACGCAGAAGGGTGAAATCAGCGTGCACGCGCATGAGGTTACGCTTTTGTCCAAGAGCCTGAAGGTGCTGCCGGAGAAGTTCCACGGCCTCAAGGACATGGATTTGCGCTACCGCCAGCGCTATGTGGATATGATCGTGAATCCCGAGGTGCGCGATACCTTCCGCAAGCGCAGCCAGATTATCAACGCTGTGCGCAGCTTCCTGGACGACCGCGGCTTCCTTGAGGTGGATACCCCCGTGCTGCACACGCTGGAGATTGGCGCGGCGGCCCGCACGTTTAAAACCCATCATAACGCGCTGGATATCGATATGTTCCTGCGCATTGAAACCGAGCTGTACCTGAAGCGGCTGATTGTGGGCGGGTTTGACCGCGTATATGAGCTGGGCCGCATCTTCCGCAACGAGGGCATGGATACCACCCATAACCCCGAGTTCACCACGGTTGAGCTGTATCAGGCCTATGCCGATTACAACGATGTGATGAAGCTGGTAGAAGAAATGTATTCCAGCGTGGCGCAGAAGGTGTGCGGCTCCACCCTGATTCCTTACCAGGGGCAGATGATTGAGCTGAAGGCCCCCTGGCGGCGCGTAACCATGGCCCAGGCCGTAAAGGACGCCTGCGGCGTGGACTATGCCGAATGGAAAACCGATGAGGAAGCGCGCGAGTGCCTAAAGCGCATGGACGTGCACTGTGAGAAGGACGCCAAGCGCGGCGACTGCCTGTCCGCCCTGTTTGACGAGTATGTGGAGAGCACGCTGGTGCAGCCCACCTTCGTGATCGATTACCCGGTGGATATTTCGCCCTTGGCAAAGCGCAAGCCCGATAACCCCGACCTGACCGAGCGCTTTGAATTCTTCATCAATGGGCATGAGTTTGGCAACGCCTTTAGCGAGCTGAACGACCCCATCGACCAGCGCGCCCGCTTTGAGGAGCAGGTGAGGCTGCGCCACGCGCAGGGGATTACGACCGCGCAGGTGGACGAGGACTTTGTAAACGCGCTGGAATACGGCATGCCGCCTACGGGCGGCCTGGGTATCGGCATCGACCGCATGGTGATGCTTATGACCAATAACGACTCCATCCGCGACGTGCTTCTTTTCCCCACCATGAAGCCTATGGAAAAGTAAAGAGCCGAAGAACCCGGCATAGATGCGGAGCTGTGAAGCTTTGGCAGCATGAAGGCCTTGCGCCTTGCGCCAGATTTCCAGCAGGTTTCCCTTAACCGACGGGGAATTTGCGCGCGGGCAGAGAAAAACGCATAATTGATTCGTATTGCGCTTGCACGATACGGCACGGGAAGATGGGCAGTTTCCAATCGGAATCGCCCATTTTCTTTTGCCGGAAAAGAAAAGTGCGAATGAAAAACTTCGCAAGCAAAATCAAGCGGGTGGCTATTCGGATTTGGTAAGATAAGGCCAAGTCAGTTGAAAGGAGGCGATACGGTGTACGAGTGGTACCGGAATATTCAAAAGATCGTTGAGGAGATAGACGGCTGTATTCAAAGCCACAGCGACGAAGCGTTAACGCTGAATCGGCTTGCTGGGGAATTGGGATATTCAACGTTCTATGTATCAAGGAAATTCAAAGAGATTTCTGGAATGCAGCTCAGAGATTATCTGCGGTATAGGAAGCTGGCTTTCGCTTTGAAGAAAATCCGCGATACGGATATGGGTATTTTGGATATTGCCTTGAATTACGGGTTTTCCTCTCACGAAGCATTCACCCGCGCGTTCAAGGAGGCATATGGGATGACGCCAAGCGAGTACCGTCAAAATCCGGTTCCGGTTGTGCTTCGCACCGTTATCAAGCCTTTTGACTGCTATCTGTTAGGAATTGGAGGAACAGGCATAGCAAAATCAACCGAGGGCGTAAAAACGTATTTTGTAACGATTCCCGCACATAAGTTCTTGCACATCAGAAATTACGAAAGCATAGGGTATTGGGACTTTTGGCAAAAGCAAAGCCATATTCCCGGACAGGACTGTGAAACGATTTGCGGACTGCTGGACAGTATCAAGGGGAAATTGGACGATAGGGGCGGGGACGAAGCCGACAGCGGAAGCGGCCAGCTTATGGGCTTTATTAACGAGCCAGCCGGAAGAATATGCAGTTGGGGCATCCCTCTTGCGGAAGCTTATGGCGTTCGCCTGCCGATGGATTATGACGGCGAAGTGCCGCCGCAGATGCAAATTATGGATGTTGCGGAAGGAGAGTACATTGTTTTTGAACACGGGGCGTTTGACTTTGAAACGGAAAACGCCATTGTGGAGGCGAGAATTGAGAAAGCAATGAAGGAGTTTGACTATTCGGGCAGCGGCTACCAGCTTGACCTTACGCCGGGCAGAGTGTTTTATTTCTATCACGATTGCAAACAGTTTTGGAAATATGTAAGGCCAGTGATAAAACGAAAATAAGCAAGGAGCTTTGTGCTTTGGGCTCTAAGGGCGACCCCCTCAGGGCCCTTTGTTTTATGCGGCTTGCGGATTCTTCCAAAATGAATCGCGGGCCTTAAAGGGGGAATCAAGCAATTATGGGTTGAAAAGCGGCCATAGAAATGATAAGATGTGGATGTTTAGCACGAAATGCCGCTATACCGAGCCGTCGTTTTTTAACGGCAAAGCCATGGCGCTGGGGCGGGCAGGGGCCCGCTCCGCCTTTTTTTCAAACATGGGAGGACGTTTGTATGAAGCTACCTATTACCCAAAGACGGGTGCGCAACCACCTGACCTATGCGTGGTGGCAGTATGTGCTGCTGGTTTGCGTAGCGGTGTTTGGCTGGAACCTGATCTATACGACCACGCGCTACCGCAGCCCGGAGCCGCTCAAGGTGGAATGGTACGGCGAAGGGTATGTGGACGCCGGGCAGCAGGCGCAAATTGACGCGCTGCTTGCCAAGCTGCATGGCGAGCTGTTCCCGGACATGGAAGAGGTTACCTTCACGCCCGTGGCCTATGACGATACATATGGCGATATGCAGCTGTTTGTATGGGCAAGCGCCGGGCAGGGCGACCTATACACCCTGTCGGCGGAGGCGTATAAGAACCTGGCTTCCGGCGGGGCGATGCTTGATTTACAGCCCTATATTGACGACGGGACGCTGCGGGTTGAGGGCATCGACCTGAAAAACGGCTATGTGACGGACGCCGAAACCGGCAAACGGTATTTGATGGGAATCCCGATTGACAGCCTTACGGGGCTGGAAAGCTACGGCATCGCGCCGCAGGGCAAGGTAATGAGCATCCTTGTGAATGGCGGCAATACGGAAAACACCATGAAGCTGATGAAGTGGCTTTTGGAGAATATGCGGGAATAACGGGCGCATAAGCAGGGGGCGCGCTTTCGCGGGGAAGCGCGTCCCCTGCTTATGCCTATGCAAAAAAGCCAGCCGGGGCATTGGCCCTAGGCTGGCTTTTGGAAAAAAGGCTGCGTTAAATCTCCATGATAATAGGCAGGATCATGGGGTTGCGCTTAATTTTATCGAAAATGTAGCGGTGCAGCTCGTCTTTGATACGGTTTTTCATGTTCTGCCACTCGCTGCCGTCGATGCGGCCATAGCTGAGCACGATGCTGCGGGCCAGCTCGCGGCTGCATTCGATGATATCCTCGTTTTCACGCACGTACACAAAGCCGCGGCTGATGAGATCCGGGCCGGAAACAAGCGCGCCGCTGTCGCGGTCGATGGCCATAACGACGATGATCAGGCCGTCCTGGCTTAAATGCTTGCGGTCGCGCAGGACCACGTTGCCCACGTCGCCGATGCCAAGGCCGTCCACCAGCACGCCGCCGGTGGGCACCTCGCCCACGATCGCCAGGCTATGCTCGCTCATTTCGATGACCTGGCCGATCTCGGGAATGACGATGTTCTCGCTGCGGGTGCCCAGGGTTTCCGCCAGCTCCGCGTGCTGCCACAGCTTGGAATACTCGCCATGCACGGGCAGGAAGTACTTGGGCTTTACCAGCACGTGCAGCAGCTTAATTTCCTCCTGGCAGGCGTGGCCGGACACGTGCACCTCGCCCAGCTGGCCGTAGATGACGTTCGCGCCGCAGCGGTAAAGCTGGTTGATAACGCGCGCTACGGGCTTTTCGTTTCCGGGGATGGGGTGGGCCGAAAGGATGACGGTATCCGTCGGGCGGATTTGCAGCTTGCGGTGTTCGCCGTAGGCCATACGGGTTAAGCCGGCCATCGCCTCGCCCTGGCTGCCGGTGGTGACCACCAGCACCTCCTCGTCGGCGTAATTGTCCAGATCGTCCACATCAATGAGGTTTTCTTCCGGAATGCTCAATTCGCCAATGGACATGGCCACGCGCGTGACGTTAACCATGCTGCGGCCCACAAAGCACACCTTGCGGCCAAACATGGCGGCGGAATCCACCACCATTTGCACGCGGTGAATGTTGGAGGCGAACATGGCTACGATCACGCGGCCCTTGGCCTGCTGGAACATATCGATGAAGGTTTGGCCGATTTTGGTTTCGCTCATGGTGTAGCCTTTGCGCTCAATGTTGGTGGATTCGCAAAGGAACGCCAGAACGCCGTTCCTGCCAAGCTCGGCAAAGCTGGCCAGGTCGGTCACCTCGCCGTCGATGGGGGTATAGTCCACTTTAAAATCGCCGCTAAAAACGATGGTGCCGGCGGGGCAGGTAATGGCGATGGCAACCGCCCCGGCGATGGAGTGGTTCACATGGATAAAGCGCACAGTAAAGCATCCCAGGCGGATTTCATCGCCCGGTTTGACTACGTTTAGGGCAACGCCGGCGATGCGGTGCTCCTTGAGCTTAAGGTCCACCAGCGCCAGGGTAAGCTTGGTGCCGTACAGGGGCATGGGCACCTGCCTGAGCACATAGGGCGTTGCGCCGATGTGATCTTCGTGCCCGTGGGTAAGCAGCAGACCGCGGATGCGCTCGCGGTTTTTGATCAGGTAGGTTACATCCGGAATTACCAGGTCTACCCCTAGCATGTCTTCCTTGGGAAAAATGGAACCGCAATCAACGACGACCATGTCCTCGCCGTATTCCACAACGGTAATGTTCTTGCCAAATTCGTCCACACCCCCCAAAGGGATAATGCGGAGCTTTTGCTCTGTTTCTGCCATTTGAGCCTCCTTTTTGCGCGGGTTTGCGCTCGTAATGGTATGGAATGGGGGCCTATTCCGCAGGCCGCGGGAAGCAAGCGTCCGCGACCAAACTTCTAAAGACGCAAGGCTGCAAGGCCGTAACAAAAACACTGCGCCCAACATCCTTGTTGCACGTACGTTCAGCCATATGAGGGCAGAAAAGCCCTTTCTAGCCTACGTTCCCATATAACAACAGTAGTATACCACAGAACTGCGGTTTTGAACAGGGGAAACGCGATGCTTTTCTTGACAGACTCTGCATGTATTTTTTGTAGCAGGTTGCCCATAAAAAGGCCGCCGGGAAGGAAACGTTCCCGGCGGACGGGCCGTCGAAAAAGCTCGCCTGCGGCGATCTTTTCCGACGAGAGTTGCGCCGTTCGCCTACTCGCTTCGCTCGCCGGGCGGCGA
>URUF01000038.1 GCA_900550955.1 uncultured Eubacteriales bacterium | reverse complement strand
CTGGGGCCGGATTACACTTGGAGGGCTGCGGCCCTCCAAACCTCCCATGGGGTTTATCGATAGGCAGAAGCCCGGACGGTATTCCGTCCGGGCTTTTGAAACGTTAGTCATCGAAAGCAAAGCGCTTCACGGCAGCGTCTGCGCTTTAGGAAAATCCGCACAAATGTTCAATCGCTTCTTCTTCCATCTCACATCTATCACCGTCATGCGCCCCGCATGCGGCTGGCACTTTTCAAACAAAAGCGCCGGTTGCGCGGTTTTCGGCCGTTTGCCTGACCACCGTTTCACCACTAGCTTGCCCCGGGGCGCGCAAACTATCCGCCTTTTTTTCTTTGGCGAAAGCCGCTTTTTGGCAGGAAAGCAGAAAACCGATCCAGAAATGATACTAACTAGGCTTTTGATGGAGGCGGCGGATGATTTCGGTATATAGCCTGGAAACGGGAACGGAAAGCTACCGCATGGGCGAGCAGCTGTTTCGGCGGGGAAGCGTATCGCCCGTCGCGGGCGAGGCGGACAGGCTTTGTTATAGCGTGGGCACAACCCCTGTGCAAACGGTAAGCCTGAAACGCAGCGGGGAAGCGGCATGCACCTGCGGCGCTAAGGAGGCGTGCGAGCACATTGTGGCCGCGGCCCTCATGGCCAATGAGGACGGGCGGCTCAAGCGCTTTCGGCAGGAGGGCGAGCTTTTGCTGGGCGAGCATATGCTGGCCGCTTTGGGCCGCGCGCTGCCCGGCGGCGAGAGCGTGCGCGTGGCGGCCGTTTTGCGCATGTATGGCGATGGCCGCGTGGGCCTGGGCCTGTCCGTGGGGCAGGAAAGGCTGTATGCGGTTAGAAGCATTGCCGATTTGCTTACCTGCTTTACCCTGGGCGCACCGCTCAAGCTTTCGGAAAAATTCACATACCGCCCTTCTGTGATGCGTTTTTCCCGCGAGGATGAGCGCCTGCTCAGCCTGCTGATGAACCATATCCCCCTTAGGGCCGATAGCCTGCGCGCCTGGGAGGACGGCGCGCAGGACGGCGGGGAGCGCGAGCGCGGCCCTGCCTGCGAAGGACGCTTCGTGCTTTTGACCGGCGCTTTTTTGCACAGCGTGTTGCGCTATTTTGAATCGCATCCCTTTGTGCTGCTTGTGGGCGAGGAGCGGCAAACGCAAAATGGCATCCGCACGGTGGAGCTGCCGTTGTGCTTTTCTGTAAGCATGACGGCATCGGAGCTTTTGGTGCGCGCCGAGGGCACGGAAAGCCTGCGGCTGGTTACGCCGGACGCGCGTTATGTGCTGTGGGAGGGGCATATCGCGCACCTGCACAGCGCGCAGGCGCGGGTGTGCAGGCTTATGTGCCAGGAGGGGAGTGCCTTCCGCTATCCTGCGCGCGAGGCGGAGGACACCCTGGCGACGCTCCTGCCCGCCCTGGCCACAGTGGGCATGGTGGCGCCCTCGCCCGAACTGGCCGCACGGCTGGTAACAGCGCCGTTCAAAGCCGCGGCCTATCTGGATTTGGTCAATGGCAACGTGGAAGCGCGCGTGGAGTTCCGCTATGGCGATACGGTGCTCTATCCCTTCACGGCGGCGCAGGAGGGCGCTTCGCCCGTTGCGCCCACGCTGGAGGACGGCCGCATGCTCCTGCGCGACGGCCAGGCCGAAAGCGAACTGTTGGACTTTTTTTCGGACGCGGGCTTTGTGGTGCGCGGCGGCCGCATTGTGCTCAGACGCTCCAAGGATATTTTAACGTTCTGCACCCAAGGCGTGGGGGAGCTTGGCAAGCTGTGCGAGGTGTATGCCTCCAACGCCTTTGAAAAGGTGAAGCCGAGGCGCTTTACGGCCCGCGCGGCATTTCATATGCGGGGCGGCAAGCTGGTGCTGACGCTGCTGGAGGAGGGCGGGGCCGCGCCGGAAATCCTGCCCGTATTGCGGGCGATCGCCCAGCGGCAGCAATATGTGCGCCTGAAAACGGGCGAGTTTTTGGACGTGCGGGATATGAGCGCCCTTGCGCCCGTGGTGCAGGAGCTCCTGGACGCCGCCGCCTTGGACGACCCCGCCGCAGGCGACGATGCGCGCGAGCTAAGCTTTGGCGCGTACCGGGCCGCCTATATGGTGAGCATGCTGCGCATGGCGGGCGCGCAAACCCAGGCGGACGCCGAGGTGGAGGGCGCTATGCGCGCCTTGGGAGAGGGCGACGCCCAAGCCCTTGCCTATGTGCCCCAGCGCCTGCGTAAAAAGCTGACCCCTTACCAGCAGCGCGGCTGCGGATGGCTTATGTCCCTGTATGAGGCGCGCATGGGCGGCATTCTGGCGGATGAAATGGGCCTGGGCAAAACGGTGCAGGTTATCGCGGCCATATCCGCCGCCAAACGCAAGGACGGCACGCAAAAAAGCATGATCGTGACCCCCACGTCGCTTACCTACCATTGGCTGGCGGAATTGAAGCGCTTTGACGAAAGCCTGCGGGTACGCGTGATCACCGGCCACAGGGACGATCGCCGCCGTACCATTGCGGAGCTAAAGCGGGCGGATGATGTGGACGTGATTTTGACCAGCTATCCGCTTTTGCGCCGGGATATTGGCGATGTGAGGGACATCCCCCTTCGGTTTGCGATTCTGGACGAGGCGCAAAGCGTGAAAAACGCGCAGAGCCAGGGCGCCGTGGCCGCCAAGGAGCTTAACGCGCAGGTGCGCATCGCGCTGACCGGCACGCCTATGGAGAACCATACCGGCGAACTGTGGAGCATCTTTGACTTTGCCCTGCCCGGCTATTTGGGCACGCAGGCGGTGTTCCTAAGGCGCTATGGCGGCGGCGAGCATGCCGAGGAGCTGCGCGAGCGTATCCGCCCCTTCCTGATGCGCAGGCTCAAAAGCGAGGTGCTTGTGGACCTGCCCAAGAAGCATGAGCAAAGCCTGTACGCCGCCATGACGCCCGAGCAGGCGCGCGTATACGACGGCCTGATGCAAACCCTCAGGCAGCATGTGGGGCAGGCGCTGGCAGAGGGCTCGCTTCCCAAGGCGCGCATGCAGGTGCTTAGCATCCTGCTTAAGCTTAGGCAGGTATGCTGCCATCCCAAGCTGTTTCTGCCCGATTACGACGGCGCCAGCGGCAAGCTGGAGCTATTGGTGCAAACGGTGCACAACGCCATTGCGGCTAAGCGGCGCATGCTTATTTTTTCGCAGTTTGTGGGCATGCTGCAAATCATCCGCAAGCGGTTGGGGCGCGAGGGCGTGCAAACGCTTTATCTGGACGGCGATACCAAGCCCGAGCAGCGCCAGGCCCTTTGCGACCGCTTTAACGGCGGCGAGGGGCGCGTGTTTTTGATTTCGCTGAAGGCGGGCGGCACGGGCCTGAACCTGACAGGGGCTGATTTGGTGATCCACTACGATCCCTGGTGGAACCCCGCTACCGAGGACCAAGCCACGGACCGCGCGCACCGCATTGGCCAAACGCGCGATGTGGACGTAATCAAGCTGATTGCGCAGGGCACCATCGAGGAAAAGGTAACCGACTTGAGCAAGCGCAAGCGCGCCATTTTCGACCGTGTGGTGCTGGCCGGGGAAACCGAGCTGAGCAGCCTGACGGAGGAGGATATCCGCGCCCTGTTCTTTACCTAAACCAAATCGCAACCGCCGCGCGGCATGGAAAGGCCGCGCGGCGGTTTGAAAATGTATTGGAAAGCGGGCGGCTGCCAACCGGCGAAGCCGCGGCATCCGTTATAAATGATAGGAAACGATTTCTGCAAGCGGCTTTCTGGGGCGCGCCTGAGGCGCCTCTCCGGCATAGCCGAGGGCAACGGCGCTCGCCAGCCTGAAGGGCCCGTCCAGGCAGGCGCATAGCTCCGGGTAGGCAAAAAAGGTGTTGGCAATCCACAGCGCGCCAAGCCCAAGCTCCTGCGCGGCCAGCAGCAGGTTTTCAATGGCCGCCCCCATGGAAAGCGTGTTCACCAGGTCGGCAACGCGCAGGCCGCCCTCGCTTTTGGCAAAGGGATCGTCCCCGCAGGCGTCCAGCGCCAGAATGGTTACCGGCGCTTTGCGCATAATGCGCAGGGTGTTGGCCGCATCCGCCAGCCCCGCGCGGGAGCCGGGCAAAAGCGCCTGGCCGCGCAGCTCGCGTTCCAGCCCGCGCGCCATGGCTTCAAGCAGCGCGCGCTTGGCCTCGCCGCCATACACGGCGAAGCGCCACGGCTGCTGGTTTTTGCCCGAAGGGGCCAGCCGGGCGGCCTCCAATACCTGATCGATTAGCTCGCGGGGCACGGCATCGGGACGAAACCTGCGTATGCTCCGGCGGGCGCGGATGGCTTCTAGGCTCATGCTTCCGCTCCTTTCTTATCGGGAAAATACCAGTACCAGCCGGAATTGCTGGCCTGGATCAGCGCGCCGGCGGGGACGTGGCGCAGTACGCGCAGCACGCTCATGTAATCTGGGCAGGGCGATATCAGGCCAATCATGGCGGCGGGCCAGCACAGCGCGGCCGCGACGCCCCAACCGGCCGGGAAAAGCCAGAACAGCGCCAGCGGCGCAAGCCCCAACGCCGCCGGCAGCAGCGACATCACGCAAAACCGCCCGAGGCTGACGGGAGAGAAGCACACGGCAAACGCCGCCAGCTTTTCCGGAGCAAGCCCCACATAGACCGTCGCCGCCTTGGGAAAGCACACCGCATGCAAAACCTCGTGCACGGGAATGAGCAAAA
Organism: uncultured Eubacteriales bacterium; assembly: GCA_900550955.1. Classification (GTDB taxonomy): domain Bacteria; phylum Bacillota; class Clostridia; order Christensenellales; family Aristaeellaceae; genus Limiplasma. Next base: position 16,807 of record URUF01000038.1, on the reverse strand, counting down.
GCCCCAGCAGGATGCCCAGCGGCACAAACCGCCTGTCAAGCGGGAAAACCGGGCTTGCCGCGATTTTGCCAAACAGCGCCGCGTAGCAAACCAGCATGGGCAAAATGCCATAGGGCAGCGAGGCGGTGAGCATATGCTCAGGAAAATCCAGCCGCTTTGCATGCGCGGGCAGCGGCAGTTCGGGGAAATCCGTATCCCATTTTTGGCAGCCAACCCATTGGATCATGCGCGGCCCTCCCCGGCGGCTTAGAAGAATAGCCGTTTTTTGGCGGAGATGGCGTGGGCGGGGCACATCTCCTGGCAGCAGAAGCATGAAATGCAGCCCTTGCGGCGCGGCACGGCCTTGTGCTGGCACATATCGATCACATGCTTGGGGCAGGATTCGGCGCAGCGGCCGCAGCCAACGCATTTGGCTGCGTCCACCTCGGGAAAGCAGCGCCCGCGCCCAAAGAAGCAGTGGAACAACCCCTTGCGGGAGAAAAACCGCTCGCTGCCCACAATGGCGTCCGGCAGGGCAAAGGGCGGGTTGGCGGGAATAAGGGCGTCGCCCGCGAGCACGGCGGGCTCCTTCATCAGGCCGCGACGGCGGGCCGCCTGCACGGTAGGCGGCATATCCGCGCGCAGGCCCATGAGCAGCGCGGCCTGCTCGTCCAGGACATAGGGCGAGCGGGAGCATAGCGTAACGCCCATATGGCGGATTTCGCCGCCGCCCGGGCCGTTGCCCTCGATGCAGTCTATCGCGTCCAACAGCGTTAGGTTGGGCTTTACGCTTTCGCACAGGTCGATGAGCATATCGCTAAAGCCGGACAGGGTGGGCCGCAGGCAGTGCCATTCCGGCTTCTTAAGGCCTGGGATGCAGCCGAACAGGTTTTTCACCCCGGCGGTCATCACGGTCAGGCCGTGGGTTTTCAGCTTTGCGCAATCGATGATATAGTCGGCCTCCAAAACGGGCGTAATCAGGGTAAAACCGTCCCGCTGGCCGCTGGAAGTATCCTCGTTGAGGGTAACAAGCCCTTTGAGGGGCTCCAGCCCGCATACCGCATACAGCTTGAGAAGCGCAGCCGGGGTGTATACGCCGCCCGGGCTGTCCGCCAGGGTGATGCTTTTTACGCCGTGAGCGCGCAGCCAGCGGGCTACGGCGGCCAGCAGTGCGGGGTTGGTGGTAATGGCCTGCGAGGGCTCGCGCGCCGCCAGCAGGTTGGGCTTGAGAAGCACTTTGGTTTCGGGCGTAAGCTCGCGCGCGACGTTCAGCCTGTCAAAATGCGCTGAAATGGCGCGATCCAGCGCCGCATCGGCGTAGGAATCAACCGTTTGAACGGATACCAGCGTCATTTCCATTCCCCCTTAAAATACCTTCCAGGCGCAGCATGGCGTTTTCCGCGCAGCATTCCTGCGGAACGCGGCCCTGCTTAAGCCGGTATTCAAAGTCCGTCAAAAAATCATAGGCTTCCTTTAGGCGCGCCTTGTCAAAGCGGCGCGCCTGCTGCTGCGTGCGGCCCACGGAAAAGGGCGGGATGCCCAGCAGCGCCGCCTGCGAGGCCTGGGGCGCGCGCTCGTCCATGAGGCAGCGCATGTGATAGAGGATACGGTACTGCCTAAGCAGCATGGCCAGGATGCCGATGCGGTCCTCGCCGGAGCGCACCATATCGCGCAGCAGGCCAAAGGCCACGCCGTTGTTGCCGGCCACCTGCGCGTCCACCATCTGGAATACGGTGCATTCTGTGGAGCGGGTGCACACCAGGTCAATGTCCTGGGCGGTTACGGTATCGCGGTCGCCCAGGTAGGCTGCCAGCTTATCCATCTCCTGCTTGAGCAGCGCCGCGTCGCGTCCTACGGTGAACACCAGCCTTCCGGCGGTTTCGACGTCAAGCGTCTTGCCCATGCGGCGCATGGTTTTGCGCGCCCAGCCGGCGCATTCCATATCGTTCATGGGGGAGAAGTCCACAACGGCGTTTTGCTTTTTCAGGACGCTGTAAAGCTTTTTGCGCCCATCCGCCTTGCCCTTTACGTAAAACACCAGGCATACCGTGGGCGGCAGGCGGTCCAGATAGCCCGTGAGGGCCTCCAGCTTGCGCTCGTCCTCGGCCTTGCGGCCGGAAAGCAGCAGCGGGCATTCGCGCACCGCCACCACGCGCCTTTCGCCCATAAAGGGCAGCGTTTCCGCCGCGGCGATCAGCTCGTCCGCCTCGGGGTCGGTCAGGTCGGTCAGGTTCATTTCCTCAAGGCCGGCGGGCAGCAGCTTTGCGCAAAGCTGCTTGAACGCCTGCTGCTTGATATATTCCTCCGTGCCCTCAAACAGGTAGCAGGATTGTACCTGCCCGGCCCGGAGCGCGTCAAAAAAAACGGTGTGGTTCACGGTATTACCTCGCTTTATAGGGGGTTACGCATAGCGCGCCGTTTCGCAGGGTTAGGGTGATATCGCCGTCCAGGTCGGTACGCAGCACCGTAGCGCCGCTTTGGGCAAGGCGCTTAAGCGTATCCTCGCCGGGGAGCGAGCGGCTGCCGGAGGAGCAGCTTACCAGCGCAAAGGCGGGCGAAACCTGGGATAAAAAAGCGCTTCCGGTGCTGTACGAGCTGCCGTGGTGCGCCACCTTAAGCACGTCGGCGGGCGCGGCGGCGTAGGCTTCGTATGCGCCGGTGAGGTCGCTGGCGCTGAAAATTGTATAGCCGCCAAAATCGATGGAGAGCACAAGGGGCAGGTCGTTGGCGTCCTGGCCAGCGCGCATGGTTTCGCGCACGGGCCATAGCGCTTCAACGGCGGTTTCATTGTAGCGCAGCCGGTCGCCGCGCGCAAGGAAGGCCACGGGCACGCCCGCCTCCCGCAGGCGGGATAGCAGGGCCAAAGCGTTGGGATCGACCCGCTGCTCAGCGGCATTGACGGGAAGATACGCCTGGCGGATGCGGATACCGTTATTCAATAACGCTTCCACGCCGCCAATGTGATCCATATGCAGGTGGGTGATGAACAACGCGTCCACATCGCGGCCCTCGTCCAGCAGATAATCCAGCGCGGCCTGCCCATCGTCCCCGGCGTCAATGAGCAGGGTTACAGAGCCGTCCATGAGCAGCGCGGAATCCGCCTGGCCAACGGAAAGCTGAATATAGCGCAGCCGGGCTGGGCGCGCCGCCCAGGTTCCGGCAGCCGCCACGGCCAGCGCCAAAGCCGCCGCGCAGGCGCGGCGCGTTAGGCTGCCGGGCGTTATGCGGCACAGGAGCAGCGCGCTGCCGCCAATGCCCAGGCTAAGCAGCAAAGGCGGCGCGGGCACGCGCACCGCCGCATGCGGCAGCGCGGACAGCAGGCCTACCAGCCACAGCAAAAGCCTGGTGAGCGCTCCGGCCGCCGCGCCCACCCCCATCCCCGCCAGCGGAACCGGGCTGAGCAGTAGCGTTACGGCATACAGCGGCGTAAGCAGCGCGCCGGCCAGCGGCACAATGAGCAGGTTGATGAAAATACCATACAGCGGAAGCTGGTGAAAATAGGCGGCCGTAGGCAACAGCACGCCAACCTGCGCCGCCATGGACACAGCCAGCAGCGACTTGAAGCCGCGCTGGAAACGGGCAAGCCCCCTGCGCCAAAGCGGCGCGGCGGGGCCCGCGTGGGAAAGGCCGGGCCACAGCCTTTCCAGCAGGCCGTTTAGGGCAGGCATAAGCGCCAGAATCCCCAGCATGGCCGAAAAGCTGAGCACAAACCCCGCGGACGTTGCGTCCAAAGGGTTCAGGAGAAGCACGGCCAGCATAGCCGCCGCCAGCGTGGTCAGGCGGTCCGGCCGGCGTTTGAGCATACGGGCCCCGAAGGTCATAACGAGCATAACCGCCGCCCGGATGGAAGCGGGCGATAGCCCCGTGAGCCAGCAATATCCGGCCAGGAAAAGCGAAAGCGCGCATAAGCGCAGCCCACGCCGCAGCCTGAGCCTTTCAAGCAGCCATAGCAGCGCCCCGCCCAGCAACCCCACATGCAAGCCGGATACGCTCATTACATGCGCAACGCCAAGCGTGCGGAAGGCCTGAAGCTCCTCCTCGCTTAAGCCCTCGCGCTGGCCCAGCAGCAGCGCCATGGCAACGCGCGCCTCCTCGCCCATAACGCGCTCGAGCGCCGCGCGGAACGCTTCGCGCACGCGGTAGGCCGCGTCGCAAACGGGCGCGCCGCTGGGCGCGTTAAGAACCGTCAGCTCGCGGTAGGCGGCCACGCCAAACCGCATGCCGTTTTGGCGCATCCAAAGCGAAAAGTCCCTATGCGGCGGGCCGGATTTTCCCTCCGGCAGGTAAACGCGCCCCTCAAAGCGCACCCGCGCGCCGTCAAACAGCTCGGGCGGCGCTTCCTCATAGCGCAGGGTGCAATACGCCCGGCCCTGCGCGGGCGCGCCGTTAAGCGCGATACCGTCCAGGGTAAAGGCGATGCGCTTATCCGCCTTCAGCGTCGCGCCGCCATATACAAGGCCGGAAATTTCATAGTTTCCCGGTTCGGGCTGCGGGGCCATAAGCGCGCCATGCGCGCGCAGAGCGCCCAGGGCAAAGCAGCAAAGCGCCAGCGCTAGCCCCGTGCGCATGCCCAGGCGGCGCAAAAGAACCAGCAATAGCCCTGCCAGCCCGCAAACCGCCCATAGCCATATCCCCGGCCTTAACCAGGGCGCGCAAACGCAGCCGCCCAGAAATGCGGCTGAAAGGAGCGCCAGCACATGATTGCGTTCGCCAAGCAGCTCACAGCCCGGCATGGACGGCTGGGTACGCACGGCTTAAACGCTTTCAAGCAGGCATACCGCATGCGCGGTAATACCCAGCTGCTCGCCCTCAAAGCCAAGGCATTCGGTGGTGGTAGCCTTCACGCTTATTTGGTCAATGGCAACGTTCATGGCTTCGGCCAGGCGCGCGCGCATGGTATCGATATAGGGACGCAGCTTGGGCTTCTGCGCCACGATGGTGATATCCGCGTTTTGCAGCGCAAAGCCGCGCGCCCTGATCAGGGCGCACACCTCCTTAAGCAGCCCGATGGAATCCGCGCCGCGGTAGCGCTCCTCCGTGTCGGGAAACAGCTTTCCGATATCGCCCAGGGCGGCCGCGCCCAGCATGGCGTCCATCAGGGCGTGGGTAGCCACATCCGCGTCGCTGTGGCCAAGCAGGCCCAGCGGATGGGGCACCGCCACCCCGCATAGGATCAGCTTGCGGCCCTCCGTTAGGCGGTGTACGTCCATGCCGTGTCCAACGCGCATCATAGGCCCAACTCCTTTTCCAGGCGTGCGTTCAAAATCAGCCCGGCCAACGCCAAATCGGTTTGGGTGGTCAGCTTAAGGTTTTCGGGGCTGCCCTCGCACAAATACACGGGAAGGCCCGCGTGCTCCATCAGGGCCGCGTCGTCCGTGCCCAAAAAGCCGTCGCGCCGCGCCTTCTCATGCGCGCGGCGTATTTCCTCCACACGGAAGGCCTGCGGCGTTTGCATGGCGTACAGGGAGGCGCGATCGGGCGTTTCCAGCACAAGGCCGTCGGGCGCGGCGCGCTTGATGGTATCCGTCACAGGCAGGCTGGCCACGCCGGAGCCATGCGCCTGCGCGCAGGCCAGAACGCGCTTTACAACTTCCTCCGTCACCAGGGCCCGCGCGCCGTCGTGGATGAGCACGTATTCCGCGTCCGCGGGCAGCGCTTGCAGGCCGTTATACACGGAATGCTGCCGCTGCGCGCCGCCAGGCACAACCTCCCGAACAAAGCGTTCCATATGGAAGCGGGCGATCACCTCGCGCATTTCGTCCGCCTCCGCTTCGGCGGCCACAACCACCGCCCCGGCGCACAGCGCGGAAAACGGGGCGAGCGCGCGGATGATGGCCGGCACCCCGCGCAGGGGCAGGAATACCTTGTTGCGCCCGGCCTGCATGCGGCGGCCGCTGCCGCCCCCCAGCACGATCACATAGCTTTTCACCTTAGCCCTCCTGACCGCGCTCGGCGCGGGTTTGCGCGTCCTCCTCCAGCACCTCGTACATATCCTGGGCGCCTTCCTTGCGCACCACCTCGCGCACGCTTACAATGCGGTAGCGGCCTACGCGGCTGCCGAAACGGATTTCCAGCACGTCGCCCTCCTTGACCTCGGCCCCAGGCTTGGCCGCCTTGCCGTTTAGGGATACGCGGCCGCCGCTGCACGCCTCGTTAGCGACGGTGCGGCGCTTGATGATGCGCGAAACCTTCAAAAATTTATCCAGCCGCATGGGGCAAAACTCCTTTCAGTTTACGGGCCTTTCCACATAGGCCTCAATCAGGCGCAGGGTATTCTCAACGCCTCTTATGTGGCTGCGCTCATAGCCGTGGGAAGCGTACACGCCCGCGCCGATGAGCGCGCAGCGGATATCCATGCCGCTGCGCAGCGCAGCGCCCGCGTCGCTGCCATAGGCGGGGTATACGTCCACCGCATAATCAATGGCGTTTTCCTTTGCCAGGGAAATCAATTCGCCGGTCATGGAATAATCATAGGGGCCGGAGGAATCCTTGGCGCAGATGGACACCTGCTGCTCCCGGCAGGAAAGCCCCTCGCCCACGCAACCCATATCCACCACGAGCAAATCCTCCGTTTGCCCGGGGATACCGGCGGACGCGCCGTGGCCCACCTCCTCATATACGGAGAAGAACAACGCGGTTTCGCGCGCCAGGCGTACCTCACCGCAGGCAACGCCCTTTGCCAGCGCCAGCAGCATGCCCGCGCTCAGCTTATCGTCCAAAAAGCGGCTGCGGATGAAGCCGCTGGACGTAACCCTTGCACGGGGATTGAGGCATACCACGTCGCCCACGGCGACGCCAAGATCCTGCACGGCCTGCTGATTGAAAACCTCCTCATCCAAAAGGATTTCCAGGCTCGCGTCGTTACGCGCCTCGCTATCCAGCTCCCGGTTCACGTGCTTGGAGGCGTTTTTAAGCTCCACCACGCCCGTGAAACGCTTGCCATCGCGGGTGATCACGGTCACGTTTTCGGTTTCCACAGCTTGCAGGGAGGGGCCGCCCAGCGCGGTAAAGGCCAGCCGTCCGTCCGGCTTGATCTGGCGCACCATCAGGCCCAGCGTGTCCACATGCGCGGCCAAGGTAAGGGGACGGCCCTGCCCGCCCAGCGGGCAAACCACGCAGCCCTTGCGCGTGCGTACGGGGGAAAAGCCCAGGCCGCGCAGCTGATCAAGCAGCATGTCCGTTACATTTTGGGTATATCCGGTGGGGCTGTCCACCTTTAATAGCTCCATGGTGCGTTCAATAGCGTATTGCGTATTCAGCTTCATAATATGCAAATCCTCCGCATTCGTGGTTCCATGGGTATCATACCGCATTTGGGCGGCGGGGGCAAGGGCCAAAAAAAGCGCCGTTATGCATAGCATATACCTGCATAACGACGCTATACCGCCATCGGGGACGGCATTCCAACCAACGCTTACTTGTTTACGCTGTCCTTCAGGGCCTTGCCAGCCTTGAAAACAGGGGCCTTGGAGGCCTCAATCTCGATCTGCTCGCCAGTGCGGGGATTGCGGGCCACACGGGCGGGGCGCTCGCGGACTTCAAAACCACCGAAGCCAACGATCTGAACCTTCTCGCCAGCGGCAAGGGTCTCGGTGATGGCATCGGTCACAGCGGCGATAGCCTTTTCGGCGTCCTTCTTGGTGAAACCAGTCTTCTTAACGATGGCGGCAGTCAATTCGGCTTTGTTCATAATGAATTACCTCCTTTGATTTGTCCATGCGGGCATGGATGCGGCAAGAGTATCTTTGGAAAGCGCGAAAGAAAAGAAAATGATTTCTTAAACCCTTTTCTCGCCTTGCTTTCCCGCATTCCAGTATACATCCATTTCAGATAAAGTCAAGTGTTCAAAACATTTTTCCGATTTATTTATCTCATTTTCCATATTTCGGAAGCGGGAAATGAACTTGTTGACGGCGCTGTACAGGGCGATATCGGGATCCTTGCCAAGCAGCCTGCATACGCTGGCCGCGGAAAAAAGCAAATCGCCAAGCTCCTCCTCGGCATCCCTGTCGTCATGCAGGCATTGCGCAACCTCGTCGGCCTCCTCATATACCTTGCTAAGGGCCCCGGCTGCGTCGGGATAGTCAAAGCCCGCCTTATGCGCCTTGCTTTGCACCTTCACGGCGCGCAACAGCGGCGAAAGCCCGGTGGACACGTTCTCCATAGCCTGGGCATGGGTGGCGATGCCGCGCTGCCGGCGCTTGAGGGCCTCCCAGTTATCCAGCACCTCCTCGGACGTTTCGGCCCGTTCAGCGCCAAAGATATGGGTATGGCGCTCAATCATCTTTTGGCAAATGGCGCTGGTTACGTCCAGAATGTCAAAATCGCCGTGCTGGCGGGCAATCTCGGCATGGAATACCACCTGCAAAAGCACGTCGCCAAGCTCGTCATACATATGGTCGATATCGCCTTCGCGCACGGCCTGGATATATTCATAGCTTTCCTCCAGCAGGCTGGGCAGAAGGCTTTCATAGGTCTGCTCGCGGTCCCATGGGCAGCCGTCGGGGGCGCGCAGGCGCTTCATCACCGCGATGAGGTCGTCCATATCGTAGCGGGCGCGCCGCGCCATGGGCACGGCAGGCACGTATGCGGCGGTTAGGTGGTCGTAAACGGGCTGGCGGTCCAGCTCGTAAAGGGGAATGCAGAGGCTGCCCAGCTCGCCGGTTTGCTCATCGCCGGTAAAAAAGACCACGTCGGTTTCATCGGGCAGGAGCTCCATCAGCTTCAGCTTGCAGTCCCCCGCGCATTCGCGGCTGTGCAGCTCCATCAATAGCAGCGCTTCCCCGGGCGAAACGCGCGCGGCTTCAAACTCCGCCGCGGCGTACAGCCGCACCGAGGCGGGAGCGCCCTCCACCATCGCCAGGCAGCGGTCCGCGTGGCTCACGCCGGGCAACACGACGACCGATGCGTCGCGGGGCTTGAGGCGCTGAAGGGTGGATACCGTCATATCAAACGCCGCGTCGCTTACGGCATAGCATACGGGCTCCTTGTCGCACAGCGCCAGCAGATGGACCGCCGCCGCGCGGTTGAAGGTGTCAAAGTCCCCGCATTCGTCATACAGGGCGTCCAGCGTTTCAAAGGCCACGCCTTCGGCGCGAAGAACTTCCGCCATGGGATGGCGCCGGGTGCGCAGCACCACGCGCTCCGCCTGCTTTAACGCGCGCTCCACGCCGCGCGTGAGGAACATATCCCCGCCGGTTCCCAGGGTTACAATGGTCAAGCGGCTCACGGCTCAGTCCTCCCTCTTTTGTGCGCTCCTGCGCTGAAAGCGGCGCAGGAAGGGCGATAGATCATCCCGCGTAAGCGCGCCTGTAAGCAGTGCAAACCCCGCGTAGGCAGCCACGCCGATAACCACCAGCATCAGCGTCCAGATGCGGCCGGAGGGCAGCCAGCGCGCGGCCAGCCCCAGCGCCAGGCCCATCAGCGCCGTGGCCAGCGCCGGTTTGCCCAGCGTGTTCAGCCAGTCCATCTTCATACCCGTGTACTTGCGCACAAAATACAGGTTGGGGATTAGGCTGATGGCGTAGCAGGCTAGCGACGCGACGGGTGCGCCGTAGATGTTCACCTCCGGCATGCCAATCAGCGTATAATTCAGGAAAATCTTAACGATTACGCCGGCCATGAGGGTATACATGGGGATGCGCTGCTTGCGCAGCCCCTGCAAAATGCCGCTTGTGCTTTGCACCACGGTAAACAGCACAATCGTCAGGCTGGACAGGCTTAGCAGCTCGGCCGTAACTTTCAGGGCCTCGGGCGTATCAAAATGATAGATCAGGCTAAGCAGCTGGGAGGAAAGCAGGCTCATGCCGATGGAGCAGGGAAGCCCCACCACAAAGGACAGCCGAAGGCCCAGCGTGCTTTGGTGGCGCATGGCCTTGCCATCGCCCCGGGCCATGGCGCTGGAAATAGAGGGCACCAGGCTCATGGAGATGGCGGTTGCCAGCGCGGTAGGCACGTTGATGAGCGTAAGCACATAGCCGGAATAGCGGCCGTATAGCCCCAGGGCCGCGCCGCGCTCTATGCCTGCGTCCACCAGGCGGTTGAGCAGCAGGCCGCTGTCGATAAAGGAAGCTATGGGGACGATGCAGGCCCCCAGCGTGATGGGAATGCTTAGCGAAAGCAGGCGGCGCGTAAGCGCCCTAAGGCCCAGCGGCGATTCCTCCGGGTTTTGGGAAAGCGCGTCAAACGCGGGCTTCTTGCGCTTATATACCACAAACATGAACAATAGCGCCGCGCCCTCCGCAATGGAGGTGCCCAGCAGCACGCCCGCCGCCGCATACGCCACGGAAACCCGCATGCCCAAATACGCCAGCGGCAGCGCCACAAACACCTTGCCCACCTGCTCAATCAGCTGGGAGATGGCCGTGGGCACCATGTTTTGCTGCCCCTGCATAAACCCGCGCAGGGCGGACATCATGCACACCAGCAATAGCGCCGGCGCGATGGCCACAAACCCCGGCTGCGTGGAGGGGTCGCCGGACCGAACGGCAAGCGAGGGGCTCAGCACGATCATCAAAAGCATGGCGATCAGGCCAAGCGCGCTTAACAGGCTAAGCGCCACATGGAAAATGCGCTTCGCGTTTCGGGGGTCGTCCCGGGCCAGGGTAAAGCTGACCATGCGGCTGATAGCCACCGGCAGGCCCGCCGAGGAGATGGTGAGCAGCATATTGTACGTGGGAAACACCAGCTGGTACGTGCCCATGCCCTCGTCGCCGATGAGCCAGGCTAGCGGGATGCGGTACAATGCCCCCACAATTTTACAGATGAGGCCCACAACGCTTAGCACGGTCATGCCGCTGAGAATGGATTTTTGCGTATTGCTCAACGCGATGCCTCCGTAAAAGGATAGTCACGCGGCGCGCCCAAAAATGGGAAAAACCGCGGCAAGCCTATTATAAGCGCATTGCCGCGGTTTCGCAAGCTTTGGGAAAGGCCCGTTCAGGCGCGCGGCCAGGGCCTTATTGCTCCATTTGGCGGCCAACGATGCTGGCGGCGGTTTCCGCCACTTTCAGCTCCGCGTCGCCCATTTTGGCGCCCTGCTCCTTGCTTAGCAAAAGCACCGCGCCAATGGCCTCGCCATCCGCAATGATGGGGGAAACCACCTGCGCCGTATAGCCGGTGATATCCTCCTCGTTGGTAACGGCCACAATTTTGCCGCCGCCCGCGCGGTTGATGGCCACGGTCTGCCGGTTGGCAATGGCCGTTTCCAGGTCGTGGCTGATGGGCTTATCCGCCAGCTCCTTCTTGCTCACGCCGCTGGCCGCCACCACCTGGTCGCGGTCCACAATGCAGGCGATGTGGCCCATCGCCCGGAAGATGGATTCCGTATAATCCTTAGCGAAAGCGGACATTTCGCCAATGGGGGAGTATTTTTTGAGGATGACCTCGCCATCCCGGTCGGTATAGATTTCGAGCGGGTCGCCCTCCCGAATCCTAAGCGTTCGCCTGATCTCCTTGGGAATTACCACGCGCCCAAGCTCGTCAATCCTGCGCACAATCCCCGTTGCCCGCATGTTTCCAGCCTCCTTGACGGCGCAACGCTTTTGCCGCATTGCTTTGCCGTTTGTCTTTGCATGGCTAGTATGGGATTTTGAGGGGGGATTATGCTAGGGAAAGATTTGGGAGCAAAAGCAGAAGGCTGGTTTTGGCATATGCGCGCTGTGCGCCAAAAAGCGCCCTTCGCAAAACGAAGGGCGCAAAGAGCCGCTAAAGGCCGCCAATGGCGAAGGCTGCGGTACAGGGCCTGGGGCTTTGCCCCAAAGCCCGGCAGGAGCGTCATGCCCCCGCGCTTTGGCATCACCCCGCGCCCGGCTTACGCCAGCCTGAGCACATCGGCATAGAACGCGTCCATGGCCTGCTGCGTGGGGAACACGGCCACATACATCTGGTTGCCCATCGCGCCGGAAAGCGCCTCCGGGATGCGCTCCACCATGCGCATCTGCGCGGCGTACTTTTGCAAAATGTCCTCATGGCTCAGGGCGAAATGCTTGCCGTCGCGGCGGCCCGCGTAGGCGCAGAAGGCATGCTCGCCCATGGGCAGGGTGGAGCGGTCAAAGGCGATCATATCCGCCCAGATTTTGTATACGTTGGTGGAGTTGGCATAGTTCATCATATCCGGCGAGAAGCCGCCGCAGGGGCGCATATTCACTTCCAGCGCCACAACATCGCCCTTCTTACCCATACCGGGCTGATCCTGCGTGAGGCGGAAGAACTCAAAGTGCACAAAGCGGCTTTTCACCCCAAAGCTTTTCACCGTGGCGCGGCCCGCGGCGCGGGTATCGTCCGGCAGGTCCTTGACGATGTAGTAGATGGAATTATCATTGTCGTTAACGATATCCATGATGGAGAAGGGCGTTACATTGCTGGTTTCAAACATGGGCTCGCCGTTGGAATCGATAATCGCGTCGTAGGAGTTGACCTCCGCATGGATGAACTCCTCCATGATGTAGCGCACGCCCGGCTCGCGCTGCTCGTTTAGGAAGCGGCTCAGGCCGTCGCCGTCGGAAAGCTTGTAGGTGTGGGACGCGCCAACGCCGTTATCCGGCTTGACCACCACGGGATAGCCAACCTTGGCGATAAAGGCGGCGCAGCCGTCCCAATCGTCCACGATGTGGTAGCGGGCCACGGGAATGCCCGCTTTTTCATAATACGCCTTCATGTGGGATTTATACTTGATGCGCGGCATATCGGCGCTTTGGAAGCCGCTTTCGATATGAAAATCGGTACGCAGCCGCGCGTCGCGCTCCAGCCAGTATTCGTTGTTGCTTTCCAGCCAGTCGATGCGGCCATACTTGAAGATGAAGAAGGCCACGGCGCGGTAGACCTCGTCGTAATTTTCCATGCTGGAAACCTTGTAGTACTCGGTCAGGCTGCCCTTAAGCTCCGCGCTCAACTCGTCGTAGGGCTGGTCGCCAATGCCCAGCACGTTCAGGCCGTTATGCAGCAGCTCGCGGCAGAACTGCCAGTAGTTTGTGGGAAAGTTTGGCGAGATGAATACGAAGTTCTTCATGAGTATCCCTCTTTCTATGGTGAATGAATGCGAAGGAATGAAATGAAGGGGCGGTCTGGCTTAGCCAAGCACATGGGGCGCGAAGTAGGCTACCTGCTTATACCACCAGTCCCAGTCGTGCGCGCAGTCGCGGCCCCAGAAATCCACCCACACGCCAATGCCCTTTTCGCGGCAGATATCGTTGATACGGAAGGTGGTTTCGGGAATTTCCCACGGGCCCTGCCCCACGCAGATGACGCCGCGGTTGCGGTTATAGCGCTCAATGTAGGGATGGTCCGCCGGCATGGCGGCTAGATAATCCACCGGGGAATTGCGGTAGACCAGCTCGTCCATGTAATCGCCGAAGCCATAGCTTGCGGTGTAGATGCCGCTTAGCGCCAGCAGCCCGTCAAACAGGTCGGGAAAGCGGAAGAACAGGTTGGCCGCGTGCAGCGCGCCCAGGCTGCACCCAAACGCGATGATCCCGGGGTATCCGTCCCAGCCGTTGGCGGCGTTGGCCATATCGCGAATGAAGGGCGCCGCCTCCTGCGTGATGAAGGCCACCCAATCCTCGTGCCGGCGAATGCGCCAGTACGGGTCCCCGCCCTTGTTGGACCAGGTTTCCCCATCGATGGTATCGATGGAAAAGACCATTGCCTGGCCGCTTTCCAGCCAGGGGGCCCAGGCGTCGGTCATGCGGAAGTTTTCAAAATCGAAAAACCGTCCGTCCTGACAGGGAATGAACAGCACCGGGCGGCCCGCATGGCCGTATACCTTCATTTCCATGTCGCGGCCCAGGGCCGGGCTGTACTGCTTGAAATACTGGGTTTGCATGGGAAAATCGCTCCTTTAGGACTGCTGGTAAAGCAGTGTATTGAGGAAGAAGGGAAGCTGGCGCTCCCAGCTGGCTTCGCTGTGCGTGCCGCCGGGAACGATGCGGGCGGTCAGCAGCACCTGCTTTTCCATCAGCCGCCGGGCGGCGGCGCTGAACTGGCTTAGCATGTTTGGGTGGTTGCGCAGCTCGCGCGCGCCGTAATCCATATACACAACCGTGCCGGGCTGGATGCGCGCGTTGCGCATCAAATCGTCCAGCCTGCGCGGGGCGCACCATAGCGAGGGCGAAAGCGCCGCCGCCCGGGAAAACACGCGGTTGTACTGCGTAACGGCGTACAGGCTCATCAGCCCGCCCATGGAGCTGCCCGCGATGAAGGTGTTGCGCCGGGTTGGCAGGGCGGGGTACTGGCGGTCGATCAGGGGCTTGAGCGTATGCACAAGCCAATCCATGGTTTCCCGGCCGCGCCCCACAATGCGGCCAAACCGGGGATCCTGAAAGGTAAAGGGCGAGTATTCCGAAAGCCTGCCGTTGTCCGGGCTGTGGTTGCACTCCACGCCCACGATGAGCAGCTGGGTTTCGGTAAAATCCATGTAGTCCTTTAGCCCCCAGCATTTGCCGTAGGTGGCGTCCTCATCGTAAAACAGGTTGTGGCCGTCAAACATGTACAAAACGGGGTAGCGCAAGGAAGCGTCCGCATCAAAGCTATCGGGCACATACACATAAACGCGGCGGGGCTCCTCGCCCGTATAGGCCGGATAGGGGATCGTCCATTTCTCTACCATCGCAAAAGAACCTTCTTATATGATATATAAATTCTGCATAGCGGCATATCCATTTGCGTATGACGGCGCGTTGGGAACACCGTCAGTTTCCTAGTTTAGCACGGAAATGCGCGAAAAGCAATTCCTGGATGCAAGATTGTATCCAGAAATTGAGGAAAGGTAGATATTGCGAACTACGCTAAAACGTGTTATACTTAGCGCCGGTTAAAAAAATATCAATCTTCTACAAGGGAGGAAGAATCACTATGAGGAAGATCCTTGCGATTCTGATGGCGGTTATGATGCTGACCGCCTCTGCGGCGCTGGGCGAAGCGGTTCCCGCTTCCGTAAGCGGCGAGTTTAGCGGCACTGCCAAGGGCTTTGGCGGCGACGTGACCGTGACCCTCACCCTGACCGACGGCGAAATTACCGCCGCGGTTGCCCAGGGCGCGGACGAGAGCACGGGCATTGGCTCCGTGGCTGTTGAAAAGCTGCCCGCCCAGATGGCCGAAACCGGCAGCATCGCCGTGGACGCCATCAGCGGCGCAACCATCAGCTCCACCGCCGTGGTGGAGGCCGCGAAGGCCGCGCTTGTGGCGGCCGGCCTGGACCCCGAGGCATATGCCGCCGCCAGCGAAAAGGGCTCCGGCGAGGACGTGCTGCGCAGCTGCGATATCGTGATCGTGGGCGCGGGCGGCGCGGGCATGACCGCCGCGATCGTGGCGGCTGACGCGGGCAAGAAGGTCGTTATTGTGGAAAGCCAGTCCATGGCGGGCGGCAACTCCGTGCGCGCGACCGGCGGCATGAACGCCGGCAAGACCGCTTATCAGGACGAGAACACCTTTGGCGAGGAAGCCGGTGTGGAAAAGACCCTCAAGAGCGCTGCCGACAGCTATGCCGACAACGCCGCCGTAACCGAGCTGGCCCAAACCGTGACCGCCCAGTGGCAGGCCTATCAGGCCAATCCCGAGGGCTACTTTGACAGCGTGGAGCTTATGGAGCTTGACACCATGATCGGCGGCAAGGCCGTAAATGATGTGGAGCTGGTAAAGGCCCTGTGCGCAAACAGCGCCGAGGCTATCGACTGGCTTACCACCATCGGCGCGAACCTTACCAGCGTGGGCAGCTTCGGCGGCGCGTCCGTCAAGCGCATCCATCGCCCTGTGGACGCCGACGGCAAGACCATCTCTGTGGGCACCTATATTGTGCCCGTGCTGGAGAAGGCGTGCCAGGACCGCGGCGTAGAATTCCTGTTTGACACCACCGCCCAGAGCCTGCGCACGGACGAGAGCACCGGCGCGGTGACCGGCGTGAACGCCGTAACCAAGGACGGCGGCAATGTGATTGTGAACGCCAAGGCGGTTATCCTGGCCACCGGCGGCTTCGGCGCGAACCTGGAGATGGTTGCCAGCTACAAGCCCGAGCTGGAAGGCTTTATGACCACCAACGCCCCCGGCGCGCAGGGCCAGGGCATTGCGATGGCCGAGGCCATTGGCGCCGCCACCGTGGATATGGACCAGATTCAGATTCACCCCACCGTGCAGTTTGATACCGCCGCCCTGATTACCGAGGGCCTGCGCGGCGACGGCGCAATCCTGGTCAATGCCGAGGGCAAGCGCTTCATTGACGAGGTTGGCACCCGCGACGTGGTTTCCGCCGCCGAGATCGCCCAGACCGGCAGCTACAGCTGGCTGGTTGTGGACCAGGCGATGGTGGATAAGTCCAGCGTAATTGCCGGCTACATCAAGAAGGGCCTGACCGTGACCGGCGCTGATTACGCCGAGCTGGCCGCCGCCATGGGTGTGGACGCCGATGCGTTCGCCGCCACCATGGAAGCGTGGAACGCCTGCGTGGAGAGCAAGACGGACGCCGAATTCGGCCGTACCAGCTTTGCCAACCCGCTCAATACCGCTCCCTACTATGCCGTTAAGGTAACCGCTGGCGTGCACCACACCATGGGCGGCCTGAAGATCAACACCGCCACCGAGGTGCTTAACGTGAACGGCGAGGTCATCCCCGGCCTGTATGCGGCTGGCGAGGTTACCGGCGGCGTGCATGGCGCAAACCGCCTGGGCGGCAACGCCGTGGCTGACTTCATCGTGTTTGGCCGCATTGCCGGCGCAAGCGCCGTGGAGTATGCCAAGTAAGGAAACGCATTCCCTTTTTGGGGGCTCCCTTTTGGGAGCCTCTCAGGCCGTCGAAAAAGCTCGCCTGCGGCGATCTTTTCCGCCGAAACAGGGTTCA
>URUF01000037.1 GCA_900550955.1 uncultured Eubacteriales bacterium | reverse complement strand
CGGCGCAATCCTCGGCGGAAAAGATCGCCGCAGGCGAGCTTTTTCGACGACCAGGAACGCGGTGCGCTTCGCGCCGCGTTCCTGGTTTTTTTAGAAAATCCGCTCCATATCCGTGGCGGCCACGTAGCCAAGGCTTGTATGGTTCAGGCTATCATCCTTTGCCACGCGCTGCTCTACAAGGGTATACCAGCCGGGCTCCAGGCAATGCTTTTCGCGGCCCACCCAGCAGGGTTCAAACGCGGTGAGCACCTCGTAGGTGGCGTAGTTGGTCACCTCGCCAAACAGCGCGTCCTCATAGGTAACATCCTCATAGCAGGAGCCGGGCCAGTAGGCGTTGGCCACCCACAGCCTGATTAGCTCCTGCCAGGAGCGGCCGGGCACGGCGAGGGGCTCCGCGCGCTTTACCACGGGAACGCCCTCCACCCGGGCCTGCACCAGCGCGCCGGTATCATCCACCGCGACGCTTGCCGATGAACACGCGCCGTAACAATCGCGGCCCTGCTTCCAGGAATACTGATACATCACGGGCAAGCCGTCCAGCGCGTAGCAGGCCTGCGCGAAGGAAAGCGTATCCGAGCCGTCGCGCCCGTCCCTCGCTTCGTTACGGAGGAAGCCTTTTTGACTGAGCTCATACAGCTCCATGGCGCAGGAGGAATGGGTCAGGCTAAAGCTGAGGGCTTCATCCACGGTGTTGCGGCGCGCGGGCAGGAAGGCCTCGCTGGCCTGCGCGCCAAGGGCTTCAAGCAGGCTGCGGAGCGTTTGCCGCGCGGCAAGCAGCTCGCGCCGCTTGGGATGCGCGCTCACGTCGTTTGTGGTATGGCGTACCCAGAAGTCGCTGCTCAAGCCGCGTTCCTTTTCAAAGCTGACGTGGCGGTTGAGCGAGTCGTTTAAAAACTGGTACAGCTCTCCGCCCTTCGTGCTTTGGCCAATGGCCTCGATGGCGGCTTTCAGCATGTCCTTGGTAATTTTTTTGTATTCCACGCTTAGCTTTTGCTGCTGCGCCTGGGGAAAGGCCCCGGGTACGGGGCAGTCGATCAGCAGCTTGGCCTTATGCTCCCCGATAGGGGTTGCGGAGGGCAAAAGGATTTCTCCCACGAGCCGTCCGTTTTCCTCCCGAACCTGGGACAAATCCACATCCTCCGGCGCGCAGAAGCGCGGGCCGTCTAGGGCCAGGGCCGGAAACAGGAGAAGCGCCATGCACATGGCCATCAGCAGCGCGCAAACCCGTTTGAAGTTCCGCATCGTTATAACTCCTTTCCAAAGCCGTCCGGCACGGGCACGCGAAACGTGAGCGCCGATTCGTCGGTTTCGCTTGCGCCATACAGGCGGCTTATTACCAGCACGCGCACGGTGAGCGTGCCGTCCGCATTTTCAAGGGCGGCCGCGCCGTCCAGCGCCCACAACGGCGCCTCAAACAGGAAGGTTTCGCCCTGCTCCTCCGGCACCCAGTCGCAGCTCATCGGCAGGCGCTGGCCGCCAATTTCCATCCGTTTGGGCGAAAGCACCAGCATTTCCTTGTCCTGCGGCAGCCATTCCTCAAAGGTCATGATTTTTCCATTCCACCAGATGCGGTCAAAGCTTTCGCCGTCGGCGCCGATGTCCGTATCGCTTAGCAGCCGGTAGGCGTTTTCATCCTTTGGCGCGATGTGTACGCACACCGCCAGCCTTTCCTCATCCAGGTATACGTCGCGCACGCTCAAAACAAGCATGCCGCTTTCGCAGCTTTGCGCTGCCGGCAGGGCCACGCCCTGCTCCAGCGTTTCACGCGCCGGGCCGTCCGCCACGCGCCCAAGTAGAAAATCCAGCACGCCCATACGGCTGAGCGCCAGCGCCGTGCCGCACAAAAGCGCCGCCAGCAGCGCGAGCGCGGCCCCCAGCCGCCAGCCGCGGCGCGGGGCCTGTTTCGCCTGTTCGCGCGTCACCTGATACAGCTTGCGTTCCAGCTGCGCATGAAATGCCTGCGGAGTGGGCGCAAACGCGTCGTCCAGCCGTTCCCAAGGTTGCTTCTTCATTCGCCGCGCACCTCCCATTCGTCCCGGAGCCGTTCCCGCGCCTGATGCAGCCGCGATTTCACCGTGCCTTCTGGCACATGGGTAATCCGCGCCACCTCCGCCACGCTGAATCCCTCCAGGTGATGCAAAAGCAGGGGCACGCGCAGCCGTTCCGGCAGGGCGGAGAGCGCCTCGGAAAGCCCCAGGTCGGGCGGCACGCCGGGCGCGGACGGCTCCACCTCGGGCATGGGAATCACGCGCTTGCGGCGGCGGTTCAGGTTGTGGCATTCGTTGATGAGAATGCGCATCAGCCACGGGCGGAAGTATGCCGCGTCCGGCCGGCCGCGCTTGGCCCAGGCCTTGGCAAGCGCCTCCTGCACCGCGTCGCCGCACTGCTCCCAGCCGGGCAGCAGGCTGCGGCTTACGCGGTAGAGCGTGCGCTCCATTGCCTGTACCTCGCTTACAAAGGTCTGTTCATCCACCATAACATACAAACCCCACATTCTTTTGCGTTGCGGACCTGCTGCAGCCAGCCTGTCGATAACCCCATGGGAGGCTTGGAGGGCCGCAGACCCGCAACCTCAATCGTCGTTCTGGCCACTGCCGTGGCCAGCCCTCGTTTCGGTTGATATCCTCCGGGTCGCTTTGCCCTTCGGGCAATGGCCCACAGGGCCACCGCTTCCCTCCGTCAACCTCCAAGTGTAATCCGGCCCCAGCGACATGTGCGGTGGGGCCGGAAGCCTTGCGTAGCAAGGTTTCCTTACGCTGTTCGCCGCCCGGCGAGCGAAGCGAGTAGGCGAACGGCGCAAATCTCGGCGGAAAAGATCGCCGCAGGCGAGCTTTTTCGACGGCCTGCAAACCCCACATTCTTTTGCGCTGCGGACCTGCTGCAGCATGTCTTACACCTTAGTAACGCGCGGGCGGGGAGAAAGGTTTGCGCCGGGGAAACTTTTTTGATTCGTAAAAGAAAAGGGCCCCCTCGATGGGGGCCAAGGCCGCGGCGCGCGCTACGCGCGGCGGCTGCGCGCCGAAAACAGGATGGTAACCAACACTAAGCACGCCACCGATACCTGCACAAAGTACACGTAGCGGAAGCTTTGGTGGTACATGGCCAGCAGCATGGCGGCCAGATTTCCCCACAACGGCATCGAGGCAAGCCATGGGCCGTGCAGCCGGTTTTTGCGCCAGAACAAAACCAGCGTAAAAAGCAGAATCACATATGCGCCGGAGCGCCACAGCAGCATGTTGGAAAGCTGGTCGTGCGCCTGCTCCCCGGGAAATGCGAAGGCCGCAAAAAAGCGGTAGGCGCGCGCCGGCACGGAGGGGTTTCGATACTGTTCTCCCGCTTCGCAGTAGTGGAGCCCCACCTCGGGCGCATACAGTGCATGATCGGAATAATCGGTGTTAAAGCTTTCATCGGGCTGGGTAACGTCCCACAAAAGGTTTGTGCCGTCCAGGCGGTCCTTGACGACGATATCCGGGAACCGAAAGAGCGCTTCCAGATAAATCTGGAACGCGTCGCGGAAGGAAAAGCCGTCCAGAAGGAACCGGTTGGCCCCGTACCAGGTGTAGCGGTCGCGGCCCTCAAAGCGGCTGTAAAGGGTTTGCCAGTCCTCCAGGGGCATTTCGGCCTCCAGCTTCCGCATGCTTTGGGGCGAGAGGCTTTCCCCGTTGTGGAGCACGGCGCCAACGGCGCAGAACATGGTTGAGTAGGGCGACATGGTATTCGCCTCCGCCCCAAGCGCCTTCAGCAGCGGCCCCTTGTAGCCCGCAAACAGCAGGATGGCGCACAGCGCGCACACAAGCCCGCGCGCCTTGACCATGCGCCAATGGCGAACCGTTAAAACCGCCAGCGCCCCGGCCATGAACAGCATGGGCAGCGCGCCGTTGTGCCGGAGCGTGCCAATCAGGAACATGCATACCGCAAGCTGGAGTACATAGCCCGCCCTGCGCAGGCGCGAAACATCCATGCCCAGCTCGCAAAGCAGCAAAATGCCCCATACCAGCGCGTATGTGAACGGAAAATCCTTGAGCAGGCCGATGTTGCTAAGGGCCTGGTTGGGCAGCAGGCAAAACGCCGCCGCGCCGGCAAGCACCGTGCGAAGCCGCGCGCCGAAGCGGCGGGCCGTGAGCGCGGCGCGCACCACAACCAGCGTAAACGCCGCGCCCTGTACGATCACCAGGAACTCGGGACGGCCGCAGACGGTCAAAAAGAAGCGGTGCAAAAGCGTATGGATTACTGGATGCCAGTCGTTAAGCGGGATAAGGCCATTGGCCTGATATAGCTGCATCACGCTGTCCAGGGGATAGCCGCCCGGCCAGAAGCATGCGATCACCGCCGCCTGGCATGCAAGCGCCACGCCCCATATCAGCCAAAAATCCCGCCGGAGCGCCTTTTCGCCGGGCCTTTCACGCCGCGCCATCGCACGGCATACCCCTTCCAGCAGGTATAAAAGCATAAACACAACCGGCACAAACCAGGCTGCGCCCGCCATAAGCGCCAGCAAGCGCCAGGCGCTGAAGGCCATGCGCTCGCCGGAGAGGAACAGCCGGTAGCCGAAGCTGGCGAAGGAGGCGTATACCGCCACCGCGCACAGCCCAACGGGCATGCCGCCCCGGCGGTAGCCGGCCATATCCGCGCAGCCCAAGGCGCGTGGAAACACCCACCCTACCGCCGCGCAGAACGCCGCCAGGAATACCAATACCGAGTTGGCCGGGCGAATCCATGGCGTGCCAAGGTAGAGCCCGGCGCTTAGGGCCAGGTAGGCAAGCGCGGCCGCGATACGGGCCGCGCGGGGCTTACGCCAAACGCGCGCCATAGCGATATGCCTCCTATTGCAAAGCAAGGAAAATCAGAAGAAATCAGCCCTGTACGGCGGGCGGCGTGGAAATAAGCGCCTTGCCCACGCCCATTAGCGTTACGGCGGGGCAGGCGGCGGGCAGGAGCACGCTGTCGCCCGCGGCAAGCTCCATGGCGTCGCCCTGCCAGCTTAGCAAAAGCCCTGCCAGGGCCGTAAGCATGCGGAAGCCGCGCGGGTAGGAGGGCAGCTCGCACTCGCCGTTTACGCAGGCGCATTCCAGGCGGAAGGCGGGCACATCCAGCAGCGTTTTCACGCCGGTGAGCGCGCCCTCGGGCATGCGGGCGCGCTGGCCGCGCAGCGCCGGGTCGATCACATCCAGCGACTGACGGATGTGCAGGGGGCGCTTTTCCCCGGCCGCGTTTACGCGGTTGTAGTCCCATAGGCGGTAGGTTACGTCGCTGGATTGCTGGATCTCGTAAAGCAAAATGCCGCCGCCGATGGCGTGTACCATGCCGCTGGGCATGTAGAACACATCGCCGGGAGCCACGGGCACGCGCTCAATCAGCGGCTCGATATCCGCGCCGCCCTCAAGCCCCTCGCGCAGCTTATCAAGGGTAACGCCCTCCCGCATGCCGTAGAGGATGCTCGCTCCCTCCTCGGCCTTGAGGATCACCCAGGCCTCGGTTTTGCCCAGCTTGTTTTCGTGCTCGCGGGCGTAAGCGTCGTTTGGGTGCACCTGCACGCTAAGGGGCTGCTTGGCCGAAAGCAGCTTCAAGAGCAGCGGAAATTCGCGCCCCGCATAATCGCCCACCAGGCGCGCGCCGTCGCGCTGAATCAACTGGGGCAGGGTTTCGCCCAGGCCGGTGCGGCTTTCCAAATGGGGAATCGCGCTGATTTCCAGGGCCTCGCCGGTGCGCTCGTCGGGGATGTCGCGGCGGTAGGCGGCGCGCAGCCCGTCGCCGCCCCAGGGGGTCATATCGCCGTAGCGGTAGGCGGGATACATGCGGATGGGCAGCATGGGGCAGGCCGCGCTCAGGGGCGTTTCAAAACAGGTGTACACGGTGGAGGGATCCTCAAAGGTAATGCGCCCCGCCTCGCGCGTCATTTCGGAGGCGAACAGCGCAAGCATCTGTTCATCCTCGCCGCAAACGTCCATGCGCAGGCTGTCATAGCCCAGGCGCAGGGCCTCCTGCTTCACAAAGGCCAAAACCTGCGCGGCCAGCTGCGTGCCAAAGCACTCCGGCAGCATGGCAAAGCGGTGCATGGTGGCGGGCGTAACGCCGTAATGCCAGGAAAGCTGAGCGTATTCCTCGCCCATGTCGCCGCACACAACAAAGGCCGCCAGCAGCTTGCCGGCGCTATCCATGCGGTACAGCCGGCCCTGCTCGGCATCGGCTTCCAGCTGCGCGCGGGTGGGGTACACATCCCACTCCCATTGCTTGAGCCCCCGCGCGCGCATATCGCGGATAACGTCCTGATACAGCGCGCATACCTCCTGAAATTGTTCCGGCGTAACCTTTGCAAACCCAATGCTCATTGCCCGTCCTCCGTATACATTTGATACAGGCGCGCGTACAGCCCGCCCTTTTGCATAAGCTGCTGGTGCGTGCCCTGCTCCTCGATGCCGTTTTCGGTAAGCACCCAGATGGTGCTGGCGTTGCGGATGGTGGTAAGCCTGTGCGCGATGGTAAACGTGGTGCGGCCCTCGCTAAGCTTTTCCAGGGATTTTTGCACCAGGCGCTCGCTTTCGTTATCCAGGGCGCTGGTGGCCTCGTCCAAAATTAGGATGGGCGGGTTTTTCAAAAATACGCGCGCGATGGAGATGCGCTGCTTCTGCCCGCCGGACAGCTTTACGCCGCGCTCGCCCACAAAGGTTTGGTAGCCCTCCGGCAGCTCCTGGATAAACTCGTGCGCGCCGGCCAGCCTGGCGGCCTCTGTCACCTTTTCGGGGGTGGCGGAGGGCATGCCGTAGGCGATGTTATCGTAAATGGTGCCGGAGAACATGTACACATCCTGCTGCACCATGCCGATGTTTTCGCGCAGGCTGCGCTGGGTGAGCATGGTAATATCCTGCCCGTCAATCAAAATGCGGCCGCCGGACACGTTATAAAACCGCGGGATCAGGTTGCACAGCGTGGTTTTCCCGCCGCCGCTGGGGCCCACCAGCGCCACGCGCTCGCCCGCCTTTACATGGAAGTTGATATCGGCCAGCACGTTCTTATCGTTGTCGTTATAATGGAAGCTTACGTGGTCGAAGGTTACGTCGCCGCGCACGTTTGAAAGCTCTTTAGCGCCGGGCGCGTCCTGGATATCGGGCTTTTCGTCCATGATTTCGCAAAAGCGCTCTATGCCCGTCATGCCGCGCTGGAACTGCTCCATGAACTCCACAATGCGGCGGATGGAGGTAAGCAGCGTGCTTACATACAGCAGGTACGCCATATAATCCGCCGGGGTAATGGAGCCCTGGATGATGAACAGCGCGCCCGCCACCACAACCACAATGTACATAAGCCCGTCAAACACGCGGGTGGAGGTGTTAAAGCCGCCCATGTAGAGGTATTTGCGGGTATTGATGCGCACAAACTCGTCGTTGCCCTGATGGAACTTTTCAAGCTCCATGGGCTCGTTGGCAAAGCTTTTGACCACGCGGATGCCCAAAAGGCTGTCTTCCACCTGGGCGTTGATCTCGCCCACCTGGTGGCGGCTTTCCTTGAACACGTCGCGCATGCGCTTGTTAAAGAAGCGGGTGCACACAAGCATCAGCGGCACCATGGCAAAGATGATCAGCGTAAGCGCGGGGCTTGTGCCCATGAGGATAACGAAGGGCACCACAATTTTGATACCCGCGATGAAAAACTCCTCCGGGCAGTGGTGCGCAAACTCCGTAACGTCAAACAGGTCGCTGGTGATGCGCGCCATAATTTGGCCCACCTTGGCGTTGCTGTAATAGGCGAAGCCCAGCTCCTGCAAATGCGCAAACAGGTCGTTGCGCATATCGCGCTCGATATAGGTGCCCATGATGTGCCCGCGCGAGCTCATGTAAAAGTTGGCGGCGGCGTCAATCACGCGCAAAAGCACGTACACGCCGCCCAGACGCAGCACGTAGCTTACCGTGAGGGCCGCAAGGTCATTGGCCGCCAGGCTGGTGATGCTGCGCACGATCAACGGCAGCACCAGGTCGCACACGGTGGTAAGGGCCGCGCACAGAAGGTCGAATACCAGGATGGGAAGGTACTTTTGAAAGTAGGGCAGAAAGCGGCGGATCAGCACGGAGGTTTTCATGGCGCGTTGGTTAGGGGTATGCATGGGAAGGGTACGCTCCTTTTGTATCATTCGCCGGAAGGGGCGATCAGGGTGGTTTGGCGCAGCAGCTCGTTTAGCTCCCCGGCGTGCTGCGCGGGGCAGGTGACGGCGTACACCGCCGTATCGCTTTGGGTGAAAATGCAGGTTTGCGCGTCGCTGTCCATACGGGCGGCGTCCAGGCCGGCCAGGGCGTACAGGCTGCTTGCGTTGAGCCGGTAGCCGCCGTCGCCCAGCAGCGTAACCGCCGCCGTGGGGCGCAGGCTATCCACCGTAAGCAGCGCGCCGTCCGCAAAGGCATAGGTGAGGGTTACGCGGCGGGCGTAGCCGCCGCCAAAGGCCGTGTCATAGATGCGCGCCTTCTGCATGGAAAGCGCGCCGTACAGCGACAGCACCGGTTGCCCAAAGGAATCCGCAAGGCTTTGCACATTGGCCTCGCCGGGCATGTCCAGCGCGCTCATGGGCAGGGTAATGGCTTCCTCAACCACGGGCTGCGCCAGCTTGGCTTCCTCCTCCGGCTCGCCCAGAAGCAAAAACACATAGGCAAACGCCAGCGCGAGCGCCAGCAGCAAGCCAAGCCCAATCCGTTTGAGCGCGCGCTTGAGCCGGGAAGGCGGCCGCACGGCGGGTGCCTCATCCGTAACGGGTTTTTGCGGGGGCAGCGCGTCGCGCGGCTTTTGGGCACCCTCCAGCGCGCCTTTGGGCGGCCGGGGCGCTTCGCTGGGCATGCCGCTGGGCGGCGTGCGCCGCCGGGAGTGGGAACGCTCCACAAAATTCCTCCTTTATCGTCGGCTTGGGAAAGGGATAGCTCAGGGCTTTGCGCCCAGAGGCAGCCCCTGCTCGCCAAGCTGGGCGTCCAGCCGCTGGCCGTCGCCGCTCATTTCGCGCAGATAGCCGCAGTACAGGGCGTTATACAGCATATCGCGGCGCTGGGGCGATAGCGCCTCATCCGCGCGGATGCGGCCCAGCATGGCGGCCGCAGGCGCGGCCAGCGTTTTGGAGGCGCGCCCGTCAAAGCGGATGCCGAAGAACGAGCGCATATACGTGCTGCTGCCGCGCAAAAACAGGCGCACAAATTCCTGGGCCAGGCGCTCCAGGTATTGCCGGGTAAAGGCCTCGGCATTGGGGGCCAGGGCCTGGCAACGCTTCAGGTCGGGATGCTCAAACAGCTCGGCGCGCATGGCGGCCTGCTGCTCCTTGCTAAACTGCTCCGGGGTTAAGTACATATGCCACAGGTAGCACTTGATTACGGAAAAATCCACCTTGCGGGGGTTGCGCTCATGCAGGCGGCCCAAAAACAGCAGCTCCTGCGCCACCTCCAGGCAATCGGGGTACTGGCGCTGGGCGTTTTTCAGCAGCTCGTATTTCTTTTTGGGGTCGGGCTGCTTGGCGGCCTCGTCCAGCAGCCTTTGCGCGCCCTCCGGCACGGGCGCGGCGGAGCGCTGATCCATAGGCGCGCCGCAATAGGGGCAAAAGGCGGCGTCGGCCTGCTTAGGGGCTTTGCCGCAGCGCGGGCATACGGGAAGCGTTTCGTTTTGCATATGAACCATACCTCCTCACCTTATATGATACGACGGATTCAAGGGGGAAGTCAAGGGAGGAAATGGGAACGGAGCTGATGGCGTGCTTGCGGCTTTCCGTATCTGCCTGCAATGGAATAACAAGCATCATCAAACGCCATTGCCGTTGGAGCCTCTATATAACAGGAAGAACCAATGAAGCAGCTTAAAAGGAGGGGCAAAGAAGCCTCAAAGAGGAGGACGGCGCTAGGGTTATGCGTTATCACGAGCATAGCGGCGCCCGTCTTTTTGTTTTATCCAAGGTAGGAAGATCACAGTACCTTTCAGCCAACCGTCAATCTGAAAAAGGATAGTCCCTAATAAACGCAAACGCTTTTTTCACCGCCGGTGAAAGCTCATTTTCATTGAGCACAGATACGCCGATAATCCGCTTTTCCGGCGGCATAATCCTAAGCATTTTAACATCCTGCTCAAGTCCGTACATAGTCATCAAGGGCATAATGGCAAAGCCAAACCCGCTTTTTACCATTTCAACAGTGGTTTTATCATCAACCACATGGCACACTGTCCTCACATCAAGACTTAGCTTATCCATCATCCGTCTGGCGTCGGCATCGCAGGATTCCCGCTGCATCACAAAAGAAGAATCGGCAAGGCTCTCCAGATGAATCTCGGTTTCGGATTCGGTTGGCGTATCCTTTTTTAAGATGCACATCAACGGGTCGGCAAAAATCTCATGGAACGGAAAACCCGGATTCACCGTTTTGGACAGGAAGCCGATATCTACAACGCCCGTCTTCAGCCAGTTGATGATGTCTTCATAGGACCCCTGGTAGATCTCAAATGTGATATGCGGATACTGCCTGTTGAAATCCCTAAGGACATCCGGCAGATATTTGCACATGGAGTTGAAGATACCCAGGCGGACGTGCCCTCTGTTTAGACCGTTCAACTCCGATACCAGCTGATTGAGCGCATCTTCTTTTTTTACAATCTCTACAACGGAATTGAGAATGGCCTCGCCGGCAGTTGTAAGCGATACATGATGCCTGCTTCGGACAAACAGGGAGAAGCCAAACGCTTTCTCCAACTGTTTGACCAGATGGCTGATAGCCGGCGGAGTGACATGATGAAGCTCGGCCGCTTTTTGGAAGCTCTTATACTGAACGATGGTCAGAAACACCCGGTAGGAGAATGTGTCCATCGAAGGCCCTCTTTTTTTCCTGCGATGCAGGAGATTAAATACAATTTAAGTTTAACATAAAAAACTTAAACTGGTTTTATTTGTATTGTAGTGGTATCCTGTTGGGGTGTCAAGTACAGAATGCGGGAGGGTCCGTGACGCATGAAGAAAAAGAACGGCTTTACAGGACAGCTTGGGTTTGTTTTTGCCGCGGCAGGCAGCGCCGTAGGCATAGGGAACATCTGGCGCTTTCCATATCTTGCAGCGAAAGATGGAGGCGGCGTGTTTCTGGTTATTTACCTGATCCTGATCCTGACGGTAGGCTTTACACTGCTGACAACCGATATTGCCATCGGACGCAAAACCGGGATGAGCGCCATACATGCCTATGAGAGCATGCGCAAGAAATGGAAGTTCCTGGGCGTTATAACGTTTCTTGTGCCTGTGCTTATTATGACCTATTACGCCGTGATTGGCGGCTGGATTCTGAAGTACGTCATGCTGTATCTGAAGGATGGCGTATCGGGAGCAGCACAGGACAACTGCTTCACAAGCTTCATTGCTTCGCCTTCCTCCGTCTGGTACGGCCTGATCTTCATGCTCATCACCTCCGTGATTGTCTACAACGGCGTGGAGAAGGGCATCGAACGGGTTTCCAAGACGATGATGCCGCTTTTGCTGATCATGGTGATTGGCATTGCGTGCTACGCGCTGACGCTGAAAACCACGCTGGATGACGGAAGCGTCCGAACCGGCCTTCAGGGGCTGAAGCTGTATCTCACCCCGGATTTCACCGGCATGACAGTCAAGCGCTTTCTGCAAATCTCTTTGGACGCTATGAGCCAGCTGTTCTTTTCGCTAAGCGTTTCCATGGGGATTATGATCACCTACGGCTCTTATGTGAAGCAGGATGTCAATCTGGAAAAATCGATTACCATGATCGAATGCATGGATATCGTCGCCTGGCTGCGCGAGCTGGGCTATGCGGATTGATTCCGCAGCGAATCCGGCGTGGACGCAAGCAGAAAGGATGATGTTTCTTGAATCGCGGGCAGATGATCCGGCGCGGGCTGGACGCGGTGATGCTGATTCTTCTGATGCTGCTGATGACCTATGAGCTCATTGGAGAGGCGACGCATGAAACCATAGGAATCGCCATGCTCGTCTGCGTTATCGCTCATCAGGCGCTGAACTGGCGCTGGTATCGCAACCTGAGCAAGGGGCGCTTTTCAGCCGCGCGCATTTTGCAAACGGCGGTCAATCTGGCGCTGCTGGTTGACCTGACGATGCAGTTTGTCAGCGGCGTCATCCTTTCGCGCCACGCGCTGGCGTTCCTTCCGATTCATGGCGGGCGCTTTGGCGCAAGGTCGTTCCATGTCGTTGGGGCGTATTGGGGGATGGCGCTCATGTCCATCCATCTGGGCCTGCATGGGCACATGATTTTCCAGACGCTTCGCAAGGGGAAGCAGCGGAAAAAGAGCGCAAGGATGATGCGGGCGGGGGCGCTGCTGATAGCGGCCTATGGCGCGTATGCGATGGTCAGGCGTCAGGTGATCGACTATATGTTTTTGCGCATTCCGTTTGTATTCTTTGATTTTGATGAGCCGCTGGTCTTCTTTCTGCTGGATTATGCGGCCATCATCGCGCTGTTTGCTGTAATGGGGTATTATGCGATGCGCGCGGCAAGGGCTGCGGACGCAAGGCGCTTGGCCAATAAAGACAGGAGGAATTGATATGGATTCGTTTGTTTTCTCGTATCCCACAAAGGTGTATTTTGGAGAGGGCGCGGCCGCAAAGGCCTTCAAGGCGGAGCTTGGTCAAGCGGGCAGGATGGTCATGCTCGCCTATGGCGGCGGCTCCATCAAGCGCAACGGCGTATATGACCAGATGAAAGCGCTGCTTGCCGGGATGGGGAAGGATGTCGTGGAGTTTTCCGGCATCATGCCCAACCCGACGTATGCAAAGGCGCAGGAGGGCGCGCAGCTCGCCCGAAGGGAGCACGTGGACTTCATCCTCGCCGTGGGCGGCGGCAGCGTCATCGACTGCTGCAAGGTGATCTCCGCACAGGCGCTGCTGGACGAGGACATCTTCGGGATGGAATATGGCGCGCACCGGTTTCCCGTGCAGGGCATTCCCATGGGCGCGGTGGTGACGGCGTCCGGCACGGGCGCAGAAATGAACGCGGGAGCCGTCATCACCCACGAGGAAAAGAAGTGGAAGGGGCCGATCTTCGGCACGGCGGCGTCCTTCGCAGCGCTCGACCCTGCCTACACGCTCTCCCTGCCGATGAAGCAGGTGATCTCCGGCGCGTTTGACACGTTGAGCCATTGCATGGAAACCTATCTGGGCACGCCGCGGGAGCCGAACCTCTCCGATGAGATGAACGAGGCGATCATGCGCAGCGTGATTGCGCACATCCGCACGCTTCTGCGCGACCCACAGAACATGGAGGCGCGCAGCGAGCTCATGTGGGCGTCGGCCATGGCGGAGAACGGCCTGCTCAAGCTGGGCAAGGCGACGGACTTTCAGGCGCATCAGATCGAGCATCAGCTTGGCGCGTACACGGACTGCAACCACGGCCAGGGGCTGGCCGTCATCCATCCGGCGCTGTACCGGCATATCTGCCTAAGCGCGCCGAAGCAGTTTGCAAGGCTTGCGCGCGAGGTGTGGCATGTGCACGGCGGCACGGACGAGGCAACGGCGCTGGCCGGCGTGGACGCGCTGGCGCGGTTTATCCGGGAGATCGGCCTGCCTGCGACGCTTGGCGAAATGGGCATCACTGACGAGCGCGTGCTTCGGGCGGTGGCGGATACCTGCAATCTGACGGCAGGCTGCTGCAAACAGCTCACGCGCGACGAGGTGTTTGAGATACTGAAGGAATGCCTATGAGCTATCAACGCTGACCGGCCTTTTGATATGGAGGGAAAGAGCTGGGCCGGCCTTATGTGGTTTGCCACATCAATTCACTGGCAAGGATATAGCCCGGTCCGTTTGTATGATCGTGCATTTGGGAAGGCAAAGCATTCGTTGCTTTGCCTCGCCTTGCTGTGATGCCGGCCGGCAAAGGATTTCCGAAACGGATAAGCCTGATTGGAGTGATTCATCCCCTTCCATTTTTTATGTATCACGCCACAATACCCGAGAGAATAAAGAAGAAATCCGAACCCATCCCCAATTGGGATGAAGTTCGGATTTCTCAAATATGGTGGAGCATAGGAGATTCGAACTCCTGACCCCAACACTGCCAGTGTTGTGCGCTACCAACTGCGCTAATGCCCCGCGTTTCAGCGAGGAATATAATAGCACAATTCAACCGGTTTGTAAATACCTTTCTCCAATTTTTTTGGAATTTCGTTTTGCGGTTCAGCCCTGTCCGCGCCTGAGCCGGAAATCCGTAGGGGAAAGGCCGCGCAGCTCGCGGAAGGTTTTGGCAAAATAGCTCATTTCCTGAAAGCCGCATTGCAAGGCGATATCCGATACCTTCGCGCTGGTTGTTAGCAGCAGCTCCGCGGCCTTTTGCACGCGCAGCTGGCGCAGGTATTGAATGGGCGTTGTGCCAATGGTGTGGCGAAAGCAGCGCAGGCATTCGCTTTCGCTCACGGCTGCGCTTTGGGCGATGCGCGTTGTGGTGAGGGCCTCGGCGTAGTGGGCATGGATATAGGTAAGCATCAGCTTGATGCGTCCGGCGTCGCGCAGGGCCTTGGCGCTAGGGCGCACGGGCGCGGCGGGCATGTGAAGGCACAGCGCCAGCACCAGGTCGCTTAGGGCTTGGCGCGTGGCAAATTCGTAGCCCGGGGCTTCCGCAACGGCGCTTTGCCAGGCCTGCTCCACGGCGCTTAGCGCTTGTGCATGCCAGGGCACGGCGGGCGTTAGCTTTAGCTCCCGAAGGCCAGGGTTTTCCAAAAGCGGCTGCAAATATCTGTGCCAAAACGCGCTGTCCAGGCTGCCGCCCACCAGCCGGGGATGAAACACCACCGAATGGAACCGGCAGCCGGAGGAATCCAAATCCCAGGCGGCGTGCAGCACGCCCGCGTTCACAAAATACCCCTCGCCGGGCGATAGCGTAAACTTCTGCGCGCCCGCGCCCACCACGCACCGGCCCTGCTCCACCACTACGGCCTCCAGCTCGTCGTGCCAATGCCAGGGCACGGGGCACAGGGCCAGGTGATCGTGATAGCAGGCCAGGGGGAAGGCCGGAACGCCATGCGCAAGCAGCTCGTGCCCCTGGGCGTCCACCGCTGCAACGCATTGCGAGATCGCCATGGCGCCGCCTCCTTTTTTGACGGTTTTGTGATAGAAAACCGGCTGTTTCCTTCTATCTATTCCTGCCGCCCGCTGGTAAAATGATACCGCAAGACGGGAGGGAATGCAACATGGTTCATTTGCTGTTGGCGGTTATTTATTTGGCCTTTATCAGCCTGGGGCTGCCGGATGCGCTTTTGGGCGCGGCATGGCCCAGCATGTATGGGCAGCTTGGGGCGCCGGTGTCCTATATGGGCGTAATCTCCATGATTATTGCGCTGGGCACGGTGGCGTCCAGCCTGCAAAGCGACAGGCTCACCCGGCGGCTGGGCGCGGGCAGGGTGACGGCCATCAGCGTGGGCATGACGGCCGTGGCGCTGTACGGCTTTTCCACAAGCCGCACGTTTTGGCAGCTGTGCCTGTGGGCCGTTCCCTACGGCCTGGGCGCGGGCAGCGTGGATGCGGCGCTGAACAACTACGTGGCGCTCCACTATGCCAGCCGCCATATGAGCTGGCTGCACTGCATGTGGGGCGTGGGCGCGTCGGTGGGCCCGTCCATCATGGGGTACGCGCTTTCGGGCGGGCAGGGCTGGAACGCCGGCTACCGCCTCATCGCGCTGATTCAAATCGCGCTCACGGCCCTGCTTGTTTTCAGCCTGCCCCTGTGGAAGCGCCGCGATACGGCGGCGCGGGCGGAGGGCGGCGCGGAGGGCCCGCTCACGCTCAGGCGCGTTTTCGCCATCCCCGGCGCAAAGGAAATTATGGCCGTGCTCTTGTGCTATTGCGCGCTGGAACAAACCGCGGGGCAATGGGCCAGCAGCTACCTGGCCCTGCATTGCGGCCTTCCGGTGGAACGGGCGGCGGGTTTTGCCAGCCTGTTTTATGTGGGTATCACTGTGGGCCGGGCCCTCAGCGGCTTTTTAACGCTGAAGCTGGACGATACGCGCATGACCCGCCTGGGCATGGCGCTGATCGCCCTGGGCGCGGCGGCGCTGCTTTTGCCCCTGGGGGAAAGGGGAGCGGTAACGGGGCTGGCGATCATTGGGCTGGGCTGCGCGCCCATTTACCCGTGCATCATCCACTCCACGCCCGCGTGCTTTGGCGCGCAGCGCTCGCAGGCGCTGATTGGCGTGCAGATGGCCAGCGCATATGTGGGCACCTCTCTCACGCCTCCGCTGTTCGGGGCCATCGCGGGGCGTGCCGGCGTGGCGCTGTACCCGGCGGCGCTTGCGGCCATTCTGGTTTTAATGGCAACGATGCATGAGCGGCTTGCAAAAAAGACGGAAGCGAAAGCATGATCTCCAAATGAAAAAACATCCCGCCGCGCCTGCGCATACAGCCCGGCGGCGGGATTGGCTTTGGCTTGCGTCACGCGTGCGCATGCCCCTTGGGCAGGCGGTCGCACAGAAAGGCCCACAGCTCGTCCGGGGATACGTCGGCCTGGCCGTCCGGCAGGAGGAAGGCCCGGGCGGCGTTCACATACAGATAAATGCAGCCTTTGCGGCGGTAGGCGGCGGCAAATTGCTTCCATTTCAGGACGACGGGATCCTCGGCTTTCATATCGTTGGTCACGGTAACGCCCGCGCGGTCCATCACCAGCGTGTAAGCGGGCCTGGGCGTGTCCAGCCGCAGCTTTTTGGCCTGCGCGTTTAGCTGGGAAAGGAACATGCCCACATACACCGCCGGCAGCCCCAGGGCAACGGACATGAGCACGCAACCAAGCATGATTGCCCCGTCCTTTTCATGAAGGACGAAGCAGCAGGCGGAAAACGCCAGCAAAATCAGCGAGAACATGAGCGGCTGCCGCCAGCGGCGTTTGAGGCGGAAGGTATCGAACAGGCCAAAGCTGCGGAAGGCGGCCTTATCAATTTTGACATGGAGGGTGACGGCGGTGGGCTTCATAGGCTTGCTACACTCCTTTTGTGCGGACGGGGCGGGCTTGCCGCGGCGGATCGCGGGCTTTCCTCCATTGTGTCATACTTCCGCGCCAAACGCAATCCGCATGGAAAAAATTTATGCACCTCTGCTAAAGAAAAAATTATGCTTTTTGCTGGTATACTAGTAGACAGATTCTACATGAATGTGTTACAATCATCACAGAATCACTTCCGAGCTGTTGTTGCGTCGCCCGGAATGAATCAAACCAAATAAGGAGGACGTTCTACATGAAAAAGCTGATCTCTCTGATCCTGGCTCTCATGCTGGTGCTGAGCTGCTCCGCGGCCCTGGCCAGCGAACCCGTAACGCTGGTTTACGCCGAGGTAAACCCGCTTGACACCATCGTGGGCAAGACCGCTACCTTCTTCAAGGAAAAGGTGGAGGAGCTCTCCGGCGGCAGCATCATCATAGACGTGCAGTCTAACGGCGTGCTGGGCAGCGAGGCCCAGGTGCTTGACGGCATCCTCATGGGCGGCGACACCGTGGATATCTCCCGTATCTCCGCTTTCGCGCTCACCAGCTACGGCTGCCAGAAGGCCATGCTGCTTTCCATCCCCTATACCTTCGTAAGCCGCGAGCATTTCTGGAACTTCGCCAACAGTGATCTGGCCCAGGAATTCCTGGCCGAGCCCCAGACCATCGGCCTGCCCCTGCGCGGCATCTGCTACGGCGAGGAAGGCTTCCGTCACTTCTTCTTCAAGAACGAGGTCAAGGGCATTGAGGACCTCAAGGGCATGAAAATCCGCGTTTCCGACGACCCCGTTATGACTGGCATGGTAAAGGACCTGGGCGCCAACGCCACCGTGGTTTCCTTCACCGAGCTGTACAGCGCGCTGCAAACCGGCGTTGTGGACGGCGCCGAGCAGCCCATCGCCAACTACAAGTCCAACGCGTTCCCGGAGGTTGCCCCCACCCTGCTGCTTGACGGCCACACCCTGGGCGCCATTCAGCTGGTTATCACCGACAAGGCTTGGGCCAAGCTCTCCGAGGAGCAGCAGGGCTGGATTATGGAAGCCGGCAAGGCGACCCAGGCCTACAATGCCGAGCTGAGCGCCGCCGAGGAGGCCAAGGTGCTTGAGCAGCTCAAGGCCGAGGGCGTGAACGTGGTTGAGGTTGAGGATAAGAGCGCGTGGGTTGAGGCCTGCCACAACACCATCACCGCCAACACCGCCAGCCAGGCCGAGCTCTACCAGCAGCTGGTGGACATGCAGTAATCGCATAGCCCAAGGAATCATTGGGAGCGCAGGGGTTCTCCCTGCGCTCCCTTTTCTTATTCAAATGAGCGAAAGGAGCGGACAAGATCATGCCAAAGATCTTCCAAACGTTGGATAAGATCAAGCCGGTGTATGACATTACCTATAAGGTTGTCATGTTCCTGTGCAAAATTTTGCTGATTGCCGATATTCTGATCACCTCCATGTCCGTGCTGGGGCGCTACGTATCCTTCATTCCCGACCCCGCTTGGAGCGAGCAGATGGTGCTTACCCTGATGGTGTACATGGCGGTGCTTTCTGCCACGCTGGCTATCCGCAACGGCGCGCACATCCGCATGACCGTGTTTGACGCAAAACTGCCCAAGAACGTCGTTAGGGTGCTGGATATCGTGGCTGATGTGGCGGTGATGGCGCTGGGCATTATCATGCTCAAGTACGGCCTGGACGTGTGCAACTCGCCCCTGGCCAAGTTTGGCAAATATGAATCCCTTCCGCAGCTGAGCCGCGTGTGGATGTATGCGCCCATCCCCCTGG
This sequence comes from uncultured Eubacteriales bacterium, assembly GCA_900550955.1. GTDB lineage: Bacteria > Bacillota > Clostridia > Christensenellales > Aristaeellaceae > Limiplasma. Next base: position 2,819 of record URUF01000037.1, on the reverse strand, counting down.
CGGGCGTTACCATGATCATTTTTGAGATTGAGCAGATTTACAGCCACATCAAGGTATTCTTTGTGAAAGAGGAAGAAAAGAAGGAGGCGGAGGCCAAATGAGTCCTGAAACATTGCCGATTCTCGTACTGCTTGGAAGCTTCTTTGTCATGATCCTCCTCCGGTTCCCCATCGCGTATGCCGTGGGCCTGTCCACGGTATTCTGCCTGATTTCCCAGGGCCAGGCGCTGGTAACGCTGCCCCAGCAGATGGTAAAGGGCATCTGGTCCTTTAGCCTGATGGCCGTGCCGTTCTTCATCACCATGGGCGTGCTGATGGGCTCCGGCGGCATCAGCGATAAGCTGATTGCGCTGGCCAACTCCCTGGTTGGCTGGATGCGCGGCGGCCTGGCGCAGGTGAACATCGTAGCCAGCTACTTCTTCGGCGGCATTTCCGGCTCCGCCTCCGCCGATACCGCCAGCCTGGGCTCCATCCTCATCCCCATGATGGTGGACGAGGGCTACGACGCGGATTTCTCCACCGCCGTTACCATCACCTCCTCCTGCGAGGGCCTGCTGGTGCCCCCCAGCCACAACATGGTTATCTATGCCACCACGGCGGGCGGTATCTCCGTTGGCAGCCTGTTTATGGCTGGCTACCTGCCCGGCGCGCTGCTTGCGCTCAGCCTGATGATCGGCTCCTACATTATCTCTGTAAAGCGCCATTATCCCAAGGGCGAAAAGTTCTCCATCAGGAACTTCCTAAAGCAGCTCAAAACCTCCATTTGGGCGCTGGCCGCGGTGCTGATTGTGGTTGTGGGCGTGGTTGGCGGCGTGTTCACCGCTACCGAGTCCGCCGCTATCGCGGTTATCTACTCCCTGATCGTAAGCGTGTTTATCTATAAGGGCCTCAACTGGAAGGGCGTTTGGGATTCCTTGGGCCAGTGCGTGGAAACGCTGTCCATCGTGCTGATTTTGATCGCCACCTCCGCAGCCTTCGGCTACTGCCTTACCACCCTGCACGTGCCGGATATGGCGGCCAACCTCATTACCAGCGTAAGCTCCAACCCCATAGTGATCGCGCTGCTTTTGAACCTGATCCTGCTCATCCTGGGTTGCATTATGGACATGGCGCCCATCATCCTGATCGCCACTCCCATTTTGCTGCCTGTGGCTACCTCCATCGGCATTGATCCCATTCAGTTCGGCATCATGATCGTTCTCAACTGCGGCATCGGCCTGCTCACCCCGCCGGTGGGCTCCGTGCTGTTCATCGGCTCCGCCGTGGGCAAGGTGCCCATGGAAAAGGTGGTAAAGGCCACCCTGCCATTCTACGTGTGCATGCTGATCACGCTGTTGCTGATCACCTTCATTCCGCAGATCAGCCTATTCCTGCCCAACCTGTTTGCCAAGTAAAAGGCCCCGGCCTGCGGGGGAGGAGGCGCCTCTCCCGCAGGCCCATCCAAAAAGGCGCGCAAGGGCTCCCCTTACGCCTTTAACTGGTATACTAGTAGACGATTTTGCAAAGAAAGCGCCTCGGCGCTTTCCCTATAAAGAATGTAGGAGGGAACCGAACCATGAAAATGACCTTCCGCTGGTACGGGAGCCAGTCCGACCCCATCCCGCTGAAATATGTGAAGCAGATTCCCGGCATGAGCGGCCTGATGGGCCTTTTGGACAAGCCCGCCGGCGTTGTTTGGGAAGAGGAGGAAATCAAGGCCCTGGTGGACGAGGTGCATGACGCCGGGCTGGAGCTTGAGGTAATCGAGAGCGTAAACGTGCACGAGGACATCAAGATGGGCCTGCCCACCCGCGATGAATACATTGAAAACTACAAAATCACCATCCGCAACCTGGCCAAGTACGGCGTGAAGGTGATTGTATACAACTTTATGCCCGTGTTTGACTGGCTGCGCACCGATTTGGCGCGCGTAATTCCCGAGGACGGCTCCAACAGCCTGTACTTTGACGAGAAGGACCTGGGCGAGATGGGCCCGCTGGAGATTGTGCGCAAAACCGCCGAGGACAGCCACGGCTTTACCCTGCCCGGCTGGGAGCCGGAGCGCCTGGCCCTTTTGGAAACCACGCTGAAGCAATACGAGGGCATGACCCCCGATATGCTGCGCGCAAATTACAAGTACTTCCTGGACGCGGTCATTCCCGTGTGCGAGGAAGTGGGCGTGCGCATGGCCTGCCATCCGGACGACCCCGCCTGGCCCATTTTCGGCCTGCCCCGCATCGCCCACAGCCAGGAGGATTACGATAAGATCATCGCCCTGCACGACAGCCCCGCCAACACCGTGTGCCTATGCACCGGCTCGCTTGGCTCTAACCCGGAAAACGACGTGCCCGCGATGATTCGCCACTTTGGCGAAATGAACCGCATCGGCGCGATGCATGTGCGCAACGTGAAGCACCTGGGCTACCGCAATTTCCGCGAGGCCGCGCACCTGTCCTCCGCCGGCGACCTGGACATGTACGCCATCATGAAGGCCATTTACGACACCTGCCCGGACACCTACGTGCGCCCCGACCATGGCCGCATGATCTGGGACGAGGTGGGCCGCCCCGGTTACGGCCTATACGACAGGGCCCTGGGCGCCGCCTACCTAAACGGCCTATGGGAAGCCATATCCAGGGGATCCAGGGGGTGACCCCCTGGACCCCCGGACTGCGCGCCAATGGCGCGCAGGGGTTGGGCGCAGGCGTTTGAGGCTGCATGGCAAGGCTGCCGGAGGGCGGAGGGCCCTCCGGCTGGCTTGGGTGGGAGGCGGCCCGCTTTGGCGGGGTGCGCCTTCCCGGTGCGTTGCGTTTTCTTTTGCGCTTTGGAGCACGTGCGCGG
>URUF01000036.1 GCA_900550955.1 uncultured Eubacteriales bacterium | reverse complement strand
TTTGGCACAAAACAAGAAACAGCGGCTGCTGTGGGGCCTGGGGCTGCTGGGCACAGCGGTCTTTACCCTGCTGATGGGCTGGCTGCACTACCAACAGCTGCTCTCCACCGGGTACTATTACTCTGATATCCCGGCCCACATGGCGGGCCATGCCATGGGCAATACCGGCTTTTCGCTGGTCACGGTCCTGCTGCGGGGCGTGTTCGCCATCGGCGGCCTGCTGGCCGGCCTGTGCCTGCCGGATTGGGAAGCCATGGGCGGAAGCGTAGGCAGCCTGCTGGCGCCTGTGAAGGGCAGCGTTGTAAGCGCGTTTAACAGCGTGAAGAACCGGATTGTGCCTGAGGCGGAGCCGCTGAAAAGCTTCAGCGCCGCCGCGACCGACGCCGCCGCGCCCACCCAGGTGATTTTTGCCGTGCAAACCGCCAAGAACGTGGCGGGCATCCGCATTGTAAACGACTTTGGCGATACCGTGTATGAGGGCGAGTACAATGCGGATATGGAGGGCTCCGGCGAGGTGATCTCCAACAGCAACGTATTGCTGTGGAACCCTACCGCTACCCTTACGGAAGGATATGCGGGCAGCTTTACCGTTTATGCCATAAAAAAGGACGGCACGCAGAGCGAGGGCCTTGCCGCCGCCGCGCCGGTGAACATTGCCCAGCCCAAGGCGGTTGCGCCTCCTATGCAGGGCTTTGCGTGTGATACCGCCATTTCGGCGGTGCCTGCGCGCATTGCCTTTACGCTTACCACCTCTACGGACGTAACCGCCGTGCGCGTGGTGGACAGCTATAACACGCCCGTAGCCAGCATGTATATGGGCGATCCCGCCGGGGAGAACGGCGGCGTTGAGGAAAGCGACGGCAAGCGCGTGTGGACGCTTTACGCCGATGTGGAAGCGGCGTATGCCGGCGAATACCTTGCGCAGTACCAGGCGGAGGACGAGCTGAACTTTACGCCCTCCGACTTTGCCGTGCAGGTGCAGCTGGGCGGCGAGCCCGCGCCCGTGGAGGCGACGGAGGCGCCCACCGCCGAACCCGTGGCGACCGAGGCCCCCACGCCCTCTCCCACGGCGACGCCCAGCCCCACGCCTACCCCGGAACCCACGCCGGAGCCCACCCCCACCCCCGTGCCCACCACCTCGCCGCTGCCGGCCTTGAGCGCCGCCGCGGCCAGCGGCGCGGATCCCTCCGCGCTGGAATTGAAGGCGACGGTATACAGCGGCACAAAGACGGTTTCCAGCTATACCCGCTCCCGCGCCATCAACCTGCTTAACGCCTTTACCACCACCGTTGGCGGCAGCGATTACGCGGGCTGGCGGCAGGCGGGCGTGCTCACCTTCCGCAGCGGCCCGCTGCGCCAGAACGCCGCCTATGGCACGGTGGATGTGCAAAGCGCCACGCTCACCGAGGTGTGGAGCCAGCCCATTGGCTTTATGAAAACCAATGACGGCGCGGCCTACGGCGTTGCCGCGCCCGGCCAGCCCGTAATTGTAAAGTGGCCTACGGAGCTTAGGCAGCGCATGGGCCTGAAGGATGAAGTGAAGGATGTGACCGCCCTGAAGGAGGTCATCGTGGCCGGGCAGGATGGCAACGTATCCTTCTATAACCTGCTCACGGGCGAAGCCACGCGCGATCCTATCGAGCTGGGCGCGCCCAGCCGCGGCGGCCTGAGCGTGGCTACCAACGGCACCCCCATCCTGGGCGCGGGCCAGTACAACAGCCGCCTGGCGAATAAAACCGTGAAAAACGGCTATCACATCATTGATTTGATCAACAACAAAAAGCTGCGCCTGATCGAGGGCGACAGCAAGGTAAAGAACAGCAATTACAGCGGCTTTACCGGCTCCGCCCTGTTTGACAGCGCCACCGGCACCATGATTGTGGGCGGCCAGAACGGCGTGCTTTACACCGCCGAGCTGGGCCCGGTGAAGGACGCGTACAACTACCAGGCCAACACCATTTCCCTGGGCAGCGACATACAGGCCTACAAGACGCAGATGAAGGATCAAAAGAAAACCAATACCAATATTGACGCCAGCGTGGCCATGTACAACAACTATGTGTACTATGCGGATCAGCAGGGCGTAGTGCAGTGCGTGGATGTGAACACCCTCACCCCCGTGTGGGCCGTTGATACCGGGGACAACGTGGACGCCACCCCCGCTTTGGATGTGGAGGATGGCTCCGACGTGGCGCTGTACACCGGCAACACCATTTTGAACAACACCAAGGGCGTTTGCACCATCCGGCGGCTGAACGCGCTTACCGGCGAGCAGGTATGGGCCTATGAGGTGCCCGAGCTGGCCTATGCGAAAAAGCAGGAGGTTGGCTGCTACGCAAGCCCCGTTGTTGGCAAGGGCGAGATTGAGGCGCTGGTCATCTTCACCGTAACAAACGGGCAGGACGCCGCGCAGGTGATCGCGCTGAACAAGGCGAACGGCTCCGTGGCATGGCAGGCCAGCCTGGAAAGCCCCAGCATTTCCAGCCCCGTGGCCGTGTATAATGAGGATGGCAAGGCCTGGCTGATTCAGGCGGAAAGCAACGGCAATATCCACCTGATGGATCCCCTGGACGGCAGCGTTCTGGATACGCTTACGCTGGCGCCCATTGAGGACGCGGAGGGAGAGCTGGCCATCGAAGGCTCGCCCGCCGTGTACGGGAACCTGCTGGTGATTGGCACAACCGGCAAAAACGCCGGCGGCGTGTACTGCATCAAGATCGAGTAACGAAAGAGGAACCGCTATGAAGATTTATCTGGATGCGATGGGCGGCGACAACGCCCCCCAGGCGCCTGTGGAAGGCGCGCTGGAGGCGCTGGGCATGTACCCCCAGCTGGAAATTGAGCTGGCGGGCCCCATCGGCGCCATTGAAAAGACGGTTGAGAGCGTGTTTGCGGGCGCCGACCCCGCCCTGCGCGCCCGCCTTTTGCTCACGGACTGCCCCGAGGTGATTACCAACTGCGAGGCCCCCGTGATGGCCGTGCGCAAGAAAAAGCAAAGTGCCATTGTGGACGGCATGCTCAAGCTGCGCGACGGGCAGGTGGACGCGTTTGTATCGGCGGGCAGCACGGGCGCGGTGCTTTCAGGCGGCATGTTCCGCCTGGGGCGGCTGCGCGGTATCGACCGCCCGGCCCTGGCCCCGCTTTTGCCCAACGGCAAGGATTTTTTCCTGCTGATTGACTGCGGCGCGAACGTGGATTGCCGCCCGGAATACCTGCACCAGTTCGCCATGATGGGCAAGGCCTACATGCAGGGCATGCGCGGCATTGAGAACCCGCGCATCGGCCTGGTGAACAACGGCGCGGAGGCCGAGAAGGGCTGCGCCCTCACCAAGGAGGCCTACGCGCTTTTGGAGGCGGACAAGCGCCTGAACTTTGTGGGCAATGTGGAGCCGCGCGAGATCACGCACGACCAGGCGGACGTCATTGTATGCGACGGCTTTGTGGGCAACGTGATCCTCAAGTTTATGGAGGGCGTGGCCGGTACGCTGATGGGCATCATCAAAACGGAAATCATGGGTGATTTCAAAAGCAAGATAGGCGGCCTGCTGGCCAAGCCTGCCTTCCGCCGCGTAAAACAGAGCATGGATTACAGCGAGGTGGGCGGCGCGCCGCTTTTGGGCGTGCGGGGCAACGTGGTAAAGGCGCACGGCTCGTCCAACGGGCATGCGCTGGCCTGCGCCATCCGCCAGGCGGTGAAGATGGTAGAGGGCGGCGTGGTGGAGAAGATCGAGGCGCTATTGCCCAAGGAGCAGGCGTAAGGCCCGCGCAAAGCTGCTGCCGGCGGGGCTTTTTGTAAGCCCCGTTGCATATAGGCGTTTTTCGCCATGATTATGAGAATAGTAGGAGGAAACAACCATGGTATTTGAAAAGGTACGCGACATGATCGCTTCCCAGTTGCAGGTGGAGGCTTCCACCATTACCCGCGACAGCCGCCTGGTGGAGGATCTTAGGGCCGACAGCGCCAATGTGATGGTTATGATCCTTGAGCTGGAAAGCGAGTTTGGCATCGAGGTGGAGGATGAGGTCATCCTGAACCTGAAAACCGTGGGCGACGTTGTGGACTACATCGAAAAGAACCAGTAACGCATATTGCCAAGCGCGCCCCCAGCGGCAGGCCCGTTGGGGGCGCGCTTGGCCCAAAGGAGAACGCCTATGCAGCGCTTGCAGCAAGCCATTGGCTACACGTTTCACGATCAGGCCCATCTGCGCCTGGCGCTGACGCATCCCTCCACCAAGCTGCCGGATAACCAGCGCCTGGAATTCCTGGGCGACGCGGTATTGGAGTTTTGCGTCAGCGACATGCTTTACCGCAAATATCCCGCCCTGCACGAGGGCGAATTGACCGCCCGGCGCGCCGCGCTTGTGTGCGAGCGCACATTAAGCGCGTTGGCGCGCTCGCTTGGGCTGGGCCGGTACCTTTTAATGGGGCACGGCGAGGAGCAGACCGGCGGGCGCGAAAAGCCCAGCATCCTGGCCGACGCGATGGAGGCCGTGCTCGCGGCCATCTATGTGGACGGCGGCTACGAGGCCGTGCGCGAGGTGATTTTGCGCCTGTTTGCGCAGGACGAGCGCATGATCGCCTGGCGCGGGCAGGATGATAAAAGCGCCTTGCAGGAGTACACCCAGGCCCATGGCCTGGAGCTGCCGCAGTACGCCATCATCGCCCAAACGGGGCCCGATCACGACCGGCGCTTTACCGCGCAGGTGAGCGTGCTGGGCGTGCCCGTGGCCACCGGCGAGGGCAACAGCAAAAAAACGGCCGAGCAGGCTGCCGCGAAGGCCGCGCTCAGGCAGTACGGCGGCCAGGGCGGGCCGGCCCCCAAGGCCCCGGCAGGGGCTTGAGCCCCCTGCGCCCCGCGAAAGGAAATGGCGGCGGGGCGTCATCCCCCTGTCCATTCGGAGGAATGATTGGATGCGTCTTACCAAACTGGAGATATACGGGTTCAAGTCCTTTGCCAAGCGCACGGAGATTGTGTTCCCGCAAAACGTAACGGGCATTGTGGGCCCCAACGGCAGCGGCAAAAGCAACATCGGCGACGCCGTGCGCTGGGTGCTGGGCGAGCAGAGCGCCAAGATGCTGCGCGGCAACAGCATGGCCGACGTGATTTTCAACGGCACCGAAAAGCGCAAGCCGCTGAATTATTGCGAAGTTACCCTGGTGTTTGACAATACCGACCACCAGCTTGCCGTGGCCTTTGACGAGGTAAGCATCACCCGCCGCGTGTACCGCAGCGGCGATAGCGAATACCTTATGAACGGGGCTGCCTGCCGCCTGAAGGACATTGTGGAGCTGTTCCGCGATACGGGCGTTGGCAAGGAGGGCTATTCCATTATCGGCCAGGGCCGTATCGACGAGATTTTGAGCCAGCGCAGCGAGGACCGCCGCGGCATTTTTGAGGAGGCCGCGGGCATTAGCCGCTTCCGCTCGCGCAAGGAGGAGGCCGAGGGCCGCCTCAAGCGCGCGGATGAAAACCTAGTGCGCGTTTTGGACGTGCTTGAGGAGCTTCAAAGCCACCTGACCCCGCTGAAAAAGCAGGCTGATACCGCAAAGGAATACCTCGCCCTTACCGACGCGCTCAAGGAGCTGGACGTGCGGCTTTTTTTGCTAAGGCATGGCAGGCTGCATGCCAAGGAAAACGCCGCCGAGCAGGCGCTGCTTGCCGTAAGCGACGCGGTGCACGAGGCTGAACGCGCCCTTGCGGATGCAACTGCGCGCCGCGAGGCGGGCGAGGCCGAGCAGGAGGCCGTGCAGCAGGCGCTTGCACGGGCGCACGAGGCGCTGCTTGCGCGCAGCGACGCGCTGCACGCCGCGCGCGAGGCGCTTACGGCGGTGAAGAACCGCCTGCAAAGCGGCGCGGAGGCGTTGGAGCGCTTCCAAAGCGAGGAAGAAAGCCTGCGCGCCCGCCTGCGCCTGCTCGAGGCCACCATGAACCAAAGCGGCGGCGGGCTTTCGGAGGCGGAGGCGCTGCTTTCCAAGGCGCGCGACGCGTTGGAAACCCGCAGGGCCGGGCATGCCGACGCTACCGAGAGCGCACAGGCGCTGGAGGACGAGCTCGCCGCGCACAAGGCGCATATTATGGCGCGCATGAACCGCATGCAAAACGTGCGTACCTCCCAGGCGCGCCAAAGCGCCATGCAGCAGCAAATGACGGCCCGGCGCGGGGAGATCAGCCAGCAGCTTTCGCAGGAGGAAGGCCGGGAGATGGAGCTTGCGGGCGCGCTTGCGCAGGCCAGGGAAAACCTTGCGGCAGAGCAGGGCCGCCTGGACGGGCTGCGCGAGGGCGCAGAAAGCTTTGAAAAGAGCACCAAGCGGCTGCTTGAGGATATTTTGGCCCGCCAAAAGCAGGTGCAGGAGGATTTGCAAAGCGCAAGGGCCATCGATACGCGCTTGAAAACCCTCAAGGAATTGCAGGACGGGTACGAGGGGTATCAATACGCCGTTAAAAACGCGCTTACCTATGCGCGCCGCAATCAGCTTACGGGCGTGCATGACGTGGTGGCCATGCTTTTGCACGTGCCGCGCGAATATGAAACCGCCATGGATATGGCGCTTGGCGGGGCCATGCAGAACATTGTGACCCAAACCGAGCAGGACGCCAAGCAGATGATCGATTACCTGCGCAGGAACCATTTGGGCCGCGCGACCTTTTTGCCGCTGAGCACCGTGCGCGGGCGCACGCTCAATGCGCGGGAGCGCGAGGTATTGCGACTGCCCGGGTGCATTGGCGTAGCCAGCGAGCTGTGCGGGTACGACCCCATTTATAAGGACGTGGTGGAAAGCCTGCTGGGCCGCACCGTGGTGGCTAGGGACCTGGACAGCGGCATCGCCATTATGCGGGCGGGCGGGCACGCCTTCCGCCTGGTAACGCTGGAGGGCGACGTGATGCATTCCGGCGGCAGCATGACGGGCGGCAGCATACAGCAAAAGGCGCAAAACCTGCTGGGACGCGAGCGCGAAATGAAGGAGCTGGCCGGGAAGCTTGAGGAGCTTACCGCGCGCGCCCAGGCCGCCCAAAACGAGGTGGCGGATATGGAAAGCCGCCGCGCCGGGGAGAAGGAGCGCCGCGAGAACGCGCAGTATGAGCTGCACCAGCAGGAGATTGCCGTGGCGCGCGATACCGAGCGCCTAAAGAGCGCGCAGGCGGAATACGACGCGCATACGGACAGGCTGGAGAGCCTGCGCGCGGCCATCGCCCAGCTGGATGAAAGCTTGGAGCAGATTTCCGGGGAGCTGAAGCGCATTGAAGAAGAAAGCGCGCGGGAGGAAACCGGAACGGACGAGCTGAACGCCCGCACGGAGGAGCTTTCCGCCAGGCTGGACAAGGCCCGCCGCAGGCGCGAGGACGCGCAGGCGCTTTTGACCGACGCAATGCTTACCCTGCAAAACGCCGAGCACGACGTGGAGCGCATCCAGCGCGACCGCAAGCGCCTGGACGGAGACCGCGAAGCCTGCCAAGGCGAGCTGGAGGCCTTGGCAAAGCGCAGGGAGCAGACCCTTGCCGGGCAGGAGGCCGCAAAGGCCGGGGAACAGGCCGCCGAGCGGGAGATCGCCGCCTGCGAGCAGGGCGTGGAGGAAGCGCGGGAGCATGTTTCCCAAACCGAGCTCAAGCGTGACCAGAAGCAGAAGGAGCTCAAGGAGATCCAGGGCGAAATGGACGCGGCCCAGCAGCTGCTTGGGCACGAAACCGAGCGCATGCACCGCCAGGAGCTGGCGTTGAGCCGCATACGCGCGGAGCTGAGCCAGCTTAACGACCGCCTGTGGAACACCTACGAGCTTAGCTATGCGGGCGCTGTGGAGGCGTTGGAGGCATACGACCGGCGGCGCGAGGGCGACGCGCCCGCGCCGGGCGAAACCCTGGCCGCGGCGTTTGACGAAAACGCGGCCGACGACGAGGCGCGCCGCATCCGCGAGCGCATCCGCGCGATGGGCGCAGTGAACGTGGGCGCCATTGAGGAATATGCTCAAATGTATGAGCGCTTCACCCAGCTGGACGCGCAAAAGACCGACCTGGAGCGCGCCAAGGGCGATTTGCAGGCCCTGATCGCCCAACTGCTGGAGCAGATGGAAACGGTTTTTGTGGGGCAGTTCAGCACCTTGCAGGGGTATTTTGCCGAAACCTTCACCCGCCTGTTTGGCGGCGGCTATGGCGAAATCAGCCTGAGCGATCCCAAGGACCCGCTCAACTGCGGCATTGAGATTATCGTGCAGCCGCCGGGCAAAAAGCGCCAGCTCTTGAGCCTGTTTTCCGGCGGCGAGCGGGCGCTTACCGCCATCGCCATCCTGTTTGCCATGCTCAAGCTCAAGCCCACCCCGTTTTGTATCCTGGACGAGATCGAGGCGGCGCTGGACGATGCGAACATCGGCTATTTTGCGGACTATTTGAAGGAGTTCAGCCAGGACACGCAGTTCATTGTGGTTACGCACCGCAAGGGCACCATGGAGCGCTGCGACACCCTTTTTGGCGTGGCCATGGAGGAACGGGGCGTAAGCAGCATGGTGAGCGTGAACCTGACCGATTATGAATAAGGAGGCATTTGCATGACCGAAAAGAAGGGGCTGTTTTCCCGCCTGCGCGACGGGCTGTTCAAAAGCCGCGAGCATATGGCCGTTGCCATGGACGCGGCGGTGACTGAGCACCGGCCCATTGACGAGGACTTTTACGACGACCTGCTGGACGCCCTGATTTTGAGCGATATGGGCGCGGCCTGCGCCAATGAGGCCATTGAAAAGCTGCGCGAGCGCGTGAAGGCGGAGAAGCTGAAAGAGGCGCAGGAGGCCAAGGCCGTTCTCAAGCAGATTCTGGTGGATATGCTGGAGGTGGAAAAGCCCGCTTTGCACTGGCCCATGGTGATTTTGATGGTGGGCGTGAACGGCGTGGGCAAAACCACCACCATCGGCAAGCTGGCACTGCGCTTCCAGGGCCTGGGCCGCACCATCATCCTATGCGCGGCGGATACCTTCCGCGCCGCCGCCGCGGACCAGCTGCAGGTATGGTCCGAGCGGGCGCGCTGCCCCATTGTGCGCCACAAGGAGGGGGCCGACCCCGCGGGCGTTGTGTTTGACGGCGTGCAGGCCGCCAAGGCCCGCAACGCGGATTTGCTCATCGTGGATACGGCGGGCCGCCTGCACAACAAAAAGAACCTGATGGACGAAATGGAGAAGATACGCCGCGTGATTGACCGGGAATACCCGGAGGCCACGGTGCGCTGCCTGCTTGTGGTGGACGCCACCACCGGCCAGAACGGCCTTACCCAGGCGCGCGCCTTCCGCGAGGCGGCGGGTATCAACGGCATTGTGCTTACCAAGCTGGACGGTACGGCCAAGGGCGGCATTGCCTTCTCCATCGTGCGGGAATTGGGCGTGCCGGTGATGTATGTGGGCGTTGGCGAGGGCATTGAGGATTTGCAGTCCTTTAACGCCAAGGAGTTTGTGGACGCGCTGTTTGAATAACCGCTTCGGTTTGGAAGGAGGCATGCCGCATGATGCTGGGTTCGTTCTATTTTAAGCAAAAGGCGCGCGACGCGCTGCGCGGCAACTGGCAAACGGCGCTGGTGGTCACGTTTTTCGCGGGCGTGCTGTCAACCGCGCTAAGCGTTGTGCAAAGCGTGAGCGTGCCCGACCCGCTGGTGTATTTCAGCTATGGCCAGTACGACCAGTTCTATTTGGAGCTTTTGAAGGTGCCCAACGCCACATGGGTGGCGCTGGCAGCTTTGAGCCTGGTTTCCTTTGTGCTGTCGCCCGCGCTGTCGCTGAGCTGCGACCGCTATTTCCTCCATCGCCTTCAGGGCGAAGATCCGGGCGTGCGCGAGGGCTTGCTGGGCCGCATGGGCATATGGCATAAAGCGCTGTGGCTGCAGGTACTGATGGCCGTCAAAATCTTTTTGTGGTCGCTTTTGCTGGTGGTTCCGGGCATATTGGCGGCCATACGTTACAGCATGGCGCCCTATTACCTGGCGCAGGACCCGCAGCTTACCGCCGCCCAGGCCCTGGAGAAAAGCAAGGCCGTGATGAAGGACAAAAAAATGGCCTATTTTTCGCTGTGCATCAGCTTTATTGGCTGGTCGCTGGCGGCCAATGTGGCGCAGGTATTTTTGATGACGTTTAGCGCCGTTGTGGCGCTGGTAGGCGCGCAGTTTATGCAGCTGGCGATTTCCGTGTACATGAACGCGGCGTGCGCGTCGTTTTTCCTTACGGTGAGCGACGCAAACGGTATGAACGGCGCTAAGGAAGAGATGCGCCGCCGCCTGCGCGAGATGGGCATGGACGAGGACGCTATCAACCAGGCGGGCTTTGGCGGGGAACAAGGCGGCCAATCCGGAAGCGATGAAAACGGAGATGGAATGGAATGAGGCTGTTTCAGCGTAGAAGAAAACCGGCGGCGCCTACGCTGCCCGTGTTGCAGACGGAGCGGCTGGTGCTGCGCGGCTTTGACCCCAACGACGCGGTGGACGTATTTGCCTACGCCAAAAGCGAAAACGTGGGCCCCATGGCGGGCTGGCCGCCCCATCAAACGCTTGAGGACAGCCGCCGCGTAGTGGATATGTTCATCCGCGAGGGCGAGGTTTGGGCCGTGGTGGAGAAGCGCAGCGGGCGCGTGATAGGCTCTGTGGGGCTGCACAAGCGGGCGGGCAGACGCGCAATGGAAGGCGCGCGGGAGCTGGGCTATGCCCTGGGCGAGGCATACTGGGGCCAGGGCTACGGCACGGAGGCGAACAGCGCGGCGCTCAAGTACGCCTTTGAAACGCTGAATTGCCCCATGGTGTGCGTGAGCCATTTCCCCTTTAACCAGCGAAGCAAGCGGCTGATCAAAAAGCTGGGCTTTGTGTACGAGGGCACGCTGCGCCGCACCTGGAAGCTGCCCGACGGCTCCTATACCGACGAATGCGCATACAGCCTGCTCAAGGAGGAATACGAGGCGCAGAAGGGAGGATGCCCATGCCGCCCCTGAAGCCATACAGCGCGGATTTGCCATATAGCTATGCGCCGGGCGTTTTCCCCTCCATGGCGCTGATGCAAAACGCGCCTGAACGCGCCCTGCGCCTGTTGCTGAGCGAGCGCGCGCAGGGGGAGGGCGTTGAAAAGCTGCGCGCCCTGTGCCGCGAGCATCACGTGCGCGAGGAAACGGCCGACAAGGCGCTTTCGCGCATCAGCGGCAAGCAAAACTGCTACGCCGCCGTTGTGTTTGAAAAGTGGCAGAGCGGCCTTGCGCCCGACGGGCCGCATGTGGTGCTGCACCATCCCATGGACGAGGGCAACCTGGGCTCCATCCAGCGTACGCTGCTGGGCCTGGGCATTCCGGATATCGCGGTGATCCGCCCGGCGGCGGATGTGTTTGACCCCAAGGTGGTGCGCGCCACGATGGGCGCGGTATTCTCGCTGCGGGTAAAACAGTATGAGGACTTTGCCAGCTACCGCGCGGAGCATCCGGGCCACGCGCTGTATCCGTTCATGCTGGACGGCGCGGCGCTGCTGGAGGAGGCCTGCCAAAGCGTGCAAACGCCCTACGCGCTGGTGTTTGGCAACGAGGGCAGCGGCCTGCCGCCGGAGTTTGCCAGGCTGGGGCGCGCCGTGCGCATTCCGCACAACGATCAAATCGACTCGCTCAACCTGTCTGTTGCGGTGGGCATAGGGGCGTACGCCTTCGTGCATGCCGCCGGGCGGGGCTGAGGAAAGGAAGGAATAAGCCATGAAGCGGGAATATGAGGCCGTGGCCGGGCAGCTTGCGGGCTGCCTGCGCTATTTGAAGGAGGCCGCGCGCCTGCGCCCCGGCGCGGCGGTGGTGCTTGGCTGCTCCACCAGCGAGGTGGCGGGCGGGCATATAGGCCATAACAGCGTGCCCGAGCTTGGCGACGCGCTGGCCGAAGCGATGATTGAAACCTGCCGGGAGCTGGATTTGTGCCCGGTTTTCCAGTGCTGCGAGCATTTGAACCGCGCGCTGGTGATGGAGCAGGAGCTGCTTGACCGCCTGCGCCTGACCCAGGTGAACGTGATGCCCGTGCCCAAGGCGGGCGGCAGCACGGGGGCCGCGGCATACCGGCGCTTGCGCGAGCCCGCCGTGGCCGCGAGCATACAGGCGGACGCGGCCATTGACGTGGGGGACACGCTGGTGGGCATGCATGTAAGGCCAGTGGCCGTGCCCTTGCGCATGGGCGAGGGCGAAACCAAGGTGGGGGAGGCCCACGTGGCGATGGCCTACTCTAGGCTGCCCTACATTGGCGGGGCGCGCGCGCAGTACCCGGAGAAATAGGGCCCGCGAATAGAAGGCGCAATCCCGCCCGCCCCGCGTCGGTTGCGGCAGCAGGGGTGGCTTTGGCGCTGCTTGCGCCGGGCCGTTTAGGCGGCGCGCGCCTGCGCGGCATTTGCCGCATCGAACCAATGAAAACGCCCCGCGTACCTGCCGCCGTTGGCGGCGTAGATACGCGGGGCGTTTTGCGCCGCAGAAACCAGCGCGCCCGGTTCATCCTGCCGGGCGGGCGGCGTTTTTCTTTGCGGGACGCAGATGGGAGAGCACGGTTGCCGCCGCGCCCACGATGAGGAAGAGATAGTAGGTCATAAAGCGCCACACCAATAGCGCCAGGCCGATAGTGCCGGTGGTGAACAGCCCGCGGTAGAAGATGAGGAAGCCGCCCTCCTGCGCGCCGCTGGCCCCGGGCAGGGGCGTGTAGCTGGCGCTTAAAAACAGCAGGAAGGAGATGGTAAGCAGGTACTGCCAGGGCGTGCCGCTTTCGCCAAAGGCGCGGTATACGCATAGGATAACCGACATCAGCCCCAACACGCTTAGGGCGGACAGGCAAAGCTGGATACAAACCTGCCTGGGATGGCGCGTGAGGCGCAGGAAGCTGGCGTGGTAGGAATCCAGCGTGGTGTGAATGTGCAGCATGGTGACCTCGGGATCCTTAACCAGGCGCAGCTTATGCCCCATGCGCACCAGGAAGCCCGCGACGCGCTGCACCAGCGGCCTGTGAAAGGCCACCAGCAGGATAAGCGGGATGGCGGCAAAATTGATTAGCCAGCCCACAACCACCAGCCAGCGCGCGCCCGAAAGCTGGAGGTTTACAAAGTCCATATTCCAAAGCCACAGCGCGGAGGCCAGGAGCACCACCATAAGCTGGTTGCAGATAAACTTCATGGAAATGCCCGAGGTGCCTATGCCGATGGGCACGCCGTGCTTGTTCATATAGTAAATTTGCATGGGCTGGCCGCCGCTGGCGCCGGGAGTGATATTGCCGTAATAGAAGCCCATCAGCGAGATAAACAGCGTGGAGCGGAAGCGGATGCCGTAATTTTGCTTGCGCAGGAAGTAGTGATAGCCCAGCGCGTCAAACAGCAGATAGGCAAGCCAGCAACCGGCGGAGGCCAGCAGCCAATAGGGATTGAGCGTAAACAGCGCCTCCCAGGCGTTTTCCAGATCGCTGTTGGCAAAGGCGATTACCAGCACCAGCGCCAGGGTGGCGGCGATAAACAAAAAATTGAGCAGCTTGCGAAGGCCTGGTTTCATGCGGGCCTCCTTTCGCCATGCCGGTCAATGAGGCGCTGATAGCGCGCAAGCACGCGCTGCATAAGCCGGTCCCAGGGAATGGGGATGGTATCGCGCGCGCGCGCGCCCACCTGCGCGGCCGTGGGCAGCGCGCCCAGGATACCGTCCGCGATGGATTCCACGGTGTTTTCACACAGGAAGCCGTTTTCGCCATGGGTAACTTCCTCGGCGGAGCAGGTATCCCTCACCAGCAGAGCGGGCGTGCCCATGGCCGCCGCCTCGCGCACCACCATGGGCGCGTTGTCGTACACGGAGGGGAACACCAATAGATCGGCCCGGCGGTACAGCGATAGGGTCGCTTCCCGCTGGCCGATAAAGCCGGTGAAGAGCACGCGGTCCTGCAAGTGAAGGCTGGCGCACAGGGCCTTCAAGCTGGCAAGGTCCTGCCCGGCGCCCACCATGAGCAGCTGAAAATCCATGCCCCGGTCGCGCAGCAGGGCGCAGGCGCGCAAAATGGAGGGCATGTTTTTCTTTACGTCCATCTGGCCTACAAAGATGAGCGTGGGCACGTTATCCCGCAGGGGATAGCGCGCAAGCACGCGATTGTAGGTTTCCTCGTCCACGGTTTGGCGGTCGGTGCCGTTGGGCATGCAAACGATATGGCCCCGGTAGCCATAGCCGCGCAGCACATCGGCGGTGCGCTCGTTCACGGCCCATACCTCGTCGCAGGTATTGTAGAAGGAAACCACGTATTTCAGCGCCAGCTTCGCAAGCGCGCGGGAATGCGTGGCGCGGTAAAAATCGTCGTAATACTTGCTGTGGAAGGTGGCCACAAGCGGCACGCCGCGTTTGCGGGCGATGCGCCGCGCGGCGCGCCCGGCCAGGAAGGGCGTGTGGGCGTGCACCAGGTCAAAGGGCGTGGCCTTGACAGCCCGGCGGTAGGCGCGGCTAAAAGCGGGCACGCCGATGCGGTAGGGCTCGCCGGGAATGCCCACGCCTGAGTATAGCAGGGTTTCACAGCCGGGCGTGGAGGTGTTGGCGCTGTCGCGCGGGGCCACGTACAGGCAACGGTGCCCCATGGCGGAAAGGGTTTGGCAATAGGCGAGCATCACCCTGCCAACGCCGTCCAGCGCGGGCGGATAGGTTTCACAAAATTGGCCGATGATCATGCGGGCCTCCTAAAAAGCAAATGGAACCTACGGTATTATACCATGCCGCGCAAGGTTTTGAAAGCGGTGTGCCAGCATGTAACAAGTTTCTACTTTTTTTCTACGGCAGGGCCGGGTTGCGCGGCGCGGCGGGCTAATGTATACTGGAACGCGGCCTACTTTGATAGCAGGGAGGGGCGAACGTTTTATGGCCAATATTCAGGACCACGCCCGCCAAACGGGCGGCAGACCGCTTGGGGAAAAGCCGTTTGACGCTTTGGACGGCCTGATTTTGACACAGCTGGTGTATATGCCCATGGAAGGCCTGATGGACGGGCCGGACGCACGGCCCACCGTGGCGCAGGCATGGGCCTTTTTGAAGGCGCATGTGGATTATGAGGCGCTGGACGTTTTTCAGCAAAAGCGCTACCGCCTGTTTGAAACCTGCGCCGGGCTTGAGCGCTATGCCGCCTGGCGCATGCGGGACTATGTGAACGAGATAGACCCGCAAAGGGAGATGCAGTTTTGCGCGTGTACGTGGGAATTGCCCGACGGGCGGCGCTATGCGGCCTTTCGCGGCACGGATTTGACCATTGCCGGATGGAAAGAGGATTTGAACATGTCCTTTATGACGGTGCCCTCGCAAAAGGAAGCGGCGGCCTATATTGAGCGCGCGGCAGAGAAGCCGGGCGCGCTTATGCTGGGCGGGCACAGCAAGGGCGGCAACCTGGCCGTGTATGCCGGGGCCTGCGCGGCGGAAGCAGCGCAAAAGCGCATTGATAAGGTATACAGCTTCGACGGCCCGGGCCTGGACGAGAGCACGCTTCACAGCGCGGGCTACCAGCGCGTTAGCCCGCGCGTTGAAAGCTACATTCCCCAAAGCAGCGTGGTGGGCATGCTGCTGCATTACCACCCCGTGTACACGGTGGTAAAATCCACGGCGCTGGGCATATTGCAGCATGACGCCATGACCTGGCAGGTGGAGGACGGGGCCTTTGTAACCCAAAGCGGCCTGGACATGAGCGGCCGAATCACCGACGAGGCCATTCACACCTGGCTTCAGGGCATGGATATGGAGCGCCGCCGCCTGCTGGTGGACACGCTGTACAAGGTGGTGGACGCGGCCCAGGCCGAGCTGGTGACGGATTTGACCGAGGACTGGCGCGAGAGCGCCGCGCGCATATTGGAGGCCATTCGCGAGCTGGATCCCAAGGTAAAGCGCGACGTGCGCAGGATGATTCATTCGCTGTTTTCCAGCGGGGCCAGCGAGGTGGTGCGGCAGGTGCTGCCGCATTTGGCGGGCCTTGGGAAGCCAGCGAGGGACGAGGCGGGAAAAGAAAGGGAATGATAAAGCGCGGGGTGCAGGGGCATCATGCCCCTGCCGGGGTTTGGGGCAGAGCCCCAAGCCCCCACGCGGCAGCACGTGTTCAAGCAAGCAACGCGCCAGCCCGGCATGGGCTGGCGCAGCGGCAAGGGGCGGTTGCAGGGAAATGGCAACGGCTTAAGGCACAAAAAGTGCAAAATGGAATAGAAACCCAGCGGCCCGGCGGAAAAACGCCCGGGCCGCTTTTAATGGTTTTTCAAAAAGGTGTCGATGGTTTGTTGAATGCAGGCTTTTTCATCGGCACGGAGGCCGCGATACCGGGTGAGCATGGCCGCCTCCTGGGCGTTGAGCTGAAAGGCTTCGGTGGCCTCGATGCGACGGCGCACGTCTGTATGGCCGATGAGGTAGTCCACAGAGGTGTTGAAAAAGTCGGCGATGCGGATGAGGATGGCGATTTCGGGTTCGATGTTGTGGTTTTCATATTTGTTGACAGACGACTGGGTGACAAAAATAGCGTCAGCTAAGCGTTGCTGGCTTACGCCACGTTCTTTGCGAAGTTCCTTTAATCGTGGAAGCATCAATTCACCTCCTTATCAGATAGTTTAACAACTATTAGGTATGAATAAAAATCATTACAAGACTTATTGACAACGCCCGATGGGCGTTATATAATCTTATCAGAGCTCTGCTGAATTATTGATTTAGCAGAAATCATGAACAAAGAGGGGGATCATCTTGACAAGAATATGGAGAAAGCTGCTCTTGGTGCCTTTTGCTATATCATTAATGCTACTTCCTTTAAAAAGTGCAAGCACTACAACTCTCGATAAAAGTGCTGATGCCAGCTTTGTGTATCATTTTAACGGAACCCAGGATGCTAAAGGAAATAGCTCAATAGATGTAGACATTGAAATGATATCTGCTCAATGGCCGGAGCTCTATAATTTGCTATGGCCTACTGGTATCATTGGTACTGAATTACCTGAAGGATATAGCTGTAAGTGGTCGTTGTGCCCTGGAATCACTGAGGATGCTGCACATATATTCTATCAGTTTAGTAGGTCAGCTCGTTTCTGTGGATTTGGAACAGCAAAGGAAGATGAGACTCATTTAACAGATAAGGACATCTTTAAAGTAGAAATCCTTAAAGATGGACAGCCTCTGACATATGTTATTTGTCATATGGACAAACTTCTTCACATACCGACGTGGGATATCAGAGAGCCCAAAAAAGAATATGTTTATTACACACCTGGTTTGCCTGTGACAATCAATATTGATCCTGTACCGTCCATAGGCGGGAATACCCAAATGTATTATTTTTGGATGTATGATAGGATCGTAGATGGAGGGTCAGTATTTGCAGATAATTTAACCGCTCCTACTGTTACCTTTATACCGCCTAGTGGTGCGGATGGCTATCGTGTAACTTATGGTGTATCAGTAGCTGAAATACCTGGAACAAGCTGGAAGGGTATGACAGAATATATTCTCGTAGATCAAACCATACAT
Source organism: uncultured Eubacteriales bacterium (assembly GCA_900550955.1). Classification (GTDB taxonomy): domain Bacteria; phylum Bacillota; class Clostridia; order Christensenellales; family Aristaeellaceae; genus Limiplasma. The sequence continues at coordinate 4,824 of URUF01000036.1, read as the reverse complement.
GGGATGCCATCCGACCCAGACACAATTACTGTGCCAACGGTTGAGAGTAAAATCCTTCATTATTCTATTGAAAAAAACAATAGCGTTGCACTGTCACTTCCTGCAGCATCAGGTGTTTCAACTAAAACACTGGTTTACAACTGGTATTCAAGTACAGATGGTGTTAAGTTTAATTTTATTAAATCTACTATTATACCTGAAACGGTGATTTCAAATACAGGAAAAGAAAGCGGTAAAGTATATTATAGTTGTGATGTAGGATATACTGATATGCTTGCTGAGGACTTTATCCCATACAACGTTACCTTTATTGTAGATTTTGGCGATAATGGCGGTTTTGCTCCTGCAGATACAATTATAGTGCCGGCAGTTGAGAATCAAGCACCATATTATACTATCGGCCAAAACGATAGTATAGCACTATCACTTCCTGCTGCCATAGGAGATTCGAACAAGAAATTAGTTTACAACTGGTATTCAAGTGTAGATGGAGTTAATTTCCATTATCTCAAATCTACTATTACGCCCGATACTACAATTTCAAATACTAATAAGGAAAGCGGCAAAGTATATTATAGTTGCGAAGTGGGATATGCTGATATGGCATATGGGGATTTTGTCCCATATAATGTTCTCTTTACAGTAGACTTTGGCGGTAACAGCAATGCTGACGAAGGGACGACCGCCTCCGTTCCCAGAACCGGCGACGAAACCCCGCTTACCGCGCTGTATGTGCTCCTGGCCGCAGCGGCAGCCAGCGTGGGCGTGATCGCCCGCATTCGCCGCAGGCGCAGCGCCTAACCTACAAACAACCGAAAGCCCCAATCGCGGAGGCCGCCCCTATGCCCGGGCGGCCTCTTTGCCTGTTGATGCTCCTTCGCCACGCGCTTTGCGATCATTCCCCCGGCGGCCCCTCCTATGCGCGTGGGAAGCCGCTTATTTCCTATCTTTTTTCTTTGGAAACATTGACATTTGGGCAAAAGCCATGGTATTATGATATGGTTGTCCGCAATATGCGTTTTTTGCATGCCATTCTTGCGCGATAAAGGCGCGGGAACCAAGCGGCGAGGGGCGCGTAACATGGTCAACCGGCAAAGGAGGCGTTTTTGGATGGAGGAACTGCTCAAGCAGGCCGCGAAACGGGTGGCGGGTACCAAGCAGGTGCTGCGCGCCATTGAGGACGGCCGCGCCGCGCACGTTTTTTTGGCCAAGGACGCGGACGGCTTTATCTACCACAGGCTTAACGCCCTGTGCGAGGAAAAGCGCGTGCCGGTTACCGTGGCGGAAAGCATGCAGGAGCTTGGTAAGCTCTGCCAGGTGGGCGTCCCAACGGCGTCCGCCGCCGTGCTCAAGTAAGCGCGGCGTTCCCCAACCGACTATAAGACCGCCAGGGTTGCGGCTGTTTTATAGCATATCAATTCGGAGGTGTTTCCATGCCCACGATCAATCAGTTGATCCGCAAGGGACGGAAAAAGGTTGAAAACAGGTCGACGGCCCCTATCCTGCAGGGCTGCCCGCAGAAGCGCGGCGTGTGCCTTAGCGTAAAGACCACGACCCCCAAAAAGCCTAATTCCGCCCTGCGTAAGATTGCCCGTATCCGTCTGACCAATCAGATTGAAGGTACGTGCTACATTCCGGGTATTGGCCACAACTTGCAGGAGCACAGCGTGGTGCTGATCCGCGGCGGCCGTGTACGCGACCTGCCCGGCGTGCGTTACCACATCATCCGCGGCGCTCTTGACACGGCTGGCGTGGCCAAGAGGATGCAGGCCCGTTCCCTGTACGGCGCAAAGCGGCCCAAGAAGTAAGACGTTTTCCTGCGCTGCTGTTTGCAGTCCATTTCGGAGTGGGCGTAGGCGTGTGCGTTAAACCCCCGCAACCCAACAGGGGCAGGGCGCACGCACACCGCGTGACTTTCCCGTAGGGCGGGAGCGGTCGATGCTGAAGGCCGCCAGAAACCTGTACGCAAGCGCGCTTTGAAAACGCATTCCAAGGCCACAAAAAAATCTTACGTTGTGCTTTGAGCACATTGCGGCGAAAGACCCGCCGCAACGAAGGAGGAAATCAAATGCCCCGTCGTGGATTTATTCCCAAGCGCGAGGTGCTGCCCGATCCCGTTTACGGGACCACGGTTGTGACCAAGCTCATCAACCAGATCATGCTGGACGGCAAGCGCGGCACCGCGCAGCGCATCTGCTACAGCGCGTTTGAAACCGTGAAGGAAAAAACCGGCAAGGACGCGACCGAGGTGTTCAACGCCGCGCTGAGCAATGTGTCCCCCCAGCTGGAGGTTAAGGCCCGCCGCGTGGGCGGCGCCACCTACCAGGTGCCTATCGAAATCCGCCCCGAACGCCGCCAGACCCTGGCCCTGCGCTGGCTGGTGGAATTTAGCCGCAAGCGCGGCGAAAAGACCATGGCCGAGCGCCTTGCCGCCGAAATGATGGACGCCGCCAACAACACCGGCGCGGCCGTTAAGCGCAAGGAAGAAATGCACCGCATGGCCGAGGCCAACAAGGCCTTCGCGCACTACCGCTGGTAATGCGCCGGGGCGCGGGCGTGGCGCCCGCGCCCGGATGAAGAATGAGAGAAAGTCGAATTTGAAAGGAGACCCTCCGTTATGCCAAGAAGTCACCCTTTGGAAAAGGTGCGCAACATCGGCATCATGGCTCATATCGACGCCGGTAAAACCACCACGACCGAGCGTATCCTGTTCTACACGGGTCGCACGCATCGCCTGGGTGAGGTTCACGAGGGCGCGGCCACCATGGACTGGATGGCACAGGAGCAGGAGCGCGGTATCACCATCACCTCCGCTGCCACCACCTGCCAGTGGAAAGGCCACCGCATCAACATTATTGATACTCCCGGCCACGTTGACTTCACCGTTGAGGTGGAGCGCAGCCTGCGCGTGCTGGACGGCGCTGTGAGCGTTTTCTGTGCCAAGGGCGGCGTGGAACCCCAGAGTGAAACTGTTTGGCGTCAGGCCAACAAGTATCATGTGCCCCGTATGGCGTATGTGAACAAGATGGACATCATGGGCGCGGATTTCTTCCGCGTTGTGGAAATGATGAAGGACCGTCTGGGCGCAAACGCTGTGCCTATCCAGCTGCCTATCGGCAAAGAGGCTGATTTCAAGGGCATTATCGACCTCGTTCGCATGCGCGCCGAAGTCTATTACGACGACGAAGGCAAGGATGTGCGCGATGAGGATATCCCTGAGAACCTGCGCGAGATGGCCGAGGAATACCACCAGAAGCTGATCGAATCCGTTGCCGAGAGCGACGAAGCCCTGATGGAGAAGTTCTTTGAGGGCGAGGAGCTTACGGTGGAGGAGATCAACGCCGCCATTCGCAAGGCTACCATCGAGTGCACCATGAACCCCGTGCTGTGCGGCACTTCCTACCGCAACAAGGGCGTACAGCCCCTGCTTGACGCGGTGGTGGAGTACATGCCCTCCCCGCTGGACATTCCCGCCATCAAGGGCGTTGATCCTGACGACCCCGAGAAGGAGATGGAGCGCCATCCCAGCGATAGCGAGCCCTTCGCCGCCCTGGCCTTCAAGATCATGACCGACCCGTTCGTTGGCAAGCTGGCCTTCTGCCGCGTATATTCCGGCATGCTGGAAAGCGGCAGCTACGCCTACAACTCCACCAAGGGCAAGCGCGAGCGCGTGGGCCGCTTGGTGATGATGCACGCCAACCACCGCGAGGAGATTGAAACCGTCTACACCGGCGATATCTGCGGCATCGTGGGCCTGAAGGACACCACCACCGCCGATACCCTGTGCGACGAGAAGAACCCCATCATCCTGGAGTCCATGGAGTTCCCGGATCCCGTAATCCAGGTTGCCATCGAGCCCAAGACCAAGGCCGGCCAGGAAAAGATGACCATGGCGCTGGTCAAGCTGGCCGAGGAGGACCCCACCTTTAAGACCTACACCGACCAGCAGACCGGCCAGACCATTATCGCCGGCATGGGCGAATTGCATCTGGAGATCATCGTTGACCGCCTGATGCGCGAATTCAAGGTGGAGGCTACCGTGGGCAAGCCCCAGGTTGCGTACCGCGAAACCATTCGCAAGTCCGCCAAGGCCGAGGGCCGCTATGTGCGCCAGACCGGCGGTCACGGCCAGTTTGGTCACTGCTGGATTGAGATTTCGCCCGTTGAGCCCGGCGTTGGCTATTCCTTCGAGAACAACATCGTTGGCGGCGTGATCCCCAAGGAGTTCATCGCGCCTATCGACGCCGGTATCCGCGAGGCCGCGCAGAGCGGCATCCTGGGCGGCTTCGAGGTAGTGGACTTCAAGGCGAGCGTCTACGACGGCAGCTACCACGATGTTGACTCCTCCGAAATGGCGTTCAAGATCGCCGGTTCCATGGCCTTCAAGGAGGCCCTCAGCAAGGCGGATCCCTGCCTGCTGGAGCCCATGATGAAGGTGGAGGTTATCATCCCCGAGCAGTACATGGGCGACGTAATCGGCGATATTTCCAGCCGCCGCGGCCGCATCGAGGGGATGGAGGCCCGCATGGGCGAGCAGACGGTACACGCCTACGTGCCGCTGAGCGAGATGTTCGGTTACGCGACCGACCTGCGCAGCCGCACCCAGGGCCGCGGCCTGTTTACCATGCAGTTTGACCATTACGAGGAAGTGCCCAAGTCCATCGCCGAAAAGGTGACGGGCGAGCGCAAGGGCAACTAAGCGTTGTATTGAAGCAGTTTGCTGCTTACAAGCGTAATAACCGTTCTTTCTGATAGGAGGAAAATGACTTATGGCTAAGGCTAAGTTTGAACGCACCAAGCCGCACGTAAACATTGGCACGATCG
>URUF01000035.1 GCA_900550955.1 uncultured Eubacteriales bacterium | reverse complement strand
GCAAGGTTTCCTTACGCCGTTCGCCGCCCGGCGAGCGCAGCGAGTAGGCGAACGGTGCAGATCTCGGCGGAAAAGATCGCCGCAGGCGAGCTTTTTCGACGGCCTGAGGCCCCCGGCGCAAACGCGCCGGGGGCCCTTTTTTGGCATATTCACAAATCATCCGCATCCTGCACGGGATGCCCGCCGTCCTGGGCCGTGCCGGTGTAGCTGCCCAGCACGTCGGTGCTTTGAGGCTCATCGGCCATATGGGACAGGTCGCAAAGCGTTTTGGGGTCCGGCTTGGGAGTGGAAGGGGTGTGCATGCTGTCGCCTCCTTGCGCCGCGCGGGGCGGCGGTTTGAGCCTAGCATGCGCCAAACGGCGGCGGGCTATACGCCCTCAGGGATGGGCGGTATAGCGCGCCTCAACGATGGCGGTGGCGGTCAGCCCGTCCGCGCCGCCGGTGGCGGAGGGCTGCGAGGCAAGGCTGATTTCGGTCAGGCTGCACAATTCGTCCAGCGTGAGGCCGGCGGCCTGGGCCAGCAGCCGCGCCTTGCGCACGGCGTCCGCGGCGGCCTGGCCGAGCGCCTGGCTGTACGCCTCGTCATAGGAGGAGCTTTCAAAGCTTAGCTCGTAGCTGGACTGCGCGCCGCAGGAAATGGCGGCGTCAATCACCTCGCCCACGCGGGCGGTATCGCGCACGCGCACCACCAGGTCGCTTGCAAGGCTGTAACCGGCAAGGGTTTTCTTTTCGGTAAGCTTGGTGTACTGGTAATCATACACGGTATCCACATCATAGCAGGTGCTGTGCACATCCTCGCGGGAAACGCCCATTTGCTCCAGCGCGGCGGTAAGCGCCTCCAGCACGCCCGCATACTGCGCCTGCGCGTCGCTGACGGTTGCGCCGGAGGCCTGCACGCCCAATGTGAGCATGGCGATATCCGCCTCCAGCGCCACGCTGGCCGAGCCCGTGGCGCAGACGACGGTTTGCGCTTCGCCGGGCACGGCGGCGGACGCGGGAACGGATTGGGCCAGCGCAAGGGGCGTTGCCAATGTAAGCGTGAGAACGGTTAGCAGTATCAACAGGCGTTTCAAGCGTCATTCCTCCCCGGAAGAAGTATTGTTCCGCTTTGCGCGGCGGCGGCGCACAACAAGCCACAGCACGGCGGCCGCCGCGGCTGCGGGCAGCGCCCAGGGCAACGCCATCGCCACAAACACCAGCATATCGCGCAGGAAGCGCCCCAGCCACTCAACCGACGCGCCCAGCGCCGCGCGGATGCGCTCGCCCAGGCTTACATCGGTCGCGGAGGCGCTTTGCGCGGCGGTTTCCTCAATGAGGGTAACGCTTACGGCGCTCATGTCCACCTGGCGGTCGATATCGCGCTGGGAGGTTTCGTAACGGTCGATCTGGTACTGGGTATCGGAAATGGCGGTTTCAATCTGAATCAGGCTTTCCACGTCCTCGGCCTGCTTGATAAGCTCGTTTAGGCGGGCGAGCTTATCGCGCAGGGTTTGCAGGCGGGCGGCGTTATCGGTATATTCCACGGTCATATCGGTGGTGCTTTCGGAGCGGTCGGTCACGCGGCCTATGCCGGAAACCCCGCTTAAAAACGCGTCCAGCTGCCCGGAGGGCACGCGCAGGCTCATATGCAGGCGGCGGGGGGTATCGCTTTGGCTGTCGCTATACTGGTAAAGGCTTTCCACATAGCCGTTCAGGCTTTCCAGAAGCGCCTCGACGCGCTGGCTGTCGGCGTCAAAATCCGTTGAGCGCAGGGTAAGGCCGGCGGTGCGCACAAGCTTGCGCCCGCTTTGCGCCTGCGGGGCCAGCCCGGCCTCCGTAGCGCTGCCGCCCGTATCCATCATGGCGTCTTCGGTTATCGCGCCATCCGTTTCGGAGGCGGCGGAATAGAGCGCGCCGTTGGCGGACTGCTGCGAGCTGGAACGCGCCGAGGGCGCAACGGCGGCGGTTTTGGCGGCGGAGCGGCTCGCCGGCGCGGTATCGCCGTTCAGGCCGGGCTGGGCCGTGCCGGCCCACAGGCTGCCGGCAACCAGCACAAGCGCGGCGCAGGCCGGTGCGAAAACGCGCCATAGGGTTCGTTTGGTATGGGGCTTTTGTGTCATTTGAAGGCTCTCCTCTCGTCTTACGGCGGCGCGCCAGCCGGTTTCGAACCCGGCTGGCACGTCCTGCGCGTGATACAGGCGGCTTAACGCCTGCTCGAATTCGTCATGGCCATTAGGCATGCGTAAGCCTCCCTTCACAATGAAAAAACGAGCGAAGCCCAAAAAAGTTCCCAGGAAATTAGCCGGATGCTTCCAGCCGGGCGCGCAGGGCCGCCTTGGCGCGGCTCAGCCGGCTTTTGACCGTGCCCTCGCGCAGGCCGGTGGCCCGGGCGATGGCCTCATAGCTCATGCCTTCGCCATAGAACAGGGCGATGAGGGCCTGCTGCTCCTCGGGCAGGGTGTTGACGGCCTGCCAAAGCCGCTCGTCCCCGGCGGAGCGCACATAAGCGTCCTCCGGGGTGGGGGCGGGGTCGGCAGGGTCGCCGCGCGCTTCGCGCCACTCGTCCAGGGCGGCGGTTTCCCGCTGATAGCGCGCGCTTTTGAGGATATCCAAGCAGGTGTTGTGCGCGATGCGGAACAGCCACGTGGCTACGCCCGAGCCCCTAAAGCGCCCAAAGGCGCGGAAGGCGCGCAGCATGCTTTCCTGCGCCGCGTCCTCGGCCTCGTGAGGGTCCTTGAGCATATGCAGGCAGTGGCGGTACACCATGGCGGAATAGGGCGCGCAAAGCCGCTCAAAGGCCTGGGCCTGCGTTTCTTTGAACATGCGCGCATCTCCTTTCCGCGCGGTTTGGATGGGATGGTGGTATTATACGCCGGTTTCGGGCGGGGCGCAAGAGGCGCAATGGCGGCATGCCGCTTTGCGGGCCGTAACGCCAAAAAACCCCCAAATCTCCCAAAAACCTTTGTTTGCGCGTTTTCACTGCATATGATACAATACCTACCGTCACCTTTTTTGGAAAAGAACGGAGGAACCTATCGTATGCTGTATCACGATTCCTACGACCCCAAATATCGCAGCCCCATCGGCCCGGTGAAGGCCGGCGGGCGACTGACGCTTCGCTTTTTATGCGACGAAAGCCCCGAGGTGCTGCTTCGCACCTGGGACGGCGGCGAAGCGTTTTATCCCATGGCAATGGTGGGCGAAAACCTGTACGAGGCCACGATAAGCGCGCCGGAGGAGCCCATGCTGTTCTGGTACGACTTTGTAATTCGCTATGCGCAGGGCGAGGCGCGCTACGGCACATCCTACGACCAGCTTGGCGGCATGGGCGCTTGTTACGAGGGCCAGCCTCACAGCTACCAGGTAACGGTGTACGACCCCGCGTATGAAACGCCGGAATACCTGCGCAAGGGCGTGGTGTACCAAATCTTCCCGGACCGCTTCTTCAAGGACAAAAACGGGCAGAAGGGCCGGGTGCGCAAAATCGCCGCCGCGCACCCGGAGGCCGCCTTCCATGAAAGCTGGGAGGAGGCCCCCACCCTGGACATTGACCCCGAAAACAGCGATAACCGCGCGCTGGACTTCTTTGGCGGCACGCTGCGCGGGATAAAGCAAAAGCTGGATTACCTGGAGGAGCTGGGCGTGACGGTGCTGTACCTGAACCCCATCTTCCGGGCCCGCACCAACCACCGCTACGATACCGGCGACTATGCCGAGATCGACCCCATCCTGGGCGACGAAAGCGCCTTTGAGGAGCTTTGCAGGGCCGCCGCGGCGCGCGGAATGCATATCATGCTAGACGGCGTGTTCAGCCATACCGGCGCGGATAGCAGGTATTTCAACCGCTTTGGCCGCTACGATACCCTGGGCGCGTACCAAAGCCCCGAAAGCCCCTATTACGCCTGGTACCACTTTGACCGCTTCCCGGACGAATACCGCACCTGGTGGGGCTTTTACACCCTGCCCGCCGTGGATAAGGACAACGCGGACTACCGCCGCTACCTGCTGGACGGCCAAACCGGCGTAATGCCCGGCTGGGTGAAGCGCGGCGCCTGCGGCTGGCGGCTGGACGTGGCCGACGAGCTGCCCGTGGACTTGCTAAGGGAGATGCGCGGAGCGCTAAAGAAGGCCGATCCCGAAGCGGTGCTGCTGGGCGAGGTGTGGGAGGACGCGAGCAACAAAACCGCCTACGGCGTGCCGCGCTGCTACTGCCTGGGCGATACGCTGGACAGCGTGATGAACTATCCCCTGCGGCGCGCGGTGATTGACTTTTTCACCGGCGGCATAGACGCCGGGCAGCTGCGCAGGGTGATTTTGCACCAGCAGGAGGTGTATCCCGCGCCGTTCTACTATTCGCTGATGAACCTGCTGGGCAGCCACGACCGTGTGCGCATCCTCAACGCCCTTTGCGGCTGGGACCGCGAGGGGGCCATCCAGATGGACCGCGCCGAGGCGCAGAAGGTGGCCCTGGGCAAGCGCGAGCTGAAAACCGCGAAGAAGCGCTACCTGGAGGCGCTGCGCCTGCTGTGCGCCCTGCCCGGCGCGCCCACCGTGTACTATGGCGATGAAATTGGCATGACCGGCATGGCTGACCCCTGGAACCGCGCGCCCATGCGCTGGGACGATCAGGACGAAAAGCTGCGCGGCGCGGTGGCCGGGCTGCTTCACAAGCGCCGCGGCACGCCCATGCTGCAAACCGGCTTCCTGGCCGTGGAAGCGCCCGACGCCGATACGCTGTGCGTTACCCGCTTTGCCCAGGACGGCCTGGATGTGTTTGGGCAGCCGCTTTCCGGCAAGGCGGTGCATGTGAAAATAAGCCGCTAAAGCGCCGCTAAAAGCGCCCGCGCCCCGAATGGGGAGTGCGCGGGCGCTTTTGCGGCATATGGCGGCTTTGGAACGGGCGGAGCGCTGCTTTGGAGCGGCCACGCTGTTGTTTTCAAACGGCGCGTATTGCGCGGGTTCGGGGTTGATGCTATAATATTACTGTATACATCATAAGGAGGGTGCCGTTTTGACTGCCCGGGATTATATCAAAAAAAACCTGAACCTGCCAAATGTGCTCACGCTCATCCGGCTTTGCCTGGTGCCCGTGTATGTGGCGTTTTTTGCGCGGGGCATGAAATATGCGGCGCTTATTACCTTTTTGGCCGCCAGCTTTACCGATTTGCTGGACGGGCGCATCGCCCGCCGTTTTCACCTGATCACGGATTTTGGCAAGCTGATGGATCCCTTTGCCGACAAGGTGATGGTGCTTACCGCCATGGCCAGCATGGCTATTGGCAACCAGGCCATTGCGCCGGTGATTCCCTGGGCGGCGGTGATCATCCTGCTGGGCAAGGAGCTGGTGATGGTGATAGGCGGTGTGGCGCTACTTAAGCATGGCATTGTGGTGTATTCCAGCATGATTGGCAAGGTGGCGCACTGCGTGTTCATCGCCAGCCTGATTGCAAGCTACTTCCACGACTGGTTCCTGGGGGCGTGCCCGGGCTGGCCGCTTACCCCGGATTTGATTCTTCTGTGGCTGGCTGTGTGCCTAACCCTGTGCGCGCTGGCGTTCTATGTGAACCAATCCGTGAAAACCGCAAAGGAAAAGGGCATTTTATAACGCAAAAAATCTCCCGCCCGGGTTTTTGCCAGGCCGGGAGATTTTTTGCCGTTTGCATGCTATACGATTCCAAAAGGAGGAAGCCCCATGAACCGAACCGTTATTCCGCCAGGGTACGAGCCCAAGCTTTCCCTGTATGAAACGCAGGCGGCCATCAGCCTGATCAAGCGCGCCTTTCAGGATCATCTTGCGCAGAAGCTAAGCTTGAAGCGCGTGTCCGCCCCCTTGTTTGTAGATCCCAAAAGCGGCTTGAACGACGATCTCAACGGCGTGGAGCGCCCCGTTTCCTTTGACATCCCCGCGGCGGGGATGGAAGCGCAGGTGGTGCATTCCCTGGCAAAGTGGAAGCGCATGGCCCTCTACCGCTACGACTTCCATCCCGGCAAGGGCATCTACACGGACATGAACGCCATCCGCCGCGACGAGGAGCTGGATAACCTCCATTCCATCTACGTGGACCAATGGGATTGGGAGCGCGTGATCGTGCGCGAGATGCGCACGGTTCCCTTTCTTCAGTCCACCGTACGCGACATTGCGGAATGCATCAGCGACGCTTCCCTGATTGTGAACGGCCGCTATCCCAGGCTGCGCACCCAGCTGGAGAGCGATGTGACGTTTATTACCGCGCAGGAGCTTTTGGACCTTTATCCCGATAAAACGCCCAAGGAGCGGGAGAACGCCTTTGTGCGGGAGCATCCCATCACGTTTTTGATGGGCGTGGGCCATAAGCTTTCCAACGGCCAGCCGCACGACGGCCGCGCGCCCGACTATGACGACTGGAACCTAAACGGCGACCTTTTGTATTACAGCCCCCAGCTTGACCGGGCCATCGAGATCAGCTCCATGGGCATTCGCGTGGACAGCGAATCCCTGGATCGGCAGCTCACCCTTGCCGGCTGCGACCACCGGCGCGGGCTGCCCTTCCACCGCATGCTCCTTTCGGGCGAGCTGCCCCTTACCATCGGCGGCGGCATAGGCCAAAGCCGCCTGTGCATGCTGCTGCTTGGCAAGGCCCATATCGGCGAGGTGCAGTCCTCCATCTGGGATGCGGACACCCAGCGGAAATGCCGCGAAGCGGGGATAACGCTTCTGTAAATGGAAAAACCGGGGCCCGCGGCCTTCAGGGAGCCTCCCTGAACAGGCCGCGGGCTTCGTTATAGATGCGCACAATATCGCGCAAAAGCTCAAAATGCTCGAAATCCTGCGAGTAAACGATGTTGACCTCCCGCATCATGCTCAGGTTTTCAATGGGCAACGCAACAATTTTGTTCTTGCGCAGCTCGTCCAGGCAGGCGCTTTTGGCAAGCACCGACACGCCGAAATCATGGCGGATCAAATCCTTGATGGTAGCGATGTTGTTGATTTCCAAAACGACGTTAAAATCGTCTATGGAAAGGTTCTGGCTTTCCAGGGAGGCGATGAACTGGTTGCGGGTATTGGAATCCGGCAGGCGCAGAATCAGCTTTTCCCGCTTGAGCTCGTCGATGGTGACAAGGCTTTTTTTCGCCAGCGGATGGGTTGGCGATACAACCAGCACAAGGCAGTCGGTATCCAGCATGAGGCTGCGAAGGGCCGGGTCGCTGTTGCGGCCCTCCACAATGATTAAATCAAGCTCGTAGGTTTTGAGCATATCATAAAGATTGCTTATGGTATCAGTGATGATTGTAATCTTGAACCCGCTATGAACGCTGACATATTTGGCAAGCGCCTCCGCGATGGGGTTGCTCTCCGCCGTGTGGGTGATGCCGATGGTCAGGCTGGTGATGTGCTGCTTTTCGCTGCTGAGCTCGCGGGACAGGTTATGGGAGAGGGCCATTATGCGCTTTGCATATTTCAAAACGGTTTCCCCCTCATGGGTCAGGCGGATTTGATGGTTTGCGCGGTCAAAGATGCGCACGCCCAATTGCTGCTCCAACTGGCGGATATGCTGGCTGACCGCTGATTGGGTTAACGATAGCTGTTCCGCCGCGCGGGTAAAGCTTCCGGCCTCCGCTACCCTGATTAAGGAATAGAGCCTTGGGTCAACCATTTTTCTTCCTCCATTAAAATTTGTAATGGGACTATTGCAATTCAGTATTTGACATAATGCTGAATTTGTGTTTTGATTCTCTAATCATAGGTTATGGCATGCGGAATGTCAAGCTCTTGGCAGGAGGATGGAAATGATGTTGTTTGTGGAAATGCTGCACCAAAGCTTTACGGTGGGACGGGAAATAGAACTGCTTGTACGTGTGCTTGCGGCTTGTATATGCGGCGCGGTTATTGGTGTGGAGCGCTCCCGCAGGCTGAAGGAGGCCGGCGTGCGCACCCATGTGCTGGTTGCCTGTACCGCCACGGTGATTATGATCGTATCGAAATACGGCTTTGCCGATCTGGGCGCCAGCGCCAGTTCCTTCGCGGGCACGCGCGGGGCCGATCCCGCCCGTTTGGCGGCGCAGGTGGTTAGCGGCATCAGCTTTTTGGGCGCGGGCGTGATTTTCAAAAACGGAAGCACCATCAAGGGCTTGACCACGGCGGCAGGCATGTGGGCGACTGCCGGCATCGGCCTGGCCTTTGGAGCGGGCATGTACATTTTGGGGCTGTTTGCCACGGCCCTGGTTGTGGTCATCCAGGTACTGATGCACAAAATCCCCGTGGGTAACGACGCGTATCACACCTGCCGTTTGGAGATTACCGTTAACGATACCGACGCGTTTAAGCAGACGCTTCAGGCGCAGCTGACCCAGTGGCGCGCCCAGGTTGTTGAAACCCGCATTACCCGCAATGACGATACCACTACCTGCTATGCCCTGACCATCAAAACGGACCGCTCCGTAACCCATGAGGACCTTATGCAGTTTATGGAAGGCAACCAGGGCATTGTTTCCTTTTCCGGCTCGCTGGATATATAAGGAGGGCAGCGGGAGGCCGCCAAGCCAAGATATGGGAACGGCAACCACCGCCCAAAGGAGGCAATTTCGCAATAAGGGCAAGGGCGCCGCAAGCCAAAACGGCTTGCGGCGCCCTTTTTTGTACGAACCCGCTATCCTGCTTTCAAACAGGGGGGCAAAGCGTTTGTGGCGCTATTTGGCAAAGAGAAAACTGTAACGCTGCCATCCGGGCTTTCATGCTCAGGCTTCTTTCAACAGAGGAGTTAATTTGTTCTTGTTTGCCTGCCGTATAACAATTTTGGCTGTCTGAAGCCCGAAATGGCAAATTCTCCCGAACACGCCTTATCTCATTGCTTTTTTGGAATGTGCTATGCTTTCTACTAACATGTAACCACCTGATATCAATGAGATTTGGAATGGGTAGTTGATATTGTTCTATAGTAAGTTGTGTATGTACCGTCACTCCCATAGGAACATTTCATGCATTGATAGTAATGCCATTCCTGTTTAGCGGTAACAGTGCAAGTATCAGGCATACTAGAACACGGTGTTTTTTTGTAAACATAACCATGTTCATAGCATTTGAATTTTTGGTTTGTCCCCGGATTGTGATAGCCTTCGCCTCCACCGCAGTTGAAATAGTGCTGATTTCCACAACCGTTAAGGGCAAAAGCACTTTCGATCGTAGTAACGCAGATCAACAAAACCAATCCAATAAGCATAACTTTTTTCATGGTGATTCAGTCCTTTTAATTTTATTTTTGGTGTGGAAAGTGTTCGAATTCTGTTGGCTTTGTAAGAAGAATTTTTTAAAACGTTCTATCCGTACTATTTCCCTTTGGGTGCTATCTTGCAAGAATTATGGTATACTAGGCGTAGTCCTTGTAAGATGCCATCGCTTATGGCGATGGACGCCCGCCAGCACATTTTGCAAGGACTTTTTATTTGCGTATACTGGATTGCCAGAATTTCTCCTTTGCAATCATTTGTACCACCTCCCCGCATTTTGGATTACACCATATCGGCCTGACGCTGCCAAGCCGTTGATGACGGATTAGCTTTTGCTCAATATGATTGGGCGGCGGCTGGTTTTGCATGATTGCCCGGCCTTCCCAATGCCGGTTTCCTCCTTAAAGCTTGCGGAGGAAATACTCCCAACCATATTGAAGAGTGATACCGCGCGAGGATGAAGATGCCATTACTCCCCTAACGAAACGGCAGACAGCAATTTGATAGCCCCCCGCGAAAACGGTTCAAATCCAGAAATGATATTGAAACGGTATCGCTGGTGGAGCAATCGAAGCTGTTTCAGCGGGATTCCTTCAAAATGATCTTGTGGGTGGCAAAGAACTCATGGGCTACCTGGTTTCCTGGCATGCCTTCGAATATATATGCCGCAGAGATTTTACTGAAAGATTCGGCATATACGTCGGGATCATGCCAGAAAACAGCGCATTGGTCAAAAACCTGCTCATAGTCCTCCAGAGCCTGCGCGCTGACATCCCATTTGATTGCCTCTATCTTTCGCAGTTTCTCTTGCCTGTTTTGAAGTTGCGCTTCCAAATCCTTTTTTGCAGCGCCTTCCGCCGCCTCTGATCGGGACTTCAGTCTTTCAATTTCGGCGGTAAAATATTCCTTCATTTTTTGGTACAGTTCAGATTCTACGGGCACTGCGTCCCGATGAAATACCGCGGCATCCTTAGCGGGCAAGTGATTCATGTAAAAGCTGAGCCACTGGATTGCCAGCTCCTTTTGAGAGGAGTAGGGGTTGACGATGAATAGGGTTCCTTCAAAAAGCAGCAGCGGGCGGTCTTGCGAAGGCAGGGTGAGAGCGATTGGAACAAAATCAGAAACGGATTCAGCGTTTGAAAAGTTGCGCCGCCCGGGATGAAAGGAACTATATACGTTGAAAAGGTAAGACGGCTGATCGTTCACTTGGATATGTTGGAACCGTTCATTTGTAACAACATAGGGAGCTTCATCGGGGGCCTGCGGGATGGTAGCGCATACAAGCGATAACTTGTCCAGCAGGCCCGCCATATCCGCTTCGTAAATAGGAATGGCCGACGCATCTTTCTCCATCAGCACGTAATATTGATCCTTAAGCATACGAAACAAAACGGCTTTTACTTGCGTATTTGTAAGCCCATCCCCAAAGGGAGTGATTTCTTCTTGCTGCGCAACGCCGCCTACCCGTTCATCCCAGGCTAGCAAAAAGTCCATCAGTTCCATAAAGCTGGAGGGCATGTCTGCCGCTGTAAGCCCTAATTGGGCAAGCGCGTATTTGCTATACGCCAGCGTATACTGTTCCGCCCTCCTTGGAATGGCGGCTATATCGATGCCTTTCATCGCAACCTGCTGAAAGAAGGGACGGTATGCGTTCATTTTTTCACGGATCGTTTCAGACTGGTTGAGCGGATAATAATAACCCTTTTCGATCGCCTTTTGGGCGGCGCTCCCTATCGGAACCTCGAAGATATCAATTTCGTCTGACTGGATAGCGATTTGCTCCGCAAGCAGCGATGCCGCCTCATATTCATTTACTTGTCTGTGTTTCACCGCTATATTCGGATAAGCCTGTGCGAAGCCGTTATCCATCCAGGCCTCTAGATCGTTGCAGGCTATCTGGAGGGGCTTGGACAACGGCTCTTTTTGCAGAGTAGACAGCGCATAGACAGATTCATCGTGCAGCAGCAACAATAGGCCGTCCTCACCTATCGCCCGGCAATAGGACCATATGGGCGGCAGATACGCGACAACCTCGCAGGATGTTTCGCTAACGAAGGTCAGAAGCTCTTTATCTGCCTGTATCAATACCCGGTTTCGCCAGGGATCATATAATAATCCAAGGATACTTTCACTGGCGATGTTCACCCTGCCGCTTTCAAAAAGCAGGCTGCGGCTGCTTGTGGCGGGATCAAAATCAGTGATCTGCCACTGTGTGTCGGATAGTTTCTCCAATAGCAGCAAATGGTCATCCCGATAGCGGGCGATTTCCACAATCGCACCCTGCCCTTTGAGCGGCTCGCGCGCCCCGGTGCGCATGTCAAAACGATAAACGGAAGGCTGTGTTTCATCCGCCGCTAAGCACATCATCAGATAGAGGGAACCATTGCAGGCCACGCCAGATGAAAGGGACGGCATGCATTCTCCTTCGACTTCCGAAAAGAAGTCCAGCTTCGCAAGGGCGTGAAGCATCGCCCCATCCTTGGCAAAATCCATGCGGTATAACGCGCCGTTCAATTCGTTAACGCCATATACCGCGTTCCCGTCCCAGAAAAGCATATCAATCAGGGACGCTTCCTTCTTCAGCCAATCCGGGACGGCTTCGCCTTTCGCAATTCTGTGGAAACGCAAGGCTGTTTCCGGGATCTGTTCATATTCCGGATTGGCGTTATGCACCGGCACAAGCGTAGCTTGCTGCGTTTCGGTATCGAGAGCGTACAGGCGCTTTCCGGTTGAAAGCAGATGCACGGAATCATGAACCACAATCGAACGAAAAATTTCATGATGGCCTTCGGCGTTTTGAATCTCTGGAATCGTAAACCCCTCTGCCGCCAGGGCTGTGCCAAGCATACATCCCAAAAGGATAACAAGTATCAACAGAAAGCGTTTTTTCACAAAGCGTCTTCCTTTCTTTCGCGTTTCACTGGTTTATGGGAAAGCAATGTCAGTCCTTGGTTCTGGTCACAGTTTTGGATGGGAACTCTTTTCCGCCCACGTTAGCGGATGCAATCACTTGATAGGTTCCGCTCCCTACGCTTGTGGAACCACCCGCCGAAGCTTTATTTCCACCAGTAGCACTTCCAGACCACGATGCAATATAATCCCACCCTGAGCCGTTTTGCCTGTATAACGTAACCGTTATAGAGCAATTATAGTTGCCCGAAGGCTTTACAGCGCCGCTGCAATTGGCTTTGGCACCATCGAAAGATAGGGTAGCCGTTATCGTTTGCGTGTACGAATACATTGGTGAAATGATATTTGCAAATGCAAACGGATAGGAAGCCGCGGTTGCATTTGCGCCAAGAATGACCATGAGAGCAAGCGCAACGAGGAACGATATGATTTTTTTCATAAACAGAAAAACCTCCTTTATATATTCTCCATCTCATAAAACAAAAAGGAGGGCGGTTTTGTTACAGACAAAATATTTTTTATGGAATCATTTTTACGCTTTCGGCTATTTCCAGCAAAACGTCTTTATCAATGTTTTGCGCAAACAGGAGGAAATAGCTTTGGCCATCGCTCCAATACAGGCTGGTGTCTTCCTTTTTCATCACCAGAAAACCGGGATAATCGCGTATCATGATAGCGCAAACAGTCGCATCTTCTGTATCGATATTGGTTTCAGCGCCTGAACCAAGCTCGGAAAAATCCAACTGCACCGTACTATTTTCCGCGCTTTGATAGGCAACAGAGTGATAATCTGCATAGGAGTGTATAGAAAGAACCTGTAAATCCGCAGGAAGATAGGAAGGATAGTTTTTCCCCTGCCAACCAGCCGGAACATCAAAGGAGGCTTCCTCATCCTCTACCAGTTTCAACGAAGTATACTCGTCCGACATGATTGCAATCAGTTTCATTACATAAACCCGGGCGGTTTTGTTGGTAGCCAAAGCGATGCTGCCCACAATGGATATGCAGGCGATAACGATCGCAGCAAGCTGGAAGGCCCTGGGCAATGTTTTTGTAAGAAGTCCCTTCAAACGCCGCCTTTGAAAATACTTGTAAATTCGTTGCGTATTGGCCCTATCGTGGGCGGCGAAAAAGGCGTCCATCTCGGCAGAAGTTCCGTTTGCTTTGTCCCCATTAAGCTCATCCAGCATTTGATTGGTTTCTTGCTCCAGCAGAAGTTCGCCAAGAAGATCATAGGCCTTATCGCTTAAGCTTCTGTTCTTGCATTGCTCTGTAAAGGGGTTTCGATTTTTCGCCTTCATAAAATATCATCCTTATGATGCTGTGCAAGTTTTTCCAGGCGCGCTTTGGCTCTTGAAACGGCTGTTCGGGCCGCACCTTCACTTATCTGAAGGGCTTCGGCAATGCTGGCATAATCCATCATATCAATGTGCCGCATGCGAATCAGTTCTTTGTCGCGGTCATTGAGCGTGGCAAAAGAATTGAGCAAATCGTCGGCATACACCCTGCTGAATACAATGCTATGAGCGCTGCTTTCATCTTCCGTCCCTTCAACTATTTCCGAGTCCGCGAACCAATCATGTCTTTCACGTTGCTTTTGGAGCGCCGCCAAGCGCGTAATGCAAACGCTCCTGACTATTTTAACAATATAGAACTTCCGCTTGTCATACGGAATGGCTTTGAGCTCTTTGCAATATTTGCACATTTTTTCGGCGGAGCTGCTTATGGCATCCTCAATTTCAGAGGGAGAATTGGCAAAGAAGCCTTTTGCCGTTTTATAAAGGAGTTCTCTGTATTGCAAGTAAAGGCCGGTAACGAACTGACGATCCCCGTCATCCTCAATCAGGAGAATGGCCAGCGGAATGACGGGGCCGGACGCTTCCGCCATCTGCTGGAAAGGAAAGTGAAACATGGCGCACATCCTTTCGTATGGGATTTTCACTACGAAACGCTTCGCTCGCCGCCGCCTTTCCATTGAAACTCGCGCAGCATACGGGCCCCAGAAGCGGTGAGCGTATCATTATGGCGGAAGCAGCCTTTTCGCGTAATGAAAGCGGGCCACCCCCGCCCCCTCACTCCCTCTCCCGCGCGATATAAATGGGACGGCGCTTGGTTTCCAGGTACGTTTTGCTCAAATACTGGCCCAGGATGCCCACGCAGAACAGCTGGATGCCGCCCAAAAGCAGGATGATGCAAATGGTGGCCGGGAAGCCCGCGACCGGGTCGCCCCAGATGAGGGTTTTGAAAAAGAAGTACAAAATGAGCACAAAGGCGACCAGGCAGAACAGCACCCCCACCACCGAGGCAATGGCCAGGGGAGCGGTGGAAAAGCCGATGATGCCGTCAATGGAGTACAACAGCAGCTTCCAAAACGACCACTTGGTTTCCCCGGCCACGCGCTCCACGTTTTCATATTCCAGCCACTTGGTGCGGTAGCCCACCCAGCTAAAAATGCCCTTGGAAAAGCGGCTTACCTCGCCAAGGCTTAGGATGCTTTCAACCATTTGGCGGGTCATCAGGCGAAAATCGCGCGCGCCGTCCACAATTTGGGTTTTGGAAATGCGGTTGATCAGCCGGTAAAAGGCGCGGGCAAAAAAGCTGCGCACCTTCGGCTCGCCCTTGCGGGTCACGCGGCGGGTGGCTACGCAATCGTACCCTTCGTTGCGGATGCCGTGCAGCATGTCCGGCAGCAGGGAGGGCGGGTCCTGCAAATCCACATCCATAATAGCCACATACGCGCCCGTGGCGGCCTGCATGCCGGCGTACATGGCGCTTTCCTTGCCAAAGTTGCGCGAAAAGCTGATGAAGTGCACGCGCTCATCCGCCTTCCTCAGGGCGCGCAGCGCGTCCATGGTGCCGTCCGTGCTGCCGTCGTCAATGAACCAGAACTCAAAGGCTACGTCCATGGCGGCGGTTTCCCTCAAAAACGCATCGTAGAATAGGGGAATGGCCTCCTGCTCGTTAAGGCATGGCACGACGATGCTGATGGTTTCCATGGTGATTTCCCCCTCTTTTGCGGCCTATGCCTCCGGGAATGCCAGGCTATCCAGGAAAAACTGCAAATCCTCCCGGTCGCTGGCCAGCTCGGCGGCGGCTTGCGCGTCGTACAGGTACACCGGGTCGGCCGGGCGCACGGCCCATAGCTCGATCAGGTCGCTGCCCTGGGCGAAGGCAAGGCCCTCCGCGCGCAAAAGCAGCATGCTTTCATCGCCCACCGCAATATCCGTTGTAACGGTGAACGCCTCGCGGCCATAGCGCTGCGCCACGGCGGCGCAGCTTTCATCCGCATTGATATACAGCACGGTTTTGGAAATGGTTTGCGCAATCTCGGGCCAGCGCGCAAGCATGGCTTGCGCGTCCACAGGCGCGTCAAGCGGGGTGCAGCTAACGCTGGCCAGCGCGCGGCCATGCTTCATGCGCACCACATATACGTCCGACTTGAAGCTGGCTGTGAGCATAAGCGCATACATCGGCTCCAGGCCGTCGGGCACGTCCAGCGAGGCGGCCTCCGCGAAAAAGACCGCCTCCGCGCCGTCGGGCAGCATGTAGGTGGCAAAGGCATCCTCCTCCTGGGCTAACGCGCAGGAATAGGTAAAGGCCAGGGCAAGCAGCAGGCACAAAACGGTTTTTCGCATGCGTATCCCTCTCCCTCCGCACAAAACTCTGGCGTTATTGTAGCATGATCTGGACGTTTGCGCAACGCGGACCCTTTGCATCCCGCGCATAAGCTGTGGTATACTGGCCCTACCCCGCTGTATTTGAAGGAGGAACCGCGTATGCTGATTGCCCTTGTGGCGGATTTGCACGGCAACCGCCCGGCCACCCTTGCGCTGGAAAAGGATTTGCGCGCCCTGAAGCCGGACCGCGTGCTGTGCCTGGGCGATGTGGTGGGCAAGGGCCCCAACAACGATTTTACCTTTGATTGGGCCTTTGCGCATTGCGAGGTGGTGCTTGGCGGCAACTGGGATTACGGCGTGGGCAACAGGCAGTTTGCCCCGGACGCGTATTATTGGGAGCAGCTGGGCCCCCGCCGCATGGAAACGCTTCGCTCCCTGCCGCTGGAGCATGAGCTGTGGCTGAGTGGGCGGCGCATACGGCTGTTCCACGGCAGGCCGGTTATGGAGCGGCTCATCATACCGCAGGAGGACCCGGCGCTGATTGACCCGCTGTTTCAAGCGCCCGACGGGGGCCGCTATGACGCGGTCATCTACGCCGACGCGCACAGGCAGGCCCTGCGTACCATGTCGCCGGGCATGCTGGTAAACACCGGCAGCGTGGGCAACGCCCTGGGCGTGCCCAAATGCTGCTACGCCCTGCTTTTGGGCGAGGAAGGGCCTGCGCCCGCGCCCTTTGAAATACGCCTGCGCCAGCTGGAGTACGATCGCGACCAGGCCGTGCGGGACGCGCAGGCTGCGCCCGGCGTGCCCCGCATCGACGCGTATATCCGCGAGATCCAAACGGGGGTTTATAGCCGCAACGCGTGATGCAGCGTTGGCGCAGGTTTGCGGGCCTGACCCCCGGCGGGGCCGCCGGCCCTGGGGAAGCCGCCTTGCGCCTGATGGCGCAGTGATCTCGTGGGTTTGTGGCGGGCGAGGAAGGTAGGGAGGGCGTACAAGCATGATTCAGACGCTAGCCAGAGCGCTTTCTATAACGGTGCGGACAATCGTGTTTCTGATGGCGCTGACGGCGGCAAACTTCCTGTTTTTATGCCTCAATATATTCACAGTCCCCTTTTTTATTGCAAGCGCGGCGCTTTGCAAAATGGCGCGGAAGCAATGCCCGCGCATTGCGCTGTATTCGCTTATGCTTTATCCAACATGGAAAGCCGGGCAGCGTCCTTCATTCCTGACCGATGTGGGAAATGCGGTCAAAAAGCATACTGCGCGCAGGAAAGAGAATGGCCCAATCCGCGCCTGGGAAGAACGTTTTTTCTAAAGCGCTGTTGAAGCGGGATAGCCCGTCCAATAGCCCCGTCCATTACGGGCAATACCGTTTTGCAAATGCGCGCATGGCGCTGGCCATAATACGGCCGCGCTTAAGAAAAAGCAAATACCGCGTTCCACGGCCTCTCTCGCAGGGCGGGAATCCGAATGCATAAAAAGGGCGCGCCGCAGTTTTTCTTTCTGCGGCGCGCCCTTTTCATGCGTCCACGGCCTTCCAATCCCAGCCGCATATCAATAGGAACATCCGTATGGGGCCGCCCGCCCCGCCGCAATGCCGCCCAACCCATACCGCTCAAACGCGTAACCGCTTCAACCGGCATGGCGGCGTGGCCTGCAAGCGGCGCGCTAGCCTCCTGTGGCGTGGGCAGAAACGGCCTGGCGCCAGCCAGGCGCTCATTCCAAGGCTTCGCCCCTGTCCAGCTTGTCCAGCAAGCCCACGCGGCGCGCATGGCGCTCGCCCTCAAAATCGGTGGTCAGCCATATGCGCACAATGTCCTTGGCTAGCTCGCTACCCACCACGCGCGCGCCCAGGGAGAGGATGTTTGCATTGTTGTGCATGCGGCTCATCTTGGCGGAATAGGTGTCCGTGCAGTTTACGCAGCGGATGCCCGGTATCTTGCTGGCGGCCATGGCGATGCCCACGCCCGTGCCGCACATTACAATGCCTCGGTCGCATTCGCCGCTAGCTACGGCCTTTGCGGCCCGCGCGCCGTATACGGGGTAATCCACGCTTTCGTGGCTGTTGGTGCCCAAGTCCTTGTAGGGAATGCCCAGCTCGTCCAAAACCGCAATTACGTGCGGCTTCAGGTCAATCCCGGCATGGTCACAGGCGATGGCAATCATCGTTGAAAACGCCTCCTTCAACAAAGTGCAATGCTTCCGCCCCGTATTATACCACCTTTGGCGGAGGGAAACAACGCCGCATGTTTCCAAGCCCGGCCGCATATGCTGTGGCACGCAGAAGGGGGCGAGGACGAATGAGCGCACGCAGGGCCAGTTTGCTTAGCGCGCTGCTGGCAACAGCGGCGCTTCTGTGCGCGCTGCCGGGGCTGTGGCGCGGGGCCCTGCAAGCCGATCCCAACCGCATGGACCAGCGGCTGCGCCCGCCGCGCGCCCGCACGCTCACGGTATGGCTGCTGCCCGGCGGCGTGGACGACCGCAAGCTGCTTAACGAGGCCTGCGCCGCCTTTGAAAAGGAAGCGGGGGGCGTGCGCGTGTTTTTGCGCACGGTGGACGCGCAGGAGCTGCTGGCCCCGGGCGCGGTGCTGCCGGATGTGGCGCTTATGGCCTCCGGCAGCCTGACGGAGCCGGAAAGGGCGCTTATGCCCCTTGGCGGGGACGAAGGGACGGATGCGTCCGGCAAAAGCGGCGGGGTGCGCTATGCCGTGCCGCTGTGGCTTGCGCCCAACGTGCTCAGCCTGCCCGCCGAATGGCTGCGCACGCAGCCAACACCCCAAACGGATTCGCTCCTGGGCGCGCCCGCGCCGCCCGAGCAGGAAAGCGCCGGGGAAGTTACCAGCCTGCCCTGGCGCAGGCTGCTTGGCGAAAAGGGGCTTGCGCTGCCAAAGGGCGTGGCGCTGCAACAGCTTCTGTTTGCCTGCCCCGCATCCGCCCGCGGGGAGCTGGCGGCCCTGGCCCGCACGGATGCGGATGAGGGGCAGGCCAGGGTATGCACGCTTGGGGAGCACCTGGCGCGGAAGCGGGCGGGCGAGGCTGTGGAGGCCTACGTCCTCATGCCCTGTGTGTCGGACCGTGTGCGCTATGCCGCGCTGTGCCGCGACGGCCAGGACGCGCGGGCGTTTGTGGCCTTCCTGGAGGGGGAGGGGATACAGGCGCGCACAACGGCCTACGGGCTTTTGCCCGCCCAGGGGGAGGCGCAGGCCGCCGACGCGCTCACCGCTGCGCTGCTTGCCCGATACCGCGAGGGCATGACGCTGCCAAACGCCTTTGCCCACACCGCCCAGGAGCGGGAGGCCATCTGCCTGGACGCCTTTTTACGCGCGGCGGATCCCGTGGAAACGCTGCTTAGGCTGCGCTGAGAGTATAAATCCCGCCGGGGCTTCCCATACTAAGCCCTGTATTCAAAATCCGTCGGAGGCGATAGGTATGACACAAACCCCTTCCACCCACCCCAGAGGCGGCTGGCAGCAAGATGAGATCGATTTATTGTTTTCTTCCGTAAAGGAAGCGGCGGACAACGGCCGCCCCCTGCGCGATGTTTTTGCCGATGTGGGCGAGCGGCTTTCGCGCAAGCCCAACAGCATCCGCAACTTTTACTATGCCCGCGTGCGGGAAATGCCGGAGCTGGCGGCCCGGCAAACGCCGTTCCGCGCCTTTACGCAGGAGGAGGTTAACGCGCTCCTGCGCGACGTGCTCATAGGCCGCGGCCAGGGCGAAAGCGTGCGCGCCTGCGTGAACCGCCTGGCGGGCGGGGACCGCGCGGGCATGCTGCGCTACCAAAACAAATACCGCTCTATTTTGAAAAACAAGCCTGAAATGCTTATGGAAATTGCCGCGGAGCTGCGGGCCGAGGGCTTGCCCTGCCCCGAAAACGTAACCGCCTGCCGCCGTTACGAGCGCGCCTCCCGGCCCGGCGGCAGCCTGGAAAAGCTGGAGCGGCACATGGCGGAGCCCGGCGTTGAGCGCATGGTGGAGGGATTGCTGCAATTGCTTGAGCGCGCCGCCGCGCCCGCGCCTGAAACGGAGCCCGCCGTGCCCTACCGCAAATGGGCGGAGGCGCGCCGCGAGGCGGACCGGCTCAAGGTGGAGGTGGATTTGCTCAAGATGGCGCTCGAGGACGCTGGCGCGGCGGAGCCCGCTGGAGAATAAGCAGCCGTTCGCCCATATACGCGCGCAGGCCGTCGGAAAAGCTCGCCTGCGGCGATCTTTTCCGCCGAAGAAGCGTCGTTCGCCTACTCGCTACGCCTCGGTTTTATCGGCGCACGAAGCACTGCCGTGCTTCATGCTTGTAAAACCTCACGGCTGCGGGTCTGCGGCCCTCCAAACCTCCCATGGGGTTTATCAACAGTCTGACGCGCGCAGGCCCCGGCGATTTTCGCCGGGGCCTGCATGCGTTATCAAAAAGGACATGCGCCTGCATGCCGCCTTGGCGGCCTCACATCCGCCGCAGCATATACTTCAACCGCGAGAAAAGCGACTTGAGGGCCTTGCGGTCAAACAGCCAGGTGGAGGCGAACGTAACCGCCGTGGCGTAGAATACCAGCATCACCCCGTACATGGCCCAGGTAAAAAAGCGGCGGGGCGGGCTGATGAGCATAAGGCACGGCACGGCGATGACCGCCACGTTTGCAAACATGTGCACAATGCGCACCGCGCTTTTGCGCCAGCTAAGCCCCGTTATCTTGCGCGGCACAAAGCGGAGCTGGCACACCGTGCGCACTAGGTTGCCCAGGCACACGCCCGCCACAATGCCGCACAGCGAGCTTTCCGCCCCATAGGGCAGCAGCAGCACGCCCAGCGCCGTGCCGCACACAACCGTTGTGGCCACCTGCGCAATGCAGTGCGCCCGTACCTCGCGAAATTTGCCGCTGGAGGAAATCATCAGGTCCATGGGCATTTTGCAGTGGTTGGTAAGCGCCTCCAGGATGATGAGCATGCCCAGCAGGGGCGCGTTGTAATTTGCGTCCGTTATGCCATGGGTGTAAAGGGTTACAAAGGGCACAATCAGCACCGTCGCAACGCCAAACAGGATGGATACCGCCATGTGGTACAGGCATTCAAAATCGCTGTACGCCCGCTGGAAGGCCTGCTTTTTGCCGCTTACCAGCAAATTGCCAAAGATGGAGAAGATGCCCGTGGTGGCCATTTTCAAAATGCCCCACAGCCCCACCGTGACCATGTGATACACGCCGTATACGCTTAGCACGCCCGCCTCGCGCGTGATCACCGTGCCCAGGATTACGCCCGCACCCTGCTGGAACACGCCTGTCAGCTCCACGTTGAGGGCGTCCCAGCGCTGGCTCATCGCGCCGCGGTTGGGCGCGGCATACGCGTCGATAGCGGGATAGTGCTTCCTGGTATACTTCAAAAACACCACAGAGCGCAGCAGAATGGTAAGCGAGGCCGCCAGGCGCACCACAATTACATCCTGCCCCAGGTACGGCAGCGCCACAATCAGCGCCGTGGATAGCATAAGCGAGGCCATCGAGGCCAGCGATACCACATACGTGCGCTGGTCGGCCGTGAGCAGCACCCGATAGCGCGACATGGTAAAAAACTCCAGCGTGCCGGACAGGCCCATGGCGGCGATCAAAAGCATAACATACCCATTGCCCAGCAGCGCGCCGTTTACATCGTGCACCGGCACAAAAAACGGGTACGCCGCGGCAAGAACCAGCGTAATGGCGGCAAACAGCCAGCCCGCCGTGTTAAAAAACCCGCGCGCGGCGGATACGATGGCGCTTATCGCCGCGTTGTCGCGCTTGGCCAGGGGCTCGTACAGCGCTGCGTTGGCCGCGGCGGCCAGCCCGGATTCCACCATTTTAAAATACGTCAAAAATTCCGTGACCGAAACAATCAGCCCGTTGACCTCCGACCCATAATACAAAATCATCAGCCTGGGCGTGATAAATCCCATCACCATGGCCGTAAGCTGATACAGGGCCGTGGAGATTGTGTTTTGCACAAAGCGTGTGGTGCGGCTGCTCAAAAGTACCTCCCCCAGGGGGCGGCCCCCTGGACCCCCGGACTGCGCGCCATGGGCGCGCAGAGCTTGGGCGTGTGCGTTTGGTGTTGCGGATAAGGCCGCCGGAGGGCGGAGGGCCCTGCGGCTGGCTTGGGCGGCGGCTGCCAAGAAACTTGGGTGGGAGGCGGGCCGCGCCTCCGGCCGGGCTTCGGGATTTGGCAAGCCGCACGCGACATGCTAGAATAACGGCGGGAAGGGATGACGCTTTCTGCCGGCGTTTCCCCTCCTCAAGTGGAAGTAGAGCCGCCAACCAGTTCGCGCTGGATGGCGGCTCTGCTTTTCTTTCCTCGTATGCATGCTAAGAAGCATAGCTACGAGAGAGATCATCATGAGGATGATAGACAATAACGCGAAGTCCGTCATCATGCCATCCCGCCCTTCTTTGGCAGAATGGGGGATGGAAGCCAAGCGCCATCGTTAGCCTGCCCGCCGGAAGCCATGCGGCCTTACGGGTATTGTAGCATGGGCGCGGGGCGGTGTCAATCAATGCCAGGGAGGCGTAAGCCTTCCGTGGCATTGATTTTCTTTTTTGCGCCTTGGGGCGCGTGCGCGAGGGGTGAGGGCGGGCTGCGCCGCCTGGCTGGGAGGCAGCCCGCTTTGGCGAGGTGCGCCTTCCCGGTGCGTTGCGTTTTCTTTTGCGCTTTGGAGCACGTGCGCGGGGTGAGGCCGATGCGGGTAGAGCGGCAGCCAGCCCGCTCCGCTAGGGCCAGAGGGGCCAGGGGGGATTTCGATTTCCCCCCTTAGG
>URUF01000034.1 GCA_900550955.1 uncultured Eubacteriales bacterium | reverse complement strand
GTACATGATAGCACGCTTCCAACCCGAAGTCAACACTTTTTTTCGATTTTTTTGGCTTCTTTTTTTGAAAGTTGTCTTTTCCGAACTTTTTTCAATTTTACAAGTCAAAACTTTCTTCTTATTCCCGAAACTTTTATTTTTCCGTTCTCCATATTGTTCGCCGTTTATCCTTGCCCCTCCAAATTGCCTTCTCCAAACCCTGCTTATAGAAGCCAAATTCCAAAACGAAATTGCTTTTTTATCCTTTTCGGGCTATACTACCTTATTGAAAACGTATGTACTGAGGAAGTGGCTTCATTGAAACTTGGAATCGTCGGTTTGCCTAACGTAGGCAAAAGCACCCTTTTTAACGCAATTACCCGCGCAGGCGCTCAGGCCGCGAACTATCCCTTCTGCACCATCGAGCCCAACACCGGCGTGGTTCCCGTTCCAGATTCCCGCCTGGACGTGCTGGCCGCCATGTACCAGCCCAAAAAGGTCACCCCCGCCACAGTTGAGTTTGTGGATATCGCCGGCCTGGTCAAGGGCGCCAGCCGGGGCGAGGGCCTGGGCAATAAGTTCCTTTCCCACATCCGCGAGGTGGACGCCATTGTGCACGTCGTTCGCTGCTTTGAGGATGAGAACATCATCCATGTGGATGGCTCCATCGATCCCGCACGGGATATCGAGGTTATTCAGCTGGAGCTCATCTTTGCCGATCTTGAAACCGTAGAGCGCCGCACCGATAAGGCCCAGCACCTCCTGCGCAACGGCGATAAGCGCATGGCCATGGAGGCCGACTTGGGCGCGCGCCTGAAGGCGCATCTGGAATCCGGCAAGCCCGTGCGCACCTTCCCTATGAACAGCGACGAGCGCGAGATCGTCGCCTCCTGGTTCCTTCTCACGGATAAGCCCGTCATCTATGCCGCCAACATTGCCGATAGCGATATTGGGGACGGCATGGATGACCTGCCCTATGTGCAGGCTGTGCGCAAAATTGCGGATGCCGAGGGCTCCCAGGTGTTCACCGTCAGCGCGCAAATAGAGGAAGAAATCGCGCAGATGGAGCCCGAGGAAAAGCAGGAATTCCTAAGCGAGCTTGGCTTGGGCCAAAGCGGCCTGGATCGCCTGATCACCGCCTGCTACTCCTTGCTGGGCCTCATTTCCTTTCTCACTGCGGGCGCGGATGAATGCCGCGCCTGGACCATCGTCAACGGCACCAAAGCGCCCCAGGCCGCCGGCAAAATCCATACCGATTTTGAGCGCGGCTTCATCCGGGCCGAGGTCGTCGCCTTCGACGACCTCAACGCGCTGGGCAGCATGGCCGCCTGCCGCGACAAGGGCCTGGTTCGCAGCGAGGGCAAGGACTATGTTATGAAGGACGGCGATATCGTCCTTTTCCGCTTCAACGTCTAATCTATCAAAGGAGGAACCTCCATGTCACGGCTCTCCTTCTTCTTCAAACGCCTGGTTCGTATGGACTGGAAGGCCATGTGGAAAACCACCGCGCTGCTTACGCAGCGCAGCGGCAAAAGCCGTATCTGGTTGCTGTGCGATATGCTGCGCTGTGCGCTCAAGTATAACGCCGGCTATATGGATTATAAAATTGCGCAGATGTACCGTTTGAACGATGAGCAGCGCAAAACCCAAATTACCCGCGGCCTGAGCAATACCATCGTGCGCCGCATGAACGACAAGGCGTATTGGTACCTCTTTGACGATAAGGCCACCTTCAACGAGCTGTTCAAAGAGGAAGTCGGCCGCGGCTGGATGAAAATCTCCGCCAGTACGGATCCCGCCTCCTTTGTTTCCTTCCTGCAAACCTACCCGGATATCATCGCCAAGCCGCTGGAGGGCAGCAGCGGCGTGGGCATCGCCCGCTACACGGCGCAGCATTGGCTGGGGCGCGAGGCCGCTTTTCTTCAGGAGCTGTTGGATAACCACATCGGCATCATTGAGGAGCGCGTCATCCAGCATCCCCGCATGATGGCCATGTGTCCCACATCCGTCAATACCATCCGCATCGCCACCCTCCTGGGCGATAAAAAGCAGGGCATCGTCTACGCCTTCCTGCGCATCGGCAACGGCAACGTCATGGATAACGTCGATCAGGGCGGTATGGCTGCGCGCGTCGATCTGGCCACCGGCAAGCTGCTCACCGTCGGCGCGGATAAGCAGGGCAACACCTATACCGAGCACCCCATCACCCATACGCCCATCATCGGTTTTGAGGTGCCGTTTTTTGAGGAAGCCAAGGCCATGTGCCTCAAGGCTGCCCAGAAGGTGCCCCAGATGCGTTTTGTGGCCTGGGATGTAGCCATTACCGAGAAAGGCCCCGTATTCATCGAGGGCAACAGCTTCCCCAGCCACGCCGTTCCCCAGTTTGCCGCGCATTATCCCGATGGCATCGGCATCATGCGCGAATTCCGCGAGTTCATTGATATTTAAGCCGCGCATACCAAAAGCCGCTCCACGGCCTGCCTGCTGGCCATGGAGCGGCTTTGCTGTGTGCCCGCTTAACGGTGTTCTTCCGTCATGCGTTTGAGCGCCTTGCGCACCTGCGGGAACGCGATCACCACCGCGCAAATCGCCAAATCCACAAACACGAACGAGTTGTACGATACCGAGTACACAAACGGAGAGAGGCCCGTACCCTCGGCATATTCCGCAAAGAACACCACGCCGCTAAGCACGTGGCACACAAAGCGGCCTATGCCCGCCAGCAGCACGCCCACCAGCCAGCCGTAGGTATCGGGCAGCTTGCGTGCAATGCCGGCCAGCGCAATGCAGCCAAACGCCAGCGGGTAATCCAAAATCGCCTGTATCGGGCCTACAATCCAGGGATCCTGAATCATCTGCAAAAAGCCGTAGGCAATGCCAACCACAAGCCCCGGCGCCGTGCCGTAGCTGTAAGCAAACGCGATAATCGGCAGCAGCGAGGCCGCCGTTACCGATCCTCCCTGCGGCAGCTTGAACAGGCGAATGTAGCTAAGCAAAAAGCTCAGCGCCATGCAAATAGCCGCGTTGGCGAGCATGCGGGTCGTCCATTTCTGGCGGTTGCGCGCGATCACAAACAGCGCGGCGGCGCACACGATCAGTACCCCTACAAGAATCCAGCCGGTCAGGTTTACATCCTCAAATTTAAAAGCCATGTTTCTTCCTCCTTCCAGCGTTTGAACCCACATGCCGCCATCGGTACAAAAAATGCCGCCATCCGTATGGATGGCGGCAACGAAAACGCTTTTGCGATCTTTCGTATCTTTCGCTTCCCTACGGTAGGATTGCCTACATCAGGTTCAAAGGGACCGGCCTCAGGCAAGGCCATCTCAGCATTTCTGCGCCCCTAGCGGTTGTTTGGTTCAGGGGTATTATAGCACCGGCTGCGTATTTGTCAAGTCCGCGCTTCATTTGGATTGCGGGTTGAAGCGGCTGTGGGAAAATACGCCAGCTCTCCATTTTTGTTGTGAGCTGTGGCAAGTTGGTCTGGATGCTTTTTTCACTTCCGTCGGCTCGTCAGACGTTAATGTATACATCTTTCCCGTTGGATTCTTTTTGCATATGTTGTATAGGAACGCAAGACGTGATATAATAACTTATCATAAATAAGGAGAAATGGCTGTGATAAAGTTTCGCTTGAGAGTGCAATTAGCCCTTCATGATATGAATCAGAAACAGTTATCCGAAATAACGGGAATCCGTCCATCGACTGTTTCCGCCATTTGCACAGGTTCCATTAAAGAGCTGCCTGTTGGCGTTCTGAACAGGGTTTGTTCCGCGCTCGGCTGCCAGCCTGGCGATCTGATGGAATACATACCAGATGAAGAATAGTTACCGTTGCGGAGGCCTTCTGTATGTGCATATGCTATATCGTAGGCGCGGGTGATTTTGCGCCGCGCGGCTTTTCGCCCGGCCCGGAGGATTTGATCATCGCGGCGGATGGCGGCCTGCGTCCGCTCCTTGCCATGGGCGTAACGCCCAACCTGCTTTTGGGCGATCTGGATTCCCTGGGGGATTTTCCGCTTCCGCCCGGGTTGCCCATGGAGCGGCATCCCGTTCAAAAGGACGATACCGATACCGGCCTGGCGCTCACACGGGGCTGGGAGCTAGGCTATCGCCGCTTTGCGCTCTATGGCGGCAGCGGCGGGCGAATCGGCCATCTGCTGGCAAACCTGCAAAGCATGTGCCGCCTAAGCCGTATGGGCGCGTCGCTGCGCCTGGCCGCCCGCGATTACGATGCCTACGCCCTTACCAACGGCACGCTCACCCTGCCCCCGCTTCCCAAGGGAACGCTTGTCAGCGTGTTTTGCAATGGCGACCGCGCCCTGGGCGTTACCCTGCGCGGCCTTCTCTATCCGCTCTCGGAGCACACGCTCACCTGCGATTTTCCCCTGGGCGTAAGCAATCAGGTGCTTCAGGACGGCGTTCCCGCGCAAATCACCGTGCGGCAGGGCACGCTGCTGGTTTTCCACGCAGCGCAAAATCCGCCTTGCCATTCCGTTTGAAATGCGGTATCATGAACCCCTAGCTTTTTGTTGAAAGGATGGATTTTCCCATGGCAGAAGAACGCAAAACCCTTCAGGAAATGACCGAAACCACCGAAAAGCCCAAACGCGACCGCAAAAACTGGGTCGCCTTTGTGGAAAGCGACGTTGTAAATTTTCTCACTCTCAACGAGATTGAAAAAATGACCATTGATGACGGCGAGGGCAATAAGGCAAAGCTCACCCGCCGCAAGGACGGCAGCGTTTACGTGGAGTGCACCAGCTCTAACGTGCTCTAAGCGCCGCCTGTGTAAGGAGCAAGCCGTTCATGAGCCATTTCTTCGCCTATCTGGACCGCCTCCGGCTCATACGCCGCTGGGGGCTCATGCGCAACACCGTGCCGGAAAACGATATGGAGCACAGTATGCAAACCGCGCTCATCGCCCACGGCCTAGCGGTGCTTGCCAAAACCCGTTATCAGCGTGAGATCGACCCCGAGCGCGTGGCCATGCTGGCCCTGTATCATGATGTGAGCGAGGTCGTTACCGGCGATCTGCCCACGACGGTCAAATACAAAACCCCCGGCATTCAGGACGCTTACCGCAGCCTGGAATCCCATGCCCGCGAGCAGCTGCTGGACATGCTCCCCGCGGACATGCGCCCCTCCTTCGCCGCCTATGTTATCCCCGATGAATCCACCTATGCGTGGAAGCTGGTGAAAGCGGCGGACCGCATCAGCGCCTATCTCAAATGCATCGAGGAAGAAAAAATGGGCAACCGCGACTTTGCCCAGGCAAAAAGCACCATCCAGCAAAGCCTTCAGCAAATCTCCCTGCCGGAGGTTCAGGCCTTCATCACAACGTTTGTCCCCAGCTTCAGCCTTTCCCCGGACGAGCTTAGCCGTTCCTGAGCCAAATGAAAGCGCGGCCGCCAAACAGCAGAAATCGCTTTCAAAAAGCGGCATAGCGTGGGTTATGCCGTTTTTTGTAGAAATGCTTGGCGCCGCATCAAAAACGCCTAAAGAAGCGTATTCACTTTGAATGTGCGGCCTATCCTCCGCTATCTCTCCGCTCATGCAACATTCGCCGCCATCGCAAAAGGCCGGGTGAGATGCTCTCGCTTCTCACCCGGCCTCTTGGCGTTCAGTCAATCCTTTTCAATCAGCCCCAAAACATAGTCCGCACTGATGTGGTAGAATCCGCACAGCGTAACCAAATGGCGGATTGGCAACTCGTTAATCCCATTTTCATATCTGGAATACACCTGTTGTGTGGTACCCAGAACCATGGCGATATCCGATTGTTTCAGGTCGCGGCTTTCACGCATCTCACGCAGCGTTTCATAATAAGGTTTCATGAACATACACCCCTTGGGACGGATTGCTACCCGGTGTTTTGTCTATATTATATCTAAATTCGACCTTATACGCAAGCTTCTTGTTCAAATTCTGGAATTTTACACAATTTCTCTTATGCAGTTTTTCCATCTGCCCTAGGTTTCAACGGCTATTTCATACAAAAAACCGGGTGCCCGCACCCGGTTTTTTGTATTTATCCCTCCGTAATGGAAGCCACCATCTTATCGTTGCTCTTCACCGTCAGCCGCGTCCCCGCCGCCCAGCCGGGCCAGGGCTTCAACGCGTCAAAGTAAAACAGCCGGTCGTCCTCCGGGTCGTCCTTCTCGCCCACGTTAAGCATCATCGCGTGACACTCCAGGCCCTCGCGGTCGCTCACATCCTCGGAAAAGCTCTTTAGCACGCCTGTCGTTTCCCGCATGCGGCCATTGAGCATGTAATCCACATGGCGGCGGTACACGCGCGCAGGCTTCACCCACACGCCGTACAAAAACAA
The DNA here is from genome assembly GCA_900550955.1 of uncultured Eubacteriales bacterium. Lineage (GTDB taxonomy): Bacteria > Bacillota > Clostridia > Christensenellales > Aristaeellaceae > Limiplasma. The sequence goes on along the minus strand of URUF01000034.1, from coordinate 16,683 downwards.
AAAATATCCGCCTCCCAGCACAGTCAGCGCTGCCGTAGCCATCCACATGGTATCGCTGCGGTTCATCCTGCCAACCACAAACAGCGCGATACCCGCGGCCAGCACCAGCGCGGCCGGAATCGCCGCGGCACGCCAGCGCTTTTTCAGCAGCCGTTCCACTTCCGCCATATCCTCATGCGTATACATGCGCCCGCCTCCTTAGCCTTCGTCCTTGGTATGAATGCGCTGCATCAGCTTAATGGTTATGTAAAACAGCGTCAGCACCAAAAATACGCCCGCCAGCCCAATCACCGTGGTAATCAGCCCCTGCTTTAGCAGGGACAGGCCAGCCAAGCCGGCGTTTCCCTGCGCCGCCGTTCCGGCAGCGGCGCTTGCATCAAACAAACCGTCCATTGCATCCACTCCCTTTCGCTTCCCTTACCACGCGCCGCCCAGCATCATGCTCACAAGCGCGATCACCATGCCGCCCGCAACGATTGACCCCAGCTGGCCCGATACGTTCGCGCTGATGGACTGCATCAGAATGAAATTGTAGGGATCCTCTTCCTTAGCCATCTTCTGAATTACGCGCGCGCTCATGGGAAAGGCCGAAATGCCGGCCGCGCCCACCATGGGGTTAATCTTCTTTCTGCGGAACATATTGAGCAGCTTAGCAAACAGCACGCCGCCCGCCGTGTCAAACACAAAAGCAATCAGGCCCAAGCCCATAATCAAAAGCGTATCCAGCCGCAGGAACTTGTCTGCCACCATCGTGCCGCCAATGGTAATGCCCAGCAGAATGGTCACCAGGCTTGCCAGCTCGTTCTGCGCCGTCTTGCTCAGCCGCTCCAAAACGCCGCATTCCCGAATCAGGTTGCCAAACATCAGGCTGCCTACCAGCGGCGCGCTCATGGGCACAATAACGCCCGCCACCACAGTCACAATGATGGGGAACAAAATTAACGCCAGCTTGGAGGCCCGCTCCTCGTTATAATCCATGCGGATCATGCGTTCCTTCTTCGTCGTCAGCGTGCGGATCACCGGAGGCTGAATCACCGGCACCAGCGACATATAGCTGTACGCCGCCACGCTGATGGGCGCCATATAGTCCTTCAGGTTAAAATAATTAGCCACATACAGCGTAGTCGGCCCGTCCGCCGCGCCAATGATGCCAATCGCGCTCGCCAGCCGTATGATCAGGCTGTTGTTCCCCGCCGTTTCCGGAAGCACCACGGGAATTAACACCAGCGAGAGCATGAACGTGGCAAAGATGCCAAACTGCGCCGCCGCGCCAAAAAAGATCATCGAAGGATCCTTCAAAAGCGGCGAAAAGTCAATCATCGCTCCAACGGCAATAAAAATCAGTATCGGGAACAGCTCGTTGGCAATGCCCGCGTTAAACAGCACCGTCAAAAAGCCGCCTTCGCCCAGCACGCTGGCCGCCGCCTGGCCGCTTACCGCGTCAATCACCGGGGGCAGGTTGGCCAGAATCGCGCCAAAGCCTATGGGCAAAAGCAGCGTAGGCTCGTAATCCTTCTTGATCGCTAGGTAAATCAGCGCGCCCGCAATCGCAAACATCACCAACGTTTTGCACCCTTCTGCCGAGAACAGGTATCCTACGCCCCCGAACAGCTCTTTCAGGATCGCCCCAATGTCCACGTTCCTTCCTCCTTATGGCCTTTAAAGAATGCGGGCATTGTACCACCGCTTCTTAACCAAGTCAAACGCTCCAGCGCTCAAAGCCGCGTTTTGCCAGCCCTATCCCGCCATTACTGCGCCCATTTGCGCATGTTCAGCGTTTGCGGGGCAATGCCTGGCATCATCGTCACGCTGCGGTTTTTAATCACGTTCAGCACCAGGCCGATTCCCGCCATATTCGTTACCAGGTTGCTGCCGCCATAGCTCAAAAACGGCAGCGGGATGCCCGTAACCGGCATCAGGCCTGTGGTCATGCCCACATTTTCAAACACGTGGAACAGAAGCATCGCCATCACGCCGATAATTATCATCTGCCCAAAGCGGTCCAGCGTGTAGCGCGCCAGATACAGCATACGCACGATAATCAGCAGATAGGTCAAAATCACCAGCGCGCACCCCACAAACCCAAACGCCTCGCCAATGGTGGAGAAGATAAAGTCCGTCCAGTCCTCGGGCACGTAATCCAGCTGGCTGAAGGAGCCCTGCACAAAAATGCCCCGCCCGTGCAGCCCGCCGGAGCCGATGGCAATTTTGGAGTTGCTTACCTGGTATACGGCGTTTTCGTCCACCAGCTCGGGGTTCACAAAGCTCAAAATGCGCACTAGGCGGTAATTTTCGGAGCCGGTAGCCATCATGTAGCCGTACAGAAGCGCCAGGCCGATAACGCCCACCGCAACAATGCCGCCCATAATACGCAGCCGCATACCGCCAAAGTACATCATCACGCCAAATACAAAAATCATTACCAGCACGCTGCCCATTTCGCCCTGCGCCAGCGTAAGCACCCACGGAATGCCCATCAATACGCCCAGGCGCAGCACGCTGCGCATGTTGCTCATGGGATCCATTTCGCCTTCCAGGTATTTCGCGGTCACGATGATGCATGCCAGCTTCACAAATTCCGAGGGCTGAATGGTATAGCCCCAGATGATATCGATCCACGCCTTCACGCCCGCGGCCTGGCCGCCCAGCGCCACCAGCAGCAGCCCGCATGCCACATAGTAAAACAGCGTGGAGCGCCTGCGGATAAACTCATACGGGAAATACGTAATCACGCCCACGATCACCGGCGCAATCAGGAAAAAGATCGCCTGACGCATGCCATAGTATGAGGCCACGATGTAGTTTAAAATGGTATCCTCCGCCTGGGAGGACGTATTAAACGTAGCGACCGATACGCTCAAAACCCCAAAAGCCGCCAGGCCAAATACCATCAGAGCCAGCGGCAGGTCAAAGTGCGCCCGCGACCTGCGCGATTCGTTCAGCATCATGCTACGGTTTCACCTCCATGCGCCGCTCCACACCGGCGGCCTCAGCCCTCAAGGCCCTGTTCCTTCCTATGCAACCAGGCAAACAGCCCGCGCCTTTTCTGCGGGAATGCCGGCATAGGAATATATTCGCCCAGAAAACGCTGCGCAATGCGCTCCATAGCCTGCTCCGCCGGGCATTCGTGATCCATAAAGCTTTCATGCCGGTTGATGGCGGCCAGCACCGCGCGGTCCTCCGGCACAAAGCCCAGCAGCGGCACATCCAGCGTGGCGGCCACCGTCTGCGGGCTGTACATCTCGCCCGCCTCCACCATCTTGGGAATCACGCGGTTCACCACCAGCATGGGGCGCGGCTTGCCCGCCTTCTCCAACAGGGAAATCACCCGTTCCGCGTCGCGCATGGCTACGTCGTCCGGCGTGGTTACCAGCAGGGTGTGGTCCGCCGCTGGCAGCAGGTTCTCCACCCCGCGTCCAATGCCCGCCGGCGCGTCCATTATCACATAGGCCACGCGCTTTTTCAGCTTCTTTACAATGCGCTCCATGTCCCCGGCGTCAAGCTGCTCCACGCTGCCCAGCTGCGCCGCCGGCAGCAGCAGCAGGGATTCGTGCATCGCGTGCGGAATCAGCGCGTATTTCAGCTTGCAGTCCTTGCGGGCCACATCCAGCACGTCGTATACCACTTTATTGTGCATATTCATCAGCATATCCAGGTTGCGCAGGCCAATGTCCGCGTCCACGCAGCAGCACTGCATCTTGCGCTTGGACAGGGCCACGCCCAGCCCCATGGAAACCATGGATTTGCCCACGCCGCCCTTGCCGCTTACAACCACCCATGACTGGCTCATCTGTGCTTCCTCCCGGGCGCGTTACGGCGCCAGTTCATTGCCGCTGGGGAACACTTCGCTTTCCGTTCTCAGCGTCTTTTGATCCATGTACCAGCCCACAAACTCACGCGCGGCCATGCTGGCCTCGCCGCCGCTGTACCCGCTGGGGATGAATACCACCACCGCAATCTCCGGCTCCTGCGTGATCACGGGCACACCGTTCACCATTTCGCTGGCATAGGGGGCCAGCATAACGAACCACGCGTTGTTTTCCAGGTCGATGGTGGTAACCTCGGCCGTTCCCGTTTTCGCGCACACCTGCTCGCGGTATTTCCATTTGCGGAAGTACTTGGCGGCGGTACCGCTCTCGTCCACAACGCCCTCCATGCCTTTGAGGATGTAGGGCAGGTATTCCTCCGCGCCCTCAAATTCGTTCATCAGGCTGGGCGTGCGCTGGCTTACGATGTCGCCCTCGGGGGAGGTGATGGAATCCACCAGCATCAGGTTGTACACCTTGCCGCCATTGCCAAGCGCCGCCACGTAGCGGCTGACCGCCGCCGGCGTAAGCACCGTAATGGACTGGCCGATGGCTACCTGTACCGTTTGCGAGGGGCCCCACTTGATATCGTTCAGATAATTGAACGTATCGCCGATGATGGACTGCGTATACACCATCTCACGGGTCATATTCAATTCTTCCATCAATATGGGGCGGATCTGTTGCAGCCACAATTCGCCGCCCGTGCCCTGGTCGGTGTTGACGGCCATATCCATCAGCCGTTTCACGCAGCGGTTCAGGCGTTCGTCGTCATAGGTGATGTTGCGGCTTGCCCCGCAGTTGCGCAAGTGCTTTTTCAGCGAGTTAAACACAATGATGGGCACAGCCGTGTCCTGCGAAGCCTCGTCCATAGCCTTGTCCGGGTCGTACAGGCTGGTTTGGCAGCCCACAACGCTGCGCTCCTCGCCAGGCAGGTCAACGCCGGTTTTGCTGGTCAGGCCAAACTCGCTGGCGTACTGGTACAGCCGCGTTTCGCCCAGCCGGTAGCCTAGCGTGTAGAAGAAATAGTTGCAGCTATGCGCCAGCCCCTCGATGATGGTTTGATGCTGATGCTGATAGCGGTTGCCTTCGCTGATCCAGCATTTAGGCGCCTGGCTTTCCACCGTGGTTACCAGCATGAAGCGCCCCTCGTCGCTGATGGTTTCATTGGTGAGCAGCTCGCCCTCCAAAAGCGCGCCCAGCGAGGATACCATCTTGAAAATGGAGCCTGGCGTGCCGCGCGCATGGATGTTGTAATTCATAAGCACGTTGCGCGTATCGCTTAAAATGGCGCGGCTCTCGTCCTCCGCCTCTACCAGCGCGTTTAAATCGAAGGTGGGGTAGTTCGCCATGGCCAGCACGCGGCCTTCCATATCCACAACCATCATGGCCGCGCGCTCCGCCAGCGACAGAGGATACTTCTCCCACTTCCGGGTTTCAATATCCTCCTTGTTGCTGTCCAGCCAGCGGGCGTCCATCAGCATACCCTCCTGCCTGCTGCGGGTGGAAGCCACGTTCTCTGCCAGCGCGCGCTCGGCCTGCTGCTGATAGCTGGCCACAATGGTCAGCTTTACGTTGTTGCCGTCCTCGGGCTCGGTGTAGCTGATTTCGCGGGTTATTTTGTTGATGTTGTTGCGCTCCACAATGCGGTAGCCCTGGCGCAGGTCGGTGTTCTGCGTCAGCCAATCCTCCATGGATGCCTCTATGCCGTCCACGCCGATCGTATCGGAATACTTGTAGCCCTTGTCCTTAATCTCCAGCCACTTGGCCGTGGAAGGGATCGCGCCCATATAGCCGATCACCTGGGCGGCCAGGGTGCCGCGCGGGTATACGCGCTTGGTGCCCATGGCAATTTCCATACCCGGCAGCGTCATCGAGCGCGTTTCAATTTCAATAACCGTTTCATACGGCACGTCCTTGGCAATCACAATGGGCTGGGAGTTAAACAGGTTCATCTGCATTTCGGAGAAAACCGCCATTACCTTCAGCATGGTTTCCTCATCCAGCAGGATATCCTCCACATAGGTCACGCCGCGGCCTTCCTCATCCGCCCTGCGCGCCTTTGCCTCCTCGGAGGTGTTTACGATGCGGTAGCGCAGCTTAAGCTGGTTTAAGCATTGTTCAGCCGTGGCGTATTTTGTCATATTCGTTAAATAGTGGTTGCTGCGCCATTGGGATTCACGGGTCTGCAAAACGGATTCCTTCACGCCGCTGCCAAAGTTGAATATCCACTCGCCCGTTTCCCCGTCGCGCTGAATCACGCTGCTTACGTCCAGCTCGTTTCCGTTTTTCTCGATGATCTGGATCGTTTCATAAATGGCCTTGGTAAAGGCCGCGTACTCCGCCCGGCTGTTCTGCCCCGCGTCACGGTAAAACGTCACGTTGTAAATATCCGCGTCACGCGCCAAAATCACCGCATCCGCATCGGTAATCATGCCGCGGCTGCCGCGCAGGGTAATTTTGGTGGTGCGCCGGCTCTCCGCACTTTCGGCGTATTGCTCGTTATCCACCAGCTGCAAGCGAAAAATACCGCTGATCAGGTAGCCGAACATACCCAGCGTAATCACCAAAAACGCCAGGTAGCGCCCGCCCAGGTTGTAGCCCTGGCGCTCCTTGGGCGTGCCGCGCCGTTTTCTCATGCCAAATCACCTCCCGGGGTTTTCGTGCGCCCTTAGCGCGCCTTGGCCAGCTTATAGGTACCCATCCACCAGCGAATGGGAAATTGAATCAGCCCGGCGATAGCCATCGTATATATCACGTTGAGCAGCGCGCGGCCCCAATGGCCGGAATCCAGCGCCACGCCGCTTAGATAGATATAAATCAGGTGTACGCCCTCAAACACCAATGTGCTTAGCCCCGCGCACATCGGCGTACGAATGTGGGGGTTCCACTGCCCCCCGCGCCGGCCCATGGTGCGCTCCTCCTCCAGCCTGCGTTCGCTCTTGTCCGAAAACAGCAGCGCGCCCAGCATGCAGCAAACGGGGTATAGAATCAGGCTCAAATAATCCAGCATCGGCACCATGATCTCCAGCAGGTATCCCACCGTAAGCGACATCAAAAACGTGTACTTGCGCCCCAGGCATACCGTCACCACGGCAATCATCGCCAAGGCGACGCTTGGCGCCACTCCGCCTATGGAAAGGTACTCCGCCGTTGTGGCCTGCAAAAGGTAGGCAAGCAGCGTTAGCAGCGATACCTTCACTAACTTTGCAAACACGCTCAATCCTCCTCCACCGACAGGTCCAGCGGGGGCGGGGTGGGCGTGGGCGTATCCGTGGGCGCAAGGGTAAAGCCGTAGCTATTATCCGTCACGCCGCTGCCATCGGGAATCTGGTACTGATAGCTGTCGTCGGGCGCGGGTGTAGGCGCGGGCGTAACCATAATTTCATCGCCGTTTTCGCCAATGATCACCGTGGGCGAGGGCTCCGGCGTGGGTTCCGGCGTGGGCGCAAGCTGGTAGAACTCGCTGCCGATCTGGATGGTGGGCACCGGCGCGGGCGTATCCAGCTTGGTGATGCTTATGCTGTCGTTGCTGCTGGCGCGTTCCTCCACGGCCTGCGCCACCGGCTGATAGCGCAGCACAATCACATATTCGATGTGCTGAAAATCCCCCTGGGGCTCCACAACGACATACTGCTTGTTGCTCTCCATGCCGCGCGTGCTTTCGCGCACCGTGCCAATCGGGATGCCCTTGGGGAAGGAGCGGCCGTCCAGCAGGTCGCCAACGCCGCTGGTTACCACCAGGTCGCCCGGGCGGGGCAGCTTGTCCTCCGGCAGGTAATACATGCGGCACATGGCGGTGCCGTCTATCCCCAGCGTGCCGCGCACCGTGCCCTGATCGCGCGAGGAATAAATCAGGCCCGCGATGGAGGCCTCGCTGTCGATGATCGTGCGCACAGAGCTTTTTGTGGCCGTCACATTATAGGTGTAGCCCACCAGCGCGCCGTTGCTGGTAACGGCCATAAAATCCTGCACGCCGTCGTTGGATCCTTTGTTAATGGTGAATACCGAAAAATAGTTGCCGCTTTCGCGCCCGATAACGGTCGCTACCAGCGGGTTGAGCTTTTCGTTTTCCGAAATCTCGTCATACAGGGTTTCATACGCGCTTAGCTTGTGCTGCAATTCCTCCACCATCATGGCGTCGTACACAAGCTGCTCGTTTTCCTGCTTCAGCTTGTTGTATTCCAGCTCGATCCGAGAGCGCAGCTTGAGCGTATAGAGGTAATCCACCACCCAGTCCACAACGGCGGAAAAGCCCGTCTGGATAGGGGTCATCACCGAGGCCACGCCCTCTTCCGGCGCGGCCAGCATTTCGTTGCCCGTAATCAGCGAAAACAGATGCACGCCCGCCAGCCCCAAAAGCCCGGCCACCAGCGCAATGATGATCGCCCTGCGCAGGATACGCTTGAAACGGCTGTCTGCGGAACGCTTTCGCTCCGTCTTGGGTACCTTCAGCTTCATGCCCGCCCTCCGAAACCAAATCAGAATTGCTTAAGGAAGCTGGTGCGGCCCAAATGCTGCAACAGCTCAAAGTTTTCAATAATGTTGCCCAGGCCCAGGGCGGCGCAGTCCATGGGCTCCTTGGCCAAAAGCACCGGGATACCCAGCTCGCTGGCGATCATCTGGTCCATGCCGTACAGCAGGGAGCCGCCGCCGGTAAGGTAGATGCCGTTGTGCATGATATCCGCCGCAAGCTCCGGCGGCGTGCGCTCCAATACCCATTTGATAGCCCCCAGAATGGCCAGGCAGGGCTCGCGGATAGCCTCGTAAATCTGCGTGGAGGTAATCTCCGTGGTCTGGGGCAGGTTGGTAACCATGTCGCGGCCGCGAATGCGCGCTCGGCGCTCATCGCGCAATGGCAGCGCCGAGCCCAAATCCAGCTTGACCTCCTCGGCCGTTCGGTCGCCAATTAAAATATTGAATTCCCGCTTGATAAAGTTGATAACGGCCTCGTCCATCTTTACGCCGCCCACGCGGATGGAATGGCTGATCACCACGCCGCCCAGCGAAATGACCGCCACATCCGTGGTGCCGCCGCCGATATCCACCACCATGCAGCCGTTGGGGTCAAACACCGGCAGGCCGCTGCCCAGCGCCGCCAGGAAGGGCTTTTCCACAAGATACACCCTGCGGCTGCCCGCATACTTGGCGGCCTCGCCCACGGCGCGGCGCTCAATGGCCGAAATGGAGCAGGGGTAGCTTAAAAACAGTCGCGGCTTCACCAGATAGCTGGAACCGATGGCCTTGCGCATAAAATACTGGATCATGATTTCCGTCATATCAAAATCGGTAATCACGCCCTCGCGCATGGGCCTTACGGCCATTACGCCCTCGGTGGTGCGGCCCAGCATAATCTTTGCGTCGTCGCCCACGGCGCGCACCTTGCGCTCGTTGCTGGGGTCCACCACCACAATCGTGGGTTCGCTGATTACGATGCCCTTGTGCTTTACATATACCAGCGTATTGCTCGTACCCAGGTCCACGCCCAGGTCATGCGCAACAAAGCCCATTTATGCCCACATCCGTTTCTGATTTTTGGTACTGGGGCCAGCCGGCTCACGCCCCGGCCCGCGGAAAAATGTCCACGCCGGCCTCCTGAAAAAAGCGGGTCAGCAGCCCAAGCGGCAATCCTATCACATTGGAGGGGCTGCCCTCGATACGGCTGATGAACGCCCCCGCCGCGCCCTGTATGGCATACGCGCCAGCCTTGTCCATGGGTTCGCCCGTAGCCACATAACGCTTGATCATTTCCTGCGTCATGGGCATAAAATGCACCCGTGTGGTATCCACGCCGCACAGCTCGCGCCCGTCGGGGCAACGCAGGCACACGCCCGTGTGCACCTCATGCGCACGGCCGGAAAGCAGCGTGAGCATGCGCTCGGCGTCCGCCTCGTCCTTAGGCTTTCCAAGAACCGTACCGTCCACGCATACAAGCGTATCCGCCGCCAGCACCATGCTGCCGGGACGGCGCCTTGCCACCTCCGCGCATTTGAGCTTGGCCAGCGCCTTCACGCGCTGCGCGCCCAAGCCGCCCACGCCCGCCTCATCGGCCAGCGAGGGCTCTACCACAAAGGGAATGCCATAAAGCGCCATAAGCTCCCGCCTGCGGGGCGACTGTGACGCCAGTACGATGGGTTCCGCCATGCCGCGTTTCTCCCCTTCCGCCGCTTTTGCGCATGCGCGCATAAAAAGCAACAGCTTATTATAGCACAGTTTATTTTTGGATGGAAGGGCGCGCTCCGTGTTTCAAGCGCATGGAATGTAAAAATCCAAACCTGTAAGGATATGCGCATAACCTTGACAAAACGCCCTGCAACCGCTAAGATAAGCAATGATTTTACCACGAGGGGAGATATTTCCAATGGCGGCTTTGACCATGGACAAGCTCGTCGCGCTGTGCAAGGGGCGCGGCTTCATTTATCCCGGCAGCGAAATTTACGGCGGCCTTGCCAACAGCTGGGACTACGGCCCGCTTGGCGTGGAATTCAAAAACAACGTAAAGCGCGCCTGGTGGCGTAAATTTGTACAGGAAAACAAATACAACGTAGGCCTGGATAGCGCCATCTTGATGAACCGCGAGGTGTGGGTGGCCAGCGGCCACGTGGGCGGCTTCAACGACCCGCTGATGGATTGCAGAGCCTGCAAGGCCCGCTTCCGTGCGGATAAGCTGATTGACGACTTCACCAAGGGCGAGGAAACCGGCGACGGCTGGACGAACGCCGAGCTTGAAAGCTACATCGCCGATCACGATATCGTTTGCCCCGTTTGCGGCAAGAAGGATTTTACCGGCATCCGTCAGTTTAACCTGATGTTCAAGACCCATGCCGGCGTAACCGAAAACGCCGCCAACGAAATCTACCTCCGCCCGGAAACGGCGCAGGGTATTTTCGTCAACTTCCAAAACGTGATGCGCGCCACCCGCAAAAAGCTGCCCGCCGGCATCGCGCAGATAGGCAAATCCTTCCGCAACGAAATCACCCCCGGCAACTTCATCTTCCGCGTGCGCGAGTTTGAGCAGATGGAGCTGGAGTTCTTCTGCAAGCCCGGGGAGGATTTGGAATGGTTCAGCTACTGGCGCTCCTTCTGCCGCGACTGGCTTTTGTCCCTGGGCATCAAGGAGGAAAGCCTGCGCCTGCGCGACCATGAGCCTGAAAAGCTGGCCTTCTACTCCAAGGCCACCACGGACTTTGAGTTCCTTTTCCCCTTTGGCTGGGGCGAATTGTGGGGCGTGGCCGACCGCACCGATTACGACCTGACCCGTCACCAGGAGCATTCCGGCAAGGGCATGGAATACCTGGATCCCGTAACCAACGAAAAGTACGTGCCCTATTGCATCGAGCCCTCTTTGGGCGTGGATCGCGCGGTGCTGGCCTTCCTGTGCAACGCCTACGAGGAGCAGGAGCTGGAAGGCGGCGACGTGCGCACGGTGCTGCATCTGCACCCGGCGCTTGCGCCCTACAAGTGCGCCGTGCTGCCCCTGCAAAAGAACAAGCTGGGCGCGCTGGCCACCGAGGTGTACGAGAAGCTCTCCAAGCATTTCATGGTGGAATACGATGAAACCGGCTCCATCGGCAAGCGTTACCGCCGCCAGGACGAGATCGGCACGCCATTCTGCGTGACCGTGGACTTCGATACCGTGGAGGACGGCACCGTAACCGTGCGCGACCGCGACCTCATGACCCAGGAGCGCGTCAGGATAGACGACCTGCCCGCTTACATCGGCTCCAAGCTGGATTTTTAAACATGATTGGGAAAGGGCCCGCTTCGGCGTCTGCCGCAGCGGGCCCTTTGTTCTGCCCGCGCCCGCCGTTCCTTCGTAGAATGCCTGCGCGGGTTTTTGCGTTATGCCTTTAGCCTTTCTCCATCGCCGGATACAGCGCGCGGTACGCCTTGCGCTTCTTTGCGTATGCCGCCGCGTTTCGCCTATGTGAATCCTGCTGCCGCAGGCCCCGCGCACGCCCGTATCCAGCCCCACGCCAAAGCGCTTGTCCGCCGGGGCCCGGCGCCCCGCGGGATTTAGGCTTTCTGCGCTATGCGGCCGCGTTCTCAAACTGCGCCTGGTACAGCTCCTTGTAGAAGCCGCCCTTGGCGAGCAGCTCCTCATGCGTGCCCTGCTCCACAATATCGCCGTCCTTCATCACCAAAATCAAATCGGCGTTTCGAATGGTGGACAGCCTGTGCGCAATAATGAAGCTGGTGCGACCCTTCATGGATTCGTCCATCCCCTTTTGGATGCGCGCCTCCGTGCGCGTATCCACGGAACTGGTGGCCTCGTCCAGAATCATGATCTTGGGGTCGGCCAGGATGGCGCGCGCAATGGTGAGCAGCTGCTTTTGCCCCTGGGAAATATTGCTGCTTTCCTCGTTAATCTCCATCTGGTAGCCGCCCGCCTGCGTTTTGATAAAGTGGTGCGCATGCGCGGCCCTGGCTGCGGCCACAACCTCCTCATCCGTTGCGTCCAGGCGGCCATAGCGGATGTTTTCGGCAATGCTGCCGCCAAACAGCCACGTGTCCTGCAATACCATGCCAAACAGCAGCCTAAGCTGGTCGCGGTCAAAATCGCGGATATCGTGCCCGTCAATCAGAATGCGCCCGCCGGTTACATCGTAAAAACGCATCAGCAGCTTTACCATGGTGGTTTTGCCCGCGCCCGTTGGGCCTACGATGGCAATCTTCTGCCCCGGCTTTACCGTCGCGCTGAAATCATGGATGATGGTGCGTTCCGGCGTATAGCCAAAGCGCACATGGTCAAACGTGACCTCGCCCTGGATGCCCTCAATGGAAACGGGATTGGGAACGGTTTGCTCCTCCTCGCTTTCCTCCAGGAATTCAAACACGCGTTCGCTGGCGGCCATGGTGCTTTGCAGGATATTGGCAATTTGCGCCACCTGCGAAACAGGCTGGTTGAACGACCGCACATACTGGATAAAGCTCTGGATATCGCCCACGGTGATCGCCCCGCTGGCCGCGTAGCCGCTGCCCAGCACCACCGCCGCCACGTAGCCCAGGTTGCCAATCAGGCTGGTGATAGGCTGCATCAACCCGGACAGGAACTGCGATTTCCACGCCGAGCGGTACAGCATGGCGTTGGTGCGGTCAAATTCCTGCGCCGCGTCATCCTGCGCGTTAAAGGCTTTCACCACCACATGGCCGCTAAAAATCTCCTCCACCTGGCCATTTGCCTCGCCTAAGTATTTTTGCTGGCCCACGAAATATTTCTGGCTCTTTTTCACCACCAGGCCCATTAGAATGGCGCTCAGCGGCAAAATACACAGCGTTATCAGCGTCATCTGCCAGCTGATGGACAGCATCATCGCCAGCACGCCCACCGCCGTGGTTGCCGAGCTCACAATCTGCGAAAGGCTCTGGTTCAGGCTTTGGCCCAGGGTATCCACATCGTTGGTCACGCGGCTCAAAACATCGCCGTGGGTCACGTGGTCAAAATAGCTCATGGGCAGGCGGTGCACCTTGGCCGCCAGCTGCTTGCGCAGGTTATAGCTGAGCTTTTGGCTCACGCCGGTCATGATCACATGCTGCGCAAAGCTAAGCGCGGCGCTTAGCACATATAGGCCCAGCAGCCACAATAGCAGCGCGCCGATACGCGCATAATCAACGCCCTCGCCGCCCCGCAGGCGGCTCATGAGGCCGGAAAAGATCACCGTGGTAATCTCGCCCATTTTCTTGGGCCCGATGATGGAAAACAGCGCGCTGCCAACGCTTAGCGCAATTACCGCAATCAGGCTCCATTTGTACTGGGCCATCAGCTTCATAAGCTTGCGCAGGGCGCCCTTAAAATCCTTGGCCCTCTCGCCCGTGCCCATAGGCCCGTGCGGCCCGCCGGGCCTGCGCGGCCCGTTATGCCTGCGTTCCATTCTCTAGCTCCTCCTTTGAAAGCTGGCTCATGGCGATTTGGCGGTATACCTCGCAATCGCGCATCAGCTGCGCATGCGTGCCCTTGCCCGCCAGCTTGCCGTCGTCCAGCACCAAAATCTGCTCGGCGTGCATCACGGTGGAAATGCGCTGCGCCACAATCAGCATGGTAGCGTCCTTGGCGGCGTTGTTCAGGGCCGAACGCACGGCCGCGTCGGTTTTAAAATCCAGCGCCGAAAAGCTGTCGTCAAAAATATAAATCTCCGGGTTCTTGGCTACCGCGCGCGCGATGGAAAGGCGCTGCTTCTGCCCGCCGGACACGTTGGTTCCGCCCTGGGCGATATCGCTGTCATAGCCGCCCGCGCGCGCCAGGATGAAGTCCTCCGCCTGGGCGATGCGCGCGGCCTGCTCCACGCGCTCCTGCGGAATATCGGTTGAGCCGAAAGTCAGGTTCTGGCTCACCGTGCCGCTAAAGAGCACGCCCTTTTGCGGCACATAGCCAATACGGTCGCGCAATTCCGTCAGGCGCACGTTTCGCACATCCTGCCCATCCACCAGCACGCTGCCCTCCGTCGCATCGTAAAAGCGCGGAATCAGGTTGATAAGCGTGCTCTTGCCCGAGCCCGTTCCGCCCAGGATGGCCGTGGTTTCGCCAGGCCTTGCGGTAAAGGAGATATGGCTGAGCATGTCCTCGTCCGCGCCGGGATAGCGGAAGCTCACATCGCGGAACTCCACCGTGCCGCGCGCGCTTTGGTCAAACGCCGCGGGCGAGGCGGGGTCGGTAATGGTGAGCTTGGTATCCAGCACCTCCTGGATACGGTTGGCCGATACGCTGGCGCGCGGCAGCATCACGCTCATCATGGAAATCATCAGGAAGGCGGAAATGATCTGGATGGTGTACTGGATAAAAGCCATCATATCGCCCACCTGCATGGCCCCGGCATCGATGCTGCCCGCGCCCACCCACATGATCAGGATGGATATGCCGTTCATGGTCAGCATCATCAGGGGCATCATGCCGCCCATCAGGCGGCCCACAAACAGCTGCGTTTTGGTAAGCGCGCGGGAGGCCGTATCAAAGCGCTCCTCCTCGCGCTTCTGCGTGCAAAACGCGCGTATCACCGGCAGGCCGGTGAGCGTTTCGCGCATCACGCGGTTTACCTGATCTACCTGCGTTTGCATGCGCTTAAAGCGCGGCATGCCCAAAAGGTACAAAATAAGCACAACGCCCAGCACCGCCGCCACGCCCACCGCAATCACCCACGCCATGGAGGCGTTGGTCTGCAAGGCGCGTATCACGCCGCCCACGCCTATGATGGGCGCGTAAATCACCATGCGCAAAAGCATCACCATCACGTTTTGCACCTGCTGGATATCGTTTGTGGAGCGCGTAATCAGCGACGCCGTGGAAAAGCCGTCCATCTCCTGCTGCCCAAAGCACAGCACCTTATGAAACACCCTTTGCCTGAGATCGCGGCCCAGCCCCGCCGAAGCGCGGCTGCCCAAATAGCCCACCGCGACCGCCGCGCCCGCGCCCGCCAGGGCGATCAGCAGCATCCTAACGCCTATGCGCCAAATTGCGCTTTGCTGCATCGCGCGCAAATCCATGCCCAAGGCCTCATACTCCGTTTTCACGGCGGCGATGGCCGCCTGGTTCAGCGTGCTCTCCGGCAGCACGGCAAGCAGCTTCTCGTCCACGGCCGTAAGCAGCGCCTCGCGCTGCCCGCCGTCCATTGCCGCAACCATGGCCTGTACCTGCTCGCCCGTCATACCGGCCGCCTGCGCCCCCGCGTCCGAAGCCGCCATAAGCATGCCCGCATCCAGCTCGCTCTGGCCGCTTAGGATGCCATGGATTAAAAACGCGCGGTCAAACAGCGCGTCCAGGCGCTCCTGCGCGGCGCTATCCGTCTTGCCAAGCAGCAGCACGGGCTCGCCCTCAAAGCGGATTCCCCGCTTTGCAAGCTCCTCCTGCGTGCCCACGGCGTAGCTGGACCTTACAAGCGTTTCCGCCTCCTCCTGGGGCATCCATAAAAGCAGGTTTTCCAGCGTGCTTTGGCGTATGGCCTTAGGCGTGCTGTGCTCAATGCCCTGCTGCTGAATGCCCACGTCCACAATGGCGGCCGTATAGGTGGGCAGCCACAGCTCGCATATGGCCTGCGCCACCAGCAGCGCCACGATGGCCGCAAGCATTCCGGCATATTTCTTCATATGGCGTAACATCTTGTGCATTCCCGTTATTTCTCCTCTCCCGGTTGATAGCGGCCGCGCAGGTTTTGCGTCATGCGCGCGCAATAGCCGCCCAGCTGCGCAAGCTCTTCCTGGCTAAAGCCGTCAAAGGCCGCAATCTTTACGGCCTCCATCGCTTCCAGCAACTGCTGCGCCTTGGCGCGCCCCGCCGGCGTAAGGGCAAGCACGTTGGCGCGCTGGTTGTGCGCGTTGCGCTCGCGGCATAGGCAGCCCAGCCTTTCCAGCCTGGCCACGGATACCGCCACCGTGGCGGGCGTTACGTTAAGCGCGCGCGCCAGCTGCGCCTGGCTCATGCCCTCGTTGTGAAGCAGCATGCCCAAAATGGGCGCCTGCCTTGGATGCACGCGTTCCGCTTCCCCCATCTGCACGCTCACGCAATCAAAGTATAAGCGCGCTATCCGCACAAAACTGGCCGCCAGCCCTTCCACCTTCGCTTCCTCCCAACACTGCCGCCGTTTATCATTAGCCGGCTAATAAGCAACAGCTATTGTAGCGTTTTGCCGGGTGCAAAGTCAACAAAGGCCGGGCCAATCGTCTGGCCCAGTCCGATGAGCTTATGTGCAAAATCGTTACCCTCCGCCAGCCGGTAGGCCGTTCCCAGCTTGAGGAACGCCCACAGGATGAACAGATAGGGAATGTTTGGAATGAGATATTTTCTGATCTTATCTGTCCTCATGGGCCACCTCCTTTGCACGTTCTTTTTGTTTCGGCTTTTCTTTGGAAAGCTGATCTGCCGCCTGTTTCAGTTGTTCCCGGATGG
>URUF01000033.1 GCA_900550955.1 uncultured Eubacteriales bacterium | reverse complement strand
TACGGCTCGCCGGGCGGCGAACGGCGTAAGGAAACCTTGCTACGCAAGGCTTCCGAAGCTGACGCACATGTCGTCAGCTTCGGAATACAGCTCGGAGGGCTGCGGCCCTCCAAACCTCCCAAGGGGGGTATCGACAGTCTGAGCCCGGCGCTAAACGCTGCCGGGCTCAGGCAAAGGCAATCAAATCAATAGTTCTGCGCCTTGATTTGGAAATACGCCTTGGGATGCTTGCACACGGGGCACATTTCCGGCGCTTTGGGGCCAATGACAATGTGGCCGCAGTTGGAGCATTCCCAAATCATATCGCCGTCGCGGCTGAACACCAGGCCGCCCTCCACATTCGCCAGCAGCTTGCGGTAGCGGTCCTCATGCGTTTTTTCAATGCGGCCAACGGCCTCAAACAGGTAGGCGATATCGTTGAAGCCTTCCTCCTTGGCGTCCTGGGCCATTTTGGCGTACATATCGGTCCATTCGTAATTTTCGCCCTCGGCGGCGTCCAGCAGGTTTGCGCTGGTGGTGGGGATGTCGCCGTCGTGCAGAAGCTTGAACCAGATTTTGGCGTGCTCCTTTTCGTTGGCGGCCGTTTCCTCAAAAAGGTTGGCGATTTGCACATAGCCTTCCTTGCGGGCCTTGGAGGCGTAGAAGGCGTACTTGTTGCGGGCCTGGCTTTCGCCGGAGAAGGCGGTCATCAGGTTGGCCTCGGTTTTGGTTCCTTTTAGCGGCTTCATAGATCATAACCCTCCTTTTGTTTTTTATCATCAAGCGCGCTTGGCGCACAAGGGCAGTATACCCTGCTTTTTCAGAACCGAAACGCGCTTATTCCCAGGTTTGGCAGAAACCGAATACGGACCAGTGATCCGTGTGCAGCTGATACTGCACCAGCGGGTCGGTTTGGCTTTGGGCGGGCAGCTCGGACATGTTGTTTTGCAGCTTCAGGCCCTTTTGCGTGCCCACAAGGTGATTGTCGCGCTTGCTATCGTACACATAGCAATAGCTTTTTACGCTGTTGGACATATTGCCCTCTATGGTGGTTAGGGCGTAAAGGCCGTCCCCCAGCGCCTGCACATCCACAATGGAGCCGATATGCACGGTGCGGTAGGCGTTGCTCATGTCCGCGTAAATTACCAGGTAGCCGGGCTTGGGCACGCCCACAAAGCGGTTCATGGCCATAAACCCGTCGTACTGGTGGCCCACTTGGCCCTCGCGCAGGTACTGCACCATGGGCACGTTGGCAGGGTCAATCTCGCCAAGTTTGATGGGGTTGTTGCCGGAGGCGTTGGCGCAGTAGATGGTGAATACCGAGCACCAGCCCACCTCCTTCTTTTTGCCGTAATACCACTTGGCGTACTTGTTGTATTTGGGCAGGCGCGCGCGCTTGACGGAGTAAAACTCCCGCTGGAGCACATAGATATAGTTCTTAACCAGCTCCGGCGGATAATCGTTGCCAACGGAAACGAGGTAGGCGCGATCGCCGTTTGGGGCGGAATAGGTCACGGTGGCCTCGCCGGGGGCAACGCCGGTCATGAGGCCGTTTGCGTCCACGGTTACAACCGCCTCATCCGAGGAGGCAAAAACGCCGTTGACGGCGGGGTATACGGCGCTTTCGCGCTCGTCATACGGGGTGATTGGCGGGGCTACGCAGGGCACGTAGGCGCTATCGCCCGTATGCAGGGTATAGACGCCGGTTTCATCGCCCTCCAGCGCGGGGGTGAGCAGCCCGGCCAGCGCCGTATCAAACTGGGCGTCGCGGCCATCGTCCGCCAGGGCGGCGGGGGCAAGCAGCATAACGCACAAAAGCAGGCAGGCGGCGGAAAGCAGACGGGAAGCAGGGGTGCGGCACATGAAAAGGCTCCTTTCATGAAACGGGTGCGTATATGAATAGTATACCCAAAAAGCACGCCGCCATCAAGGCAGGAAAAAGAAAGCGGGCTTTTGGCAAAGCAAGGGGGTGAAGGGGAAAACGCCCCTCCACCCCGCGTTTTGCCAATTTCCAAGGCACGCGCCGGAATCAGCCCAGAGGCTTGATTTCCGTGATTTCACAAAGGATGGTCGCGCCGCCGGCTTCCACCTCAAGGGCGGAGAGGACGGCCTCGTCCGTTACGACGGAAAAGCGCATTTTTGCACCCGCTACGGCGTAGGGCTTCGCCCCTTCCTCGCCGGAGGGGGAGGCGGCGTACACGGCTACGCCTTCCCCGTTGGCCAGCAGGTTTTGGCGGCTCTGGTTTTCGGCCAGGCCCAGCTTGAGGTAGTACTTGCCCTCATGCGCGGCGCAGCCAAAGATGAAGAAGCCCGCGTTCGCGGAGCCATCGGGATTGGTGGTGCACACCAAATAGAAGCCGGAGAAGGAGTTGATGGCGTTCATTAGATCGTCGCCGGTAAGGGCGTTGGCGGCATAAAAGTCGGCCACGGAAGCGCTGCTGAACGCATCCACCTCGGCCAGCGCAGGGGCGCAGGCAAGAACCGCCGCCATCATGAACGCGCACAAGTACAGAAGCATCTTTTTCATGGAAAAACACATCCTTTCTAAATAACCTGATTGTTACCGTGTTTATTTTACCATAAAGCGTCTTCCTAAAACAAGCGGGTTTGCGGCGCTGAATAGCAAAGAAACGACAAGCCGCCCGCGAACAAACGCAAAAAAGGCGGGAGCGGCGACAGACTTCGACAAATCCTTTCATTGCAGCGTACAAAAGGATAGTATATGCTAAGGATAGCCCTACTATCCGCGGGATTTTGTCGAGAGGGAGTGAGCCATACAATGGAAGCCAACAGAGAGCAATTCCTATTTCTTCGCAGGCGGGCGGCACAGCTCTATTTGGAGGGACTGGATGGGAACGCGCGCAGATTGCTCAAACGTGTGGATGAGGAGCAGGAGCGCAAGATACGCCGCTGGATGAGCGGCCAGGCCGCGCAGCCGCCTGCACGCGGCGGGCTGCTCCAGGCCGAAAGATAATGGCAGCTCAAAAATTGTTAGCACTCTTTTTAAATGAGTGCTAATTTTTTGTTGATTTTGGTATGTTTCTCTGCTACAATAAGAGAGCGGTTCCTATTTATGGCCGCTCAACCCATTCTATACCCTGCCGATGGGCGGGGCCTTTTTCAGGAGGCAGGCACTATGACCAACCAAACTGGCAATATCTCCATCCATGCGCAAAACATTATGCCCATCATCAAGCGGTGGCTGTATTCCGATAAGGATATCTTCTTCCGCGAGATGGTTTCCAACGGCTGCGACGCCATCACCAAGGAAAAGATGCTTCATCCCGGCGAGGAGCGCGATTACCGCGTAACCGTAACGCTGGATGAAAAGGCGGGCGAGCTGAGATTCAGCGATAACGGCATCGGCATGACCGCCGAGGAAGTGGAAAAGTACATCAACCAGGTGGCATTCTCCGGCGCGGAGGAATTTTTGAAGAACTACGAGGGCGAGGAAAAGGGCGGCATTATCGGCCACTTTGGCCTGGGCTTCTATTCCGCTTTTATGGTGGCCGACAAGGTAACCATTGAAACCCTTAGCGGCAGCGAGGGCGCAGCCCCTGTGCGCTGGGTGAGCGAGGACGGCATGGCCTTTACCATGGAGGAGGGCAGCCGTACCGAGCGCGGCACGGATATTATCCTGCACATTGCCCAGGAGGAAAAGGAGTTCCTGGAGGAATACCGCGCGCGCGAGGTGCTGAAGCGCTACTGCGGCTTTATGGCCACGCCGGTGTATTTTGACGTGGTGAAGGAGGAGCCCGCCGTTTCCAAAGCGGAGGGGGAGGAGGAAGCAAAGCCCGAGGAGCCCAAGGGGCCGGAGCTGATTAACGCCACGCAGCCCCTGTGGCTGAAGGCCCCCAAGGACTGCACGGAGGATGAATACAAGCAGTTCTACCGCGATGTGTTCCACACCTACGAGGATCCCTTGTTCTATGTGCACCTGAATGTGGACTATCCCTTCAACCTGAAGGGCATTTTGTACTTCCCCAAGCTTACCAATGACTTTGGCACCCGCGAGGGCGAAATTAAGCTATTTAGCGGCCAGGTGTTTGTGGCGGATAACATTAAGGAGGTTATTCCCGAGTTCCTGATGCTGCTCAAGGGCGTGATTGATTGCCCCGACCTGCCGCTGAACGTGAGCCGCAGCTTCCTGCAAAACGACGGCTATGTGAAAAAGCTATCCGCCTACATTACCCGCAAGGTGGCGGACAAGCTGACCGGCCTGTTCAATACCGAGCGCGAGAACTATCAGAAGTATTGGGACGACATCCATCCCTTTGTAAAATACGGCTGCATGCGCGACGGCAAGTTCTTTGACCAGGTGAAGGATACCCTGCTGTACAAAACCACCAAGGATACCTATTACACCTTGCAGGAGTACTTAAGCAAGAACGAGGGACGCCTGGGCAAGAAGGTGGTTTACACCAACGACCCCACCCGCCAGAGCGCCAGCGTGGCCATGTATGACGCCGAGGGCATTGACGTGGTGGTGATGGACGCGCTGATTGACCTGAACTTTGTAAGCTTTATGGAATACTCCGCCGGGGTGGACGGCCTGAAATTTGCCCGTGTGGACGCGGACAGCGACACCTTTACCAAGGAGCTTTCCGAGGAGGAAAAGAAGCAGAACGAGGAAAAGGAACAGGCGCTGGCCGAGCTATTTAAGGCGGCCACCGGCAAGGAGGACTTGGCCGTTAAGCTGAGCGCCCTCAAGGATGAAGCGCTGCCCGCCATGCTTACCCAGGAGGAGCAGGGCCGCCGCTTCAGCGAGATGAGCCGCATTTATGGACAGGACTTTAAAATGCCGGAGATGCATACCCTGGTGCTGAACGCCTCCAACGCGGTGGTGAAAAGCCTGATGCAGGCGGAAGCGGGGGAGAAGCGCGACCTGATGGCCGCCCAGCTGTATGACCTGGCCCGCATGAGCACCCGCCCCTTGGAAAAGGACGAGGTGACGGCCTTCCTGAACCGCAGCAACAAGCTGCTGGAGCTGCTGGCGGATAGCGGCCGTTAACAAAAGTGTAACAAATCGCTGCGGAAAAGCAGGGTTTCGCCTTGCCGACCGCGTATACCTTGTATAGCGAAGCGCGCGCTTTGACGCGCGCCGCTATACAAGGTTTTTTAAGGAGAATCAGCTATGCTAAAGCGCCTGCTCTGCTGCCTGATGGCCGTGAGCCTGCTTATGGGAACCGGCTGCGCCCTGGCCGGTCAGCCCAGGGAAATCTACCCCCTGGATTACGATACCATGCCGGAGCCCCGCTCGGGCCAGCACAACTATCTGCTTGCCTGCGTGGATAACTGGCAGGGCAACGCTCAAAACCTGGGCAATACCGATGGCGTGCTTATGGTTACGATGGATGTGGACGCAAAGCGCCTGCTGTTTACCACCTTTTCGCGTGAAATGCTGATTAAACGCCCGGACGGCGGCATTGGCCGCTTTACCTATATCGCCAAAAACTATGGCCCCGACGCGCTGTGCCGCACGGTTAGCACCCATTTTGGCCAGAAGGTGGAGAAGTACATCATCTTTAGCATGGATAATGTGCAAACCATCATCGATGCGATGGGCGGCGTTTATATCACCGTAACCGACGCTGAGGCGGATTACTTAAACCGCTACCGCATTGCCCGCGACGCCACCACCCCCAGCATGGATAAGGCGGGCACCTACCTTTTTGGCGGCCATGCGGCGGTTATTTACATGCGCATCCGCAAGGTGGGCGGGGATGGCGATTCGGGCCGCACGCGGCGCATCCGCACGGTGCTGGGCACGCTGGCGGGCAAGTACGCCCAGGCATCGCTGGACGACGCGCTGACATTGCTTAGCAGCGTGGCGGATAACGTGGTGACCACCAACATGAGCATGGCCGATATGCTGGAGGCCGTGGGCTATGCCATGGAGCTGCGCGGCGCGGAGCCCGAAGGCATACAGATGCCGCCGCAGGAAGCCATGGAGGCCATTTCCTACGCGGGCATGAGCACCCGTCAGGTGGATTTTGAATACAGCCGCCAAAAGCTGAGCGAGTTTTTGGAAAGCCAGAGCTTTGATGTGATTGACGAATAAGGTATGCGGGAACATGTGGATGCGTCGATGGGCTTTACGCCCGAAGGGCATCCATTTTAGCAGTTGCACTTTTTATCACTGCAATGATAGCGGCAATAGAAAGAATAACCTCAGCAATCAACTGCGCATAGACAAGGCCATGCATGGGCCAAATTCGATTCAAAATATATAAGGCTGGAATTTCTAGAACAATTTTACGCAGAATGGCGAAGCAAAACGCCCTTTTTCGGCGCGTACCAGGTAGTCTAGGATAATATTCATTATTGAGGGGACGGCCCCGCGGGTAACAGTCCACTTCAGGTACTCCCCGGTTGCCTGGAAACTCTCCCTATCTGCACCTAACCCAGTTAACAGGGGCTTGCGAAACACAGTGTATCCTACAGCAAACATGATTCCGCTGAATAATGCGCTGTAAAAACCAAATGATGAGCTTCGCCGTACCACTTCATAATCTTTTTTGCCAAGACAACGGCTCATCATGCTGGAACTTCCCACTCCAAACAGGTTGGCGATCGCGTTGAAAGCTAATATCACCGGAGCCGCCAATGCGGCGGCGGCGCTCTCAAGCGGATTGTTCAGCATTCGCTTTACTCATTGGCTTTTTCTTATTTCTTTCTCTCCTGATTGATAGTTGGGAAAACAGCATCAAGCTTGGTACAATTGAATGCTAGCGGCTGTTAAAATGCAATCCCTTGCCTTTCTGAAAGCCGTACAAGCGCAATTGCCAGAACAAGGCTTATTGCCTCATAAACCGCAAACGCGTACCATATTGATTCTCTACCGAATATAGCGGGCATCAGCAAAATAGCCGCAGACGCAAAAACAATCCCTCGAAATATGTTTAGCGCCAGCGCTTCTTTTGTCCGCTTTGTTGAATACAGATACATGGAGATTACCATATTCAAAGACATAATAACAAAACCGCTGGCATACTTGGGCATGACGCGCAGAGTAAAAGCAAGCGTATCTCCGCTTATACCAAAGAGCTTGCACACAGGAGCGCTTACAAACAACAGCGCCATATTTACCAGCAGGCTGCCTATAAAGTTAATTATAAGGCTGGCATAGAAGTAGAACTTCAAATCCTTTTCATTCGCTTCCCCATACGCATGCCCAACCATCGGCTGAATTCCTTCCGACACGCCCATAAAAACTGCCAGCGAGAAAGAGGCGACATATCCAATTACGGAATATGAATTTATGCCAATTTCCCCAATATAGGAAATCAAGACATAGTTCATACAAATCGTTGTGACAGGCATGGCAAACTGTGACACCGCTTCCGGCAGACCACGGAGGAATATTTTTTTGATTAGCGTCATTTGCAAACGGCATTTCCGAAATTTCAATTTTCCTTTATGCCCAATAAAGTGCGACAGCACGATCAAAAAAGCAAGAGCCTGGGAAAGACCCGTAGCGGCGGCGGCGCCAGCGACGCCCATTTGCAGAGGAAATACAAATAGCCAGTCAAGGAAAATATTCATCAAAGAGCTGACCACTGTCGCAACCATTACCAGCATAGGTGAACCGTCCGTCCGGCAGAATGCCTGGAATAGCGTATTTAGCGAAGAGGGAAGTATGAATATTGAATACCAGAATAGATAGTCCGAAACATATCCAAGATAGGTTTCCGTAGTGCCGAGCAGCTTTGCAATGCCGCTGGGGAACGGGGCTGACGCAGCGGTAAGAACCATGCCGAGCGTTAGCATAACGCCAAAAGCGTGCATGAAAACATCGCCAGCGCCTTCGTCATCATGCCGCCCAAGACGGATTGCGACCACAGAAACACTGCCAATGGTAATTAGCATGTAAAGCGCGTTGATAACCATGACAAACGGTAGGCAGAGATTGACTGCCCCAAGCGCCGTTTCGCCAATCCCTCTGCCGACAAAGATACCATCAATAATGGTAAACAGGAAAAAGCATATCTGGCCGAATACCGAGGGAACGATGTAAGCAATGAGGTTCTTTGTTCTTTGCTTCATGGGAACTTCCTTCCTTTACAAAAAATAACGCCCGGTTACTGCTATTGAGCAATAACCGGACGCATCCGACATCTTCATCGACAGGAGATTATCATGATAATCATTTCGCTGCGGCGAACCTGTCCTCCGATGATTTTCAGTATAGTACTATATTGCAAACGCAAGAGAATGTCAATAGTGCCTCCGCGTTTTATTTGGAAGTAGGAACGCAGCAGTTTCTTTGTTTCCATGCTTCGAAAGGCTGCTTTTGCTTCGTTTCCCAGGCAGGAATTGAGTTGCGCTATCAACTTAAAAAACAAGCCTTGCGAGCGCTGCCCCAAAGGCCTGCCCAATAAAAAACCGCGCGCTTCGTTTTTCACGCAGCGCGCGGTTTTTCGTTGCACAAGGTTATTCTTCTTCCGGCTCCTCGGGCAGCTCGGCGTTGTGCCACACGTTTTGCACATCGTCGTTGTCCTCGAGCATTTCCAGCAGCTTTTGCACCTTGGATAGGGTATCCTCGTCGGCGGGGACCACGGTGTTCTGCGGGATCATCTGCACCTCTGCGCTCAGGAAGCTAAGGCCCTGGGCCTCCAGCTTTTCACGCACGGCGCTGAAATCGTTGGGATCGGTGGTGACCTCGAACGCGTCGTCCATGGTTTGCATGTCCTCCGCTCCGGCATCCAGCACGGTCATCATCATTTCGTCCTCGTCCATGTCAGGCGTGCGCTCGATTACCAGCAGGCCCTTCTTGTCAAACATAAAGCTTACGCTGCCCGTTACGCCCAAGGAACCCTCGTTCTTGGCGAAGCAATGGCGGATATCGCTGGCGGTGCGGTTACGGTTGTCGGTGATTGCCTCCACGATAAGGGCGATGCCGCCGGGGGCGTAGCCTTCGTAGGTGATCTCCTCATAATCCACGCTGCCCAGCTCGCCGGCGGCCTTTTTGATGGAACGCTGGATGTTGTCGTTGGGCATGTTATTGCTCTTGGCCTTTGCAATCACGTCGCGCAGCTTGGAGTTGCTGTCGGGATTGCTGCCGCCTTCACGCACGGCGATAGCGATTTCACGGCCAATCTTGGTGAAGATTTTGCCGCGGGCCGCGTCCGCCTTGCCTTTTTTTACTGCGATGTTATGCCATTTGCTGTGTCCGGACATCGTATCAGCCTTTCTGTATCGTATGGGGGTGGAGAAGGCCCGGGCGGGCGCGTTCCGCCATCCTGCCTATTTTACCGAAGCATTATATCACAACAGGCGGTATAGGTCAAATGCTTTGCGCGGAGCGCATAAAAGAAAAGGGCCCATGCTGGCTTTTGACCGCACGGGCCCCTGGCAAACAGGCTTCTATCAATTTGCTTTCATGCTGCTGCGGATTTTTCCAAACACATCCAGATAGTCGTCCTTAAAGCCCTGGGGGAACACAATCTCCAGGCCGTAAAGCACGCGGTCGATGCATACGTACAGGATGCGCCCGCCCACGTTGACGCCGGTGGTTAGGGAGCCGGTATAATTGGCGTACACGCCCTTGCTGCCCATCATATAGCGGGTAGCGGTGTAGCTGGGCTTCCATTCGTCAAATTCCGCGCCGCCGATGGTATCCAGCCGCTGATTGACTTGGGTTTTCAGCTCGCTCTCGCTGTAATTGCCAGTAACGGGCTCTGCCGTAAGGGTGATAACGCACTGCTGGCCGTCCTTGATTTGGCCTTCGGGCTCGCTAAGAACCATCACGCCCGGCTGGCTTTCATCCACCATCCAGCCCACGGGCGCTTCAAAGCTTACGCCTATGGAAGCGGAGGTGTAGGAGCCATAGGTAAAGCTAAGCGAGGGGCGGGGCGTGGGGGTTGGCATATCCACGGGATTGAGCGGGATGGGCGTGCTGCCGGCATAGGGATAGACGGTGGCGTTGGCAGCGGCGTACAAATTTTCATTGGGGTCTATGTAGTTTTCTTCGCCCAGCGCGTCCTCGGGGGTAAAATCCGGCTCGAGAACGTCGTAGGGGTTGGCGTCAAAAATGCTCTGTCCGCCGGCGTTGCCGCCGGTTTCACCGCCGGGCTCCGTGCCCGCGTCGGGCTGCTGCGGCTCGGGCGTGGGGGTGGAAGCGGCGGGGCCCAGGTTTTGCGTTACCTCGGGAAAAACCTCGTTGGGGTTTCCCCCGCCGGAGCAGGCGCTCAGGGTGGCCGCCGCAAGCAGCAGGCAAAGCAAAAGCTTCCAGTTGCGTTTCATGGTTCTTCCCTCCTGATAGCGGCGCGCGGCCGCGGCTGGTACCGATTCTGTAACGAATGAGAATGGGGAAATCTTCATTTCGTCATGATATTGTAACATTTCCAGCGCATTCCGTCAACCTTCCGGCGCGTTTTCCTTTAGGGCGTCGTAATCGGCATGGTACAGGCGGCGGTCCAGCGACCAGATTTTTTCGGAAAACACGCCGGGCTTTAGCTTGCTCACGGCGGTTTGCATCTCGTTCATGCGCGCATCCAGCAGATCGATCCAGTGCAGCACCTCGGCTTCGGGGAACATGGGCTTGCGCGGGCTGCCAAACTCCGCCTCGCCGTGGTGGCTGAGCATCATGTGCTGCAAAAGCAGCACAGGCTCGCCTGCGATGCCCAGATCGTTGGCGGCCTCCTGAATACGGGTCACGCCCAGCACCAGGTGGCCAAGCAGCAGGCCCTCGCGGCTGTAATCGCGTACCACGCCCATGGCGTCGGAATCCATTTCCTCGGTTTTACACAGGTCGTGCAGGATGACCCCGGCGTAGAGCAGGTCGCTGTTCAGCCAGGGGTACACCTCAAGAAGCGCGCGCGCCGTGCGCAGCATGCCCGTGGTATGGTGCAAAAGGCCGCTGCGCTCCGCATGGTGAATGCGCTGCGCGGCGGGGTAATAGCGCAGCTTTTCCTCAAAGCGGCGCACTATCTCGCGGGTAAGGGCGGCGATGGGCTGGCTCTGGAAGCCGTCGATGGCGTCATAAAGCTCCTTGAGCATAGCTTCGGGCGGCTCCGGGGCGCAGGGGGTGAGGGCGGCGATATCCACATCGTCCCCCGGGGCCATGGCGCGGATGCGCTCCACGCGCAGCTGCAGGCGGCCGTTGTATTCCAGCGTGCCGCCGCGCACCTTCACCACGCTGCCGGGCGCGGGCGGGGGCACGTTGCCATCCCACACCTTGGCGTTCACCTCGCCGGTGCGGTCAGCCAGGTTCATATCCAGGTACTTCGCGCCGTTGCCGCCGGTGCGCTGGTCGGCGGAGCGCACCAAAAGAAAGCCTTCGAAGCGCTGATCCTTTGCTAGGTCACAAACACGTTGCTGAGGCATGAAAAAGCTCCTTTATGCTTGGGTTTCCATATACATGGCCACGCGGGTGCCGGGCAGGTTGGTATAGCGGGCAAACTCCGCCTGCCATTCCACGTTCACGGTGCCCACGGGGCCGTTGCGCTGCTTGGCGATGATCACCTCGCCGGCGTTGTCGTCGGGCTTGGGGCCGTCCTCGGCGGCTGCGGAGGCATAATACCCCTCCCGGTGCAAAAACAGCACAACGTCCGCATCCTGCTCTATGCTGCCGGAATCGCGCAGGTCGCTGAGCATGGGGCGCTTATCGGTACGGGCGGCGGGGGCGCGGCTGAGCTGCGCGCACGCCAAAACGGGAATCTTTAGCTCAAGCGCAATGGCCTTGAGCTGGCGGCTGATCTCGCTAACCTCCAGCTGGCGGTTTTCCACGCGCTTATCCGTGCCCATCAGGCCCAGGTAGTCAATCACGATCAAATCCAGGCCCTGCTCCAGCATCAGCCTGCGGCAGCGGCTGCGCAGCTGCGAGGGGGTCAGGCCGGGCGTATCGTCAATAAACACGCGGCAGGTGGACAACTCGTTGATGGCATCGCCGATCTTGACCCATTCATCGTCGCTGAGCATGCCGCTGCGCACGCGCTGCATGTTGATGCTGGCGGCGGAGCACAACAGGCGCAGGCCGATTTGCTCGCTGGGCATTTCCATACTGAACACGGCTACGCAGCGCTTGGCCTGCCGCGCTGCAAACTGCGTAACGCCCAGCGCCATGGAGGTTTTGCCCATGGCCGGGCGCGCGCCTACCAGCACCAGCTCGCCGCCGTGCAGGCCGGTGAGCATGCGGTCCAGGTCGTACAGCCCTGTGGGCACGCCCGCCAGACGCCCCTTCAGGCGGCTCAGCTCCTCGATTTGGTCAAAGGTGGACATGAGCACCCTGTTCAGCGGCACCAGCGTTTCGGCCCCGGCGCGCTTCATCACAATATCAAAGATAAGGCGCTCGGCGTTGTGCAGCACGTCCTGCAGGGGATCGGCCTGGGCATAGCACTGCTGCTGGATTTGCTGGCTTGCCGCGATGAGCTTGCGCAGCGTGGATTTTTCCATCACGATTTCAATATACGTGCGGGTGTTGGCGGTGGTGGGCACAAAGCGCACGGCCTGCAAAAGGTAGGGCGCGCCGCCAACGCTTTCCAGGGTGCCGCGCTTGGTAAGCTCGTTGCCAACGGTCATCAGGTCAATGGGGCTGCCGGAAAGGTGCAGGGCGCGCATGGCCTCAAAGATCTCCCGGTGCTCGGCGGAGTAAAAATCCACCGGCATAAGGGTTTCAAAGGCGAGGGTGGCCGCGCCGCTATCTTGCATCATGGCTCCCAGCACGGAGCGCTCGGCGTCTATGCTGCTGGGGGGCAGGGCGGTGATGGGTTGTTCGCTGATCCCGCTTTCCAAGCGGCTCACTCCCTTCGCGTTGCGGCTGGCTTACTTACCGGCAGGTACAACGTGTACCTTCATAGGCGTGGTTACGCCGGAATAAATCCATACGTTGATATCCACATCGCCCGTCTGGCGGATGGGGTCGCACTCAATTTTGCGCTTATCCACCTCAACGCCGTGCTGCTCCTTGAGCGCGACGGCAATTTCCTGGCTGGTAATGCTCCCGTAGAGGCGGCCCTGCGCGCCGCATTTTACGCTAAGGGTAATGGTTTTACCCTTCAGGCTGGCCGCCAGCTGCTGGGCGGCCTCGCGGCGCTCGCGCTCCAGCTTTTCCTCGTTGGCGCGTTTGCGCTCAATCTCCTTTACGGCGCCGGGGGTGGCCTCCACCGCCCACTTGCGGGGAAAGAGGTAGTTGCGGGCAAAGCCGTCGGAAACGTTGATCACATCGTCCTTCTTGCCGCTGCCCTTTACATCGCAAAGCAAAATAACTTTCATGGGTTATTCCTCCTTATTCTGATCGATTTGTTTAAGCCATTTGACGCGGGTATGCCCCGCCTGATCCGCCACGCCGATGAAAAACAGCGCCAGCGGAAACAGCACGTAAGCGGCGCCGGCCAACGCCCCATACAGAGGGGCGCGCTCCGGCTTACGGGCGCTGAGCAGGCATACGATCACCGCCGCGCCCAGCACCTGGAACGTGCAGGCAAACGCGGCATAGAAAAGCTGTCCCAGCGTTTGGGCCAGGGCGGATTGCGCGCTGAGCAGCACGAGGGAGGCCAACCCCATGACGCCCGGTAGCCAACCGCTTTTCGGCGGCAAAAACAGCATGCGAAACCCCGGCGGGCGTATGACGCGCGTTTTGCGCTGCGTGCGCGCGGGGCCCTCCTCCACCAACAGCACCATGCAGTTGAGCCTCTGGCAGCGCAGGGCGGTAAACAGCCCGCCCAGCATGCACGCCTGCACAAACAGGGACGGGAGCGCGCTGGCAATCAGCCTTTCAGCCGTAAGCCGCAGGGACAGAAGCAGCTGGCGGATGAGCACGGGGTCAAACGCAAAGGAGAGCAAACTGGCTTTTTGGTATCCCTCCGGCACGGCGATGAGCCCGGCTGCCGCAAAGCGGTACAGAAGAAGGCCGGTATTGCCCGAGGATTGAACGCGCTTGACCAGCCATTCGGCCAGGCCGGGCGCGATGGCGTTGCCCAATGCGGCCTGCGCGCATATCACAACGCACAAAAGCGCAAAGGCGTAAGCCACCATTTCGTACAGGATGGCAGCAGGGGCGGGCAGGCGCTTGCTGCGCTTTAGCCAAAGCGCCGTTGCCATGGCGCAAAGCCCGGGCAGAGCCAGCGAAACGGCGTAAAGCGGGTGAAACCCCGCCAACAGGGAAATGGTCGCAGGGGCTAAAGCGGCAAGCCAGGCGGCCCATTGCTGCTTTCGGCCCGCAAGCGGGCAGGCCAGCAGCGGCACAACCAGCGCAAGCAGTACGCAGGTGAACGGGAACACGGCCATAACCACGCCTAACAGCCCCAGGCCCAGCATGGCAGCGGTAAGCTGCGCGCGCTGCGGCCTTATCTCGGACGGCTGCATATAAAGGCCCCCTTTCCCTGCGCCGCGCGGCGGTTGCGCGCCGTACCTTTCATTATAGCGTCACAGGCGGGAAGAAGTCAACCATGCGCGCGGGGCGTATTTGCGGGAGGCGTCAGGCTGCCGGTTCATTCCATGGGAGGCCTGAGGGCCCGCGCCCTTTAGGGGAAAACCGAAGCCGGCGACACGCGCGCCTGCTTTGGAAGCCTTAGGAAACAAGGTGTTCTTACGCCCCTCGCCGCCCGGAGAGCCGGCGAACGGCAGTATGGGAGAAGAGATGCTTAATCGAACCTTTTGATATGTACAGTCGCGATTGCCGATTGCGCCGGTTCCCCCGTAATAAGATCCTGCGGCGCGGGGATCAACAGCATAAATCCATCTTTCCCGTATCGCTTTTCATATCCCTGCGCATATTCTCTTTCAACGGAAATGTGCTGAACTTCTCCGGTAACCATGGCCGTAATGCCTGCGCCGCTTAAATCCCTACTATCTTTCAAGGCGCATTCTACCGTTACAAAGGCTTCGGCAATCGTTGGCGCATGAACGGCTTTCGCGTGGGCAAGGGTAAACCCGCCTATTTCAAATTCATCGGCTTCGTAAGCGTTGTGACGGATTGTGTTCGTTAACTGATCATAGCAGTGGATTGGAAGGAAATTGATGCAAAAGCATTTCTCCCTTTGAATATTTGCATACGTATGCGTGTGCTGGTACAGGCCGCCCATGACGGCGAAAAAAGCGGTTTTATCGCCATGAAAGCAGCTCCACGCGTGAAAACACACATTTGGCTTTCCATTTTCTTTCCATGTCGTTATCGCAAACAAAACGGACGGAATTCCCGCTGTGAATTCAAAATGCGAAAACAGTTCGAATTCTTCTGGATAGGAAGGCCGAAAATACGCTGGAAAGTCTTTCCCTATTTCCATTTTCATCTATCTATTCCGCCCCTTTTCTCTCCGCGCGGGTGTCGCGCTTCATGTAATCTTCAAATTCGCCCTCATGTACAGCTATTCCTTTAAGGGGCGGGCTATGGAATTGCGCGGCGGGAGGGAATGGAAGCATTGGGAAAGGAGCGCTCCCTTCTCTTTGCAAATTTGCTTGACAAATCCGGGAGCTATGCTAAAATGGGTACGAATTGAATACATTGGCACGATACATGCGATACATTGCGCAGATACGACACGGCGATGTATCGCATTTTATACTTTGGAGGGAGTGCCAATGTCCAATCAAACTGCGAACGAGTATCTCGTTCAAGAAAAACCGACGAAATTGATGATAAAGTACGCGGTGCCGTGCATCATCTCGCTGCTGGTAGCGGCGCTTTATAATATTGTAGACCAGATTTATATTGCCAACGCCAGTTATCTGGGTTCCTTTGGCAATGCGGCCAATACGGTGGTTTTCCCCCTGACGGTGATTGCGCTGGCGATTGCCGTTATGATCGGCGACGGCGCGTGCGCGTTTGTTAGCATCTGCCTGGGCGCGAAAAAGACGGAGGACGCCCATAGGACCATCGGAAACGCTGTGCTGCTTTGCGTGGTTTCCAGCATTGTGCTCACAGCCATCTACCTTATTTTCGCCGCGCCAATCCTAACGCTGTTTGGCGGGCAGGTCAATCCCGAAACCTTCGCCTTTGCCAAGGAATACTTCTTCTGGATTTCGCTTGGCGTTCCGTTTTACATGTTCGGCCAGGCAATTAACCCAATCATCCGTTCCGACGGCAGCCCCAAATTCGCTATGGCGGCAACCGTGGCCGGCGCTGTGACCAACATCATCCTGGACTGGGTGTTCATCTACCCGATGCGCATGGGCATGACGGGCGCAGCCGTTGCCACCGTGATCGGCCAGATTCTTACGGCGGCGCTGTCCGTGTGGTATCTGTGCCACATGAAATCCGTTAAGCTGGAGCGCGGAAGCTTTGGCGTTTGGGGCAAACTGATGAATCGCTTCATTCCGCTGGGGATTACAAGCTTTCTTTCCCAAATCTCGCTGGTTGTATCCATGGCCGCGGTGCAGAATACCTGCACAAAGTACAGCGCGCTGGATCCCGTTTTCGGCCAGGCAGACTACACACAGATTCCCCTGGCGGTGCTGGGCATTGTGATGAAGTTTTTCCAAATCGCCATCTCAATCTCCGTGGGCCTTTCCGCTGGGTGCATCCCGGTGGTTGGCTACAATATCGGCGCTAAGCGCAAGGACCGCGTTAAGCAGCTGTTTACGTACCTGCTTGCGGGCGAGGCCGCAGTTGGCTTTGTGGCCCTGTTTATCGTTGAGGTGCTTCCGCGCGGGCTGATCGGCATCTTTGGCGCGGCTAACGAGAGCGCTTATTATACCGATTTTGCGGTCAGGTGCTTCCGCATCTACCTGTGCATGATGCCGCTGGCGATGGTCAACAAGGGCTGCTTCATTTTCCTGCAGGCGCTGGGGAAAGCCAAGGAATCCATGGCGCTGTCGCTGACCCGTGAAATCATCTTCGGCGTGTTCTTCCCCATCCTGCTGCCGCTGGCTTTTGGCCTGGACGGCCTGCTTTATTCCTTCCCCCTGGCGGATATCCTTACGTTCGCCGTTTCGGTGATCGTGATTTTGCGGACGTATAAGGAGCTTGGCGGCGGGGCGGCGCCGGAAACGGTGTGAAAAGGCTGAAAACGGAATAGAAACATATCCAAAACGCCCGAACGGCTTTCAAAACCGTTCGGGCGTTTTTGTGTGAGTGCGGGATGCGCTTCATCCGGCGGCAGGGCGCTATTGCTTTGGCGTAAACAGCTCGAAGATGGGATAATCGTATCCCTCGGCCTGCGCCTTAGCAAGCACCGCCTGGCTGCGGATGGTCCAGCCAGCCAACAGGGGCTTAAATACATGCTTCATCAGCCACATGGAGGCCGTATGATCCGTTGGTACGGAATAGGCCACAAAGTGCGGGCGGCTTACGCAGTTTACCAGCAGGGACCTAAGCGCCACGTAGGCGGCAAGGTTCAATTCGCCCCGCATCCACTTGCCGCCGCTGGCCAGCTGGCCGCGTATAATTTGAGGCGCGTGCTTTTTGAAGTAGCGCATGGCGGTGGGGTCAAAGCTTTCCACGCAATAGGGGCCGGGGTACGCTTTGAGCAGCTCGAGCGCCGCCGCCGCGTTTTTGGCCGCGCCGCCGTAGTGCTTTACCTCCACAATGATGGGCGCGCGGCCGTCGACCAGCGCCAGCACCTGGGAAAACAGCGGCACGCGCGAGCCGTCCGGCAGGGGAATGGCGCATAGCTCCTGATAGGTAAGGTCGCGGATGTTGCGGTCCACGCCGCATACGCGCTTGAGGTTGCCGTCGTGGTGCACCACCAGCTGCCCGTCCCTGGTGAGCTGCACGTCCAGCTCCATGCCATAGCCCGCTTCCACGGCGCGCTCAAAGGCAGCCAAGCTGTTTTCCGGCACGGAACGGTTGCCGTCATGCAGGCCGCGGTGAGCGTACAGCCAGCCCGAAAGCATGGAGGCGTCCGGCCGGTTATGGCTGGGCGCGATTAAAAACAGATAGATAGCCGCCAGCGCGGCAAGGATGAGAAGAATCCAAAGGAAAGCGCTCATGGCTTAATCATCTCCTACGTCGAAGGCTTCCAGCTTGCTTTTGGGCCTTTCGGGGCGGTTGTCGCCATGCTTGGTAAGGCTGATGGTAACAAAGGAAAGCGCCACCATGACGGCCGCGTAGGGCAAAAGCGTATGATAGCCCACATGCTCCAAAAGCCAACCGCTCAAAATGGGCGTTACAATTTGCGCGGCCATGGAAAAGGTGTAGTAGTAGCCGGTGAATTTGCCAACGTCCCCGCTTTTGGAGATTTCCACCACCATGGGGTAGGAGTTGACGTTGATCATGGCCCATGCCGCGCCGATGAGCGCGAAAATGACGTACACGGTGGGATGGAAGGTTTGATAGAACGCCGCGCCGGCAAAGCACAGCGCAAGCAGCAATACGCCCGATTGAATGACGCGCTTGCGGCCAAAGCGGGAGGAAAGCAGGCCCACCGGCAGGTAGCTTACCACTGCGCCCACCGTGGCGATCATCAGGCATTGCGAGGCGGCCTTGATATCGTACCCCCATTGCACGCTCATGTATTTGGTAAAGGCGGTGGTAACGGCGTTATAGCCCATGAACCACAAAGAAACCGAGCACAGAATTAAAATCAGGCTGCGGCGCAGCTCCTTGGGAAGCGCCCCAAAGCCGCCGGCGGAGGCAGCGGGCGCTTGCCCGGCCTCCTGCGTTTCCTCGGCCTGCCCGGCGTTGAGGGCCTCCGCCTCCTGGGCCAGCTTGTTTTCGCGGATGGTGGCCAGCAGCAGGATTACCGATACCGCCATCAGCAGGGAAACAGCCAGGAACAGCAGCGTGTAGTCCTCGCGCCCGGCGGCGTTTTTGCTGACCAGGAAACCCGTAACGCCCAGCGTGAACACGCCGCCCAAAGCGCCCATCAGGTTGATGATGGCGTTGCCCTTGCTGCGCAGGGGCTTGGGCGTTACATCCGGCATGAGGGCCACGGCGGGGGAGCGGTAGGTGCCCATGGCAATGAGCAGCAGCCCAAGCGCCACGATGAACAGCGCCAGGTTTTGCGTTTTATCGGCCAGGGGCAGCAGGTTCATGAGGATTACCGCCGCCAGCGTACCGCCCAGGATAAAGGGCATGCGCTTGCCAAGCCGCGTGCGGCAGCCGTCCGACAGCTTGC
The DNA here is from genome assembly GCA_900550955.1 of uncultured Eubacteriales bacterium. GTDB lineage: Bacteria > Bacillota > Clostridia > Christensenellales > Aristaeellaceae > Limiplasma. The sequence continues at coordinate 4,373 of URUF01000033.1, read as the reverse complement.
CAAACAGCGGCAGCAGGAACAATGCCAGGATGTTATCCAGCGCCATGATCACGCCCGCAACGTCATCCGGCACATGAAAGGTGTTTTTTAAAATAAGAGGAACCACGTTGTCATACAGCTGCCAGAACGCGCAGATGGATAGAAACGCCATGCCAACCAGAACCGTGCGCCTGTAATTGAGCTTCATGGGCGAGCCTCCTGCCAAATCATTGATGGAACGAAAGGGTTTTGTTTATCATACAGCGCCAAAGGGACGGTGTCAATGCGCGATCTGGCCTTGACTAAGCGGCTTTTTTGCCGGTGTGGCATTTTTAGGCGAAACATGCTATAATCTAAACTTGGTATTCTATATGCTGCTTCCATACATAGAAGGGGGGATGGCGGTGAGGAAGGAAACGGGCTTGAGCGGCATGAAGCGGCTGCTTATGTGGGCGAGCGTTGCGGCGCTTGTGCTCAGCGCGCTCCCGCTGTACGCCATTGCGCCGTATAACCATCCCTATTACGACGATTACGGCTTTTCGGCCCCGGTGCACCATGCCTGGCAGCGCACGGGCAGCCTAAGCGCGGTGCTTAGCGCCGCGTGGCGCGCCGCGCGAAACACCCGCATGACCTGGCAGGGCACTTATACGGGCACGCTTTTGAGCAACCTTCAGCCGGGCGTGTTTTCCGAGAAGCTGTATTTCCTAAGCGCCTTCTTTTTGCTCACGGCGTTTATCGCGTGCTTCCTGTATTTCTTTGCCACGGCGTTTGGCGCGCTGGGGCTGGCTGGCGGCGAAAGCGCAAGCCTGGGCTGCCTGGCCGTTGCGCTCATGTTGCAGCTTATGCCCGACGCGGGCGAGGCCTTCTACTGGTTTAACGGCGGGGTGGGCAATACGTTTATCTATTCGCTTATGGCGCTGGCGGCGGCGCTGCTCATCCGCCTGTGCCTAAGCAGGAGCCGCGCCTGCGCGGTGGCGCTGATGGCCGCGCTATGCGTGCTGATGGCGCTGCTTGGCGGCGGCAGCTACGGCGGCGGGCTGTTTGGGCTGTGTATGCTGGGGCTGGCCACCGTGGCCGCCTTTGCGCGCAGGCATCCCAAAAGGGCCTGCTTTGCGGCGCTGTTTGCGCTATTCCTGGGTTGCTTTGTTTACAGCATGTGCGCTCCCGGCAACGCGGTGCGCGCGGACAGGATTGGCTATCAGGGCTCGGCGGTGAAGGCCGTTGCGCAATCGCTGTACTATGGCGTGGCGCAGATGGGCGGCTATATCCGCCTGCCGCTAATTGCCATTACGCTGGCGGTGGCGCCGTTTTTGTACGGCGCGGCCAGGCGCAGCCGCTTCTCCTTCCGCCATCCGTGGCTGGCGCTGGGGCTAATGGCGGCTGTGTACTGCACGCAGCTCACGCCGCCGCTGTATTCGATTGCGGGCATCGGCGCCGGGCGCATTGTGAACACCTATTTCCAGAGCTTTGTAGCGTTGTGGTTCCTGTATATGTACTATTTGGCAGGCTTCGCTGCCAGGCGGCTAAAGGGGCGCGCCCTGCCAACGCTTACGCCGCGCGCCTATGGCGCGCTGCTGCTAACGAGCGCATGCCTGCTGGGCGTGGGCTGCCTGGGCGTAAAGCCCGACGGGGAACCGCTTTACGGCGTGCAGAACTTGAACGGGGTCAGCGCGGCCATTTCCATCGCGACGGGCGAGGCCAAGCAGTACGACATTGAAATGACGCGGCGCGAGGCGCTGCTCAACGACGCGTCCCAGCCCGTGGTTACGCTAACGCCGCTTACCGCCGTGCCGGACGTGTTTATGGACGACCTTGTTACGCCGGACGCGGAATACGATGTGCGGCCATCGCTGTGCCTGTACTATGGCAAGGAAGCGATACGCATTGAAGGGGAGGCGGCGGCTCCATGAAAAACGGCCTAATGAAGCGAAACCTATCCAACCGGGCGCTGGCGTGGCTGTGCGTGGCCGCGCTGCTGGTCAGCCTGATGCCGCTGTATGCGCTTTCGGCCTACAACCATGCCTGCTATGACGATTTTGGCTTTTCCATCCTCACGCACGATGCGTGGCGTTCCACCGGCAGCGTACTGGAAACCTTCAAGGCGGCCATCCGCAATACTGTGGGCATCCGCGATACATGGGAGGGCACCTATGCCACCTCCTTTATCAGCGCGTTGCAGCCCGCGCTGTTTGGCGAGCACCTCTACTGGATTACCACCGCGCTGCTGCTTACCTTTTTCCTGTTTGCGGTATGGTTTTTCCTAAAGCAGATACTGGTGCGCACGCTTCATGTCGACGGCCCCACCTTCTGGATGGCGTTTTGCGCGCTGGCCTTTGTGATGGTGCAGTTTGTGCCGGAATTGAGCGAGGCGTTCTTCTGGTTCAACGGCGGCGTGGCGTATACGCTGATGTGGTCGGTAATGTTGACGCGCCTGGGCGTGCTTGTAAGCTTTGAAAACGCCCGGCGCAAGGGCGCGAAGGCGGCGCTGTACGGCCTGCTGGTAGTTCTAACGGTGATTTTGGGCGGGGCCAAGTATTCTACGCTGCTGTTTGCGGCGCTGGCGGACGCGCTGCTGGTGCTGCGGGCCTTCCTGCATAAGCGGCGGGAACGGGTGGGCGAGCTTATACTGTTTATGCTGCTGCTTGCGTGCTTTGCATTCAGCATGGCCGCGCCCGGAAACGCCGTGCGCGCGCAAACCCTGCGCGGCGGCATGAGCGCGCCCATGGCGGTTTTGCAGGCCTTTTACTTTGGCCTGGCGCTGATGGGCAATTGGTTTTCGCTGCCGCTGCTGGTAGTATGGTGCATGGTGGCCTGGCAGCTTAGCGAGGCGCTGCGCGGCAGCCCCTACCGCTTCAACCATCCTATCTGGGCGACGGTTTTGTGCGTATGCCTGTTCTGCGCGCAGCTCGCGCCCACGCTGTATACCGGCAACTACCTGGGCGACGGCCGCGCGCTGAATACCTACTTTTATACCTTTGTGCTCATGAACTGCGCGCTGGCGCTGTACTGGATGGGCTGGGGCCAGCGCAGGCTGGAAGGCCGCGCCGCATTCCCCGCCATTGGCACGGCGAAAAAGGATGGCCTGCGCATTGGCGCGTTTGCGGCGGCGGTGGTTTTGCTGGTGGCGGGCTGCCTGTGCTACCGCCCTGAGGGCAGCCAGGATTATGGGCCGCGGAACATGGCCTCCGGCAGCGCGCTGCGCTCTTTGCTGAATGGGGAGGCGGCAAGGTATGACGCGGCCATGGAAGCGCGGGACGAAACGATGAACGACCCCGGGCAGACCGAGCCGGTAATGGCCCCTGTGGAGGACATTCCCGAGGCGTTCATGGGCGACGCGCTCAACAGCGATTCGCTGGACTATGTGCTCCATCTGTACGGGGAGTATTACGAAAAGCAGCGCGTAACCGCTGTGGAGGGGGAATAGCATGCTGCTTAACGGCAAAAACGCGCTGATTACCGGCGCGGCGCGCGGCATTGGGGCTGCGATGGTCGAGGTGTTTGCGCGCGAGGGAGCCAACGTATGGGCCTTCGCCCGCAAGCCGGATCCGGCCTTTGAAACGCGCCTGGACGAGTTTTCCGCCCGCTATGGCGTGTGGGTCAAGCCCGTGTATTGCGAGCTGAGCGATACCGCGGCCATCAAGGAGGCCTTCCGCCAGGTCATGGCGGACAAGCAGCCCCTTAACGTGCTGGTCAACAACGCCCTGCCCCTCACCCGCGGGCTGGATGCGTGCACCTACGAGGAATTCAACGCCGCGCTGCGCGTGGGCGTGACGGCTCCCTTCTACCTGACAAAGCTGTTTGCGCCCTATTTCGCGCCCGGTGCGTCCATCATCAACATTTCCTCCTCGCGCGACCGCATGAGCCAGCCGCAGACGGAGAGCTATACCGCCGCCAAGGGCGGCATCGCCGCGCTCACGCACATCGTCGACGATAGCCTGGGCCGACTGCATGATGGCCACAGGCAAAACCCCCTGGCGCGGAAGCTGTCCAGCCGCAAGGCGCTCACCTGGGTTAAGCGTAATGGTTTTCATGGTATCTATGCCTTTCTCGAAGCGGCCAGCTTAGCTGCCAGGTCGCGAACTCTTTCATCACAGCGAATGCTCGCGGGACTTGCAAAGAAGCGCGCGGAGCATTTCAGCACCTCATCGACTATGACCAGGTTGTTTTCTCGAAGCGTGGTGCCCGTCGCGGTAATGTCGACGATGCGGTCGGACAGGCCAACCATGGGACCAAGCTCAATGTTGCCATGAAGCGTAACGATATCGGCTTGCACGCCAATTCGATCGTAATACGCCTGGGTGATGCGCGGATACTTCGTCGACACGCGAATGGAACCACGGCGCGCATAAGCGGCATCGGTCGCGCCCTTCGCGCTCGCAGGCTCGGCAACCACG
>URUF01000032.1 GCA_900550955.1 uncultured Eubacteriales bacterium | reverse complement strand
TGAACCCTGTTTCGGCGGAAAAGATCGCCGCAGGCGAGCTTTTTCGACGGCCTGGGGGCTGGCGCGCTCGACAGGCGCGCCAGCCCCTGTTTTTTATAGCATATACCGCGCCTGCGGCCCGTAGCGTTTTTCCCAGCGCCGGTTGGCCTCGTCGCCCCCGGGCAGGTTGGCGCTCATGAACACGGGCGGTTCCACGCCTTTGGCAATCAGCCTTTCCACCACGGCGGCCTGTAAGGCGTTCATGATGACGCTGTTAAGCACCGTGGAGGCGGAACCCACCTTCTGGTCAATCCCCTCCACGGGGATCACCGCGTCGCCCAATGGCACGCAGCTGTCGATAAACAGGTCGGCAGCCTCATACAGGTTCCTTCCGGAGGGATGGCGCAGCGCGCTGTCCCGCGGTACGCTTTTGCCATAGGCAGTGGAGGTAATGGCGATCACCTCCACGCCCCGCGCGCGGCACTCCAACGCCACGTCCAGCGACATGGGGTCTATGCCATAGGCGTTTACCAGCACCATAATCTCGCCCTCGGTTTGGCCCACGCCGTTGACGTTGAGCACAGCCACGCCGTAGCCGGGCATGCGTTCAAAGCTCACGCTGCGCTTAGCCCCGTGAAGCAGGCTTGTGCCGGGATCCAAAATCGGATTCCAGGCCGCCAGGCCGCCTGCGCGCCAAAGCACCTCCTCGGCCGCCATCATGGAATGCGCGCCCGTGCCCAGCACATGCACGCGCCTATCCTGCGCAATCGCCTGGGCAATGTGCTCCGCCGCGTTCTCCAAAGCCTCCCGCTGGGTTTGAACAATGGCCTGGATGCGCTCTGTCAGGATTTGAGCGTATACGGAAAGCGTATCCATTTCTCATCAGCCTCCTGCGCGCATGGCGTGCGCGGCGTCCACAGCCCAGCGCAGGCGGCCGCGACCCACCTCTTTGGGAATGGTGCAGTCCGCGCCAAGCATAATGCCCCGCGTATCGATGCTCAGGGCCTCGCGCACCTGCGCTTCCACTTCCTCGCGCGTGCCTTCCACAATCACGCCATGGTTGGGAATGCCGCCCATCACCGGCCGGCCAAACAGCCGGCACGCGTCCCTGAGCGCGATGTGATTATCCACGCTTGCCATGTTCACCACATCGCCAGGATAATCATAGTAGTTTTCCAGACGCATATCCACGCCGCAAATGTGTAGGATCACCTTTTTGCCCGTATCCTTCAGCGCCTGAAGCAGCATCACATCCAGCGGCTTGAACCATTCGTCAAAAAATGCGGCGGAATAGCGGCTGTGTTCGCCGCCCTGCAAAGATACGTAAAACCCGTCGATACCTGTTTTTGCAATGTTATGCGCAAACACATCCAGCGTTTTGGCAATCTTGGTCAGCCCGGCCTTCATGGCCTCGGGATCGGCCAGGAAGTGCGGCGTAACGATGGAATCCCATACGGGTATGGGGCTCACGGCGCACCCTGCGGACACGAACGGCGAAAAAATGGTCTGGTACACCCCGGCCTCCTTTCCAACCGCCTGCACAAGCCGCCTTGCCAGCTCAATCTGCTGGGTAAACACGGGGTCGTCCGCCGGAAAATCCGGCACATGCCGCCAGTCCTCCGGCCTTTCCACCGAAAATTTAGGATAGATGTCGTCAAACATGATCTTCATCATGTCCATATCCGTATCGCGGAAAAAATCCAGCTGGGCCTGAAACGCCGCGTCGCCATGGCGCTGCGATGCGTCAAAGTGCTGAAAAAACGCCGCGGGAATGCCATCGGTATAAGCCTCCTTTGCCAGGAAGCACTCCATTCGTTCCCTCTTATTCATGGTTTCACCCCCGTCAATCGACCATCTCTTCAAAATGGCTGGCCAGGATCGGCGGCACCCATTCATCCGGCACGCGCTCATCCGTATCGTACTTCGCCGTCAGCTTGGATAGGGGTTCGCGCGCCATGCGGTTCATGCGCTCCATTTCCGCAAAGCCGTCGTATTCGCCCTCGCCCTTTTCCACATTAAAGGCAAACAGCTCATAGCGTTCAAAGAAACTGGTGCCTGCGGTCATGTGCATTACGCGCTGCGGGTTGTTGGAGGTAAAGGTGTAGATGATCGGGCGCGATACGTAGAACCACGGGCCCCAGTGCAGGTAGTAATGCGGCTCCCACTCAATCAGCCCGCCCTGGCGGCGCACGCCGCCAAACTCCAGGTTCACCACACCCAAGGCGTTGCCCTGACGGCGGTTGTAGAACGCAAACCAGGGGGTGCGCGCGTCCAGCGTCATCGCCTTTACAGGATGGCGGGGCATGTCCTGAATATGCACGTTGCGTACCTGGTGATCCACATCCTTCCAGGCAAAATCGCCGGTGGTTTCCTTGTTGAGCACCACAGAGCCGTTTCGAAGGGCCACAACGTCCAAATCCTTGGTTACGTCAATGTTGCTTTCCACGGTAATGGCCTTGTTACGGCTGTAGAAGATGTAGGTTAGCGAGCACTCCACCTCCTCATAATCCACGATGGGGTTAAAGCGCTTCACCATTACGAAGATAGGCCCGGAAATAACTGTAAAATCCTTGGGGGCTACCCAGTCGGAGGCGTGCATCCAGGTTTTTGGCGGGGCATAGATGCCGGGGTTCCATTGCAGCGCGCCGTTGGTTTCCAGCTGGTGGCAGTAGGTAAGCCCCTCGCGGTCACGGGGCAGGATTTCATCGATGGAGCCGCTGTCCTTGTGCAGGTTTACGGTGTAGTATTCGTTTTGAATGCTCAGGCCATAGCCCTCGCCGCTCACGCATAGATCGGTTTCATAGCGGGGCTGAGGCGCATTGGGATTGCCATAGAAGAACAGGTACACCCGCTGCCCATTGGCGGGCACGTTGGCCAAAAAGGCGATCTGCGCGGTGGTTGTGGGCTGGCAGTTGATGTTTTGCCACTTGTCCCAAGTGCTTACCGCATATACCTGGGAGCGAATCTCCCGCGCCTGGCCCGTTTGGGAATCCACCTCCACAACGCGTAGCTCCCGCTGGGCGTCAGTCAGGCGATCCATGTACATGGCAAGCACTGCATGCACGGGCTCGTCCACGCGGGCGATGCCCGCCGTTTCCTTCACAACATGGGCGGCGTAATACTTCCAGTTCTTGTCCCAGTAGCCATGCTCCTGATCCGCGGTATAGCTGTTCCTCAGCTCAACGCTGTTTTCGCCGCCCTTGAGCGTTACCGCAACGTCAAACGTATCGCCCTTTTGCCAGTCAACGCGGATGTAGAGGTCGCGCCTGCCCGCCTGCGCGCGCATAACGGGCGGAACCGCCGCGCGGCCATCGTTGCACGCCTCAAAGTCGCGGCAGCGCCTGCCGTTGACCACCACGCCCGTAACCTCCGTATCCACAGCTATGTCCTCGGCGCAAAGGTGCAGGAAATAATAGGGCGTTTCCGGCGTGGGCCACCCAAACCCAACCATATTTAGTTTCATGTTTTGACCCTCCTAAAGATATTTTGGATTAGCCTTTATTCGCGCCCGCCATGATATCGGCGATATCATAGCGCTGCAGCGCCACGAACGCCGCTATCAGCGGCAGCGTCGCAATCGCCACGCCCGCCATCACCACCGGCCACGGGGTGGACAGGCCCTCGCTCACCGGCAGCAGGGAAATGGATACCATCAGCGTCTGCTTATCCGGCGCGCGCAGGAAAACCTTGGGCAAAATGAAATCGTTCCAGCGGGCAATCAGGGAAATGGCGCCCCAGGAGGCCAGCGCCGGCCGGATGACCGGCAGCACGATGCGCATAAAAATGCCAAACTCCCGGCAGCCGTCTATGCGCGCCTGCTCAATCAGCTCGGTAGGGCAGCCGCTGATGTACTGGCGCATGTAGAAGATGCCCACCGCCGTGGCCGCGCGCGGGATGATTAGCGAAAGCAGGCTGTTGATCCAGCCGATTTTACGCATGACCACAAACAGCGGCACAATGGATACTTCCGAGGGCACCACCATGGTAAGCAGCAGGAACAAAAACAGGAAGCTGCTGCCCCGGAAGCGGTACTTAGCAAACGCGAACCCCGCCAGTGCGCAGAAAAACAGCGTTAAAACCGTGCCCGCCACCGAGGAGATCACCGTGTTGGAAAAGTTCCGCCATAGCGGTATCAGCTCCGCAACGCGGGTGAAGTTGGTAAGCGTAAAGCCTTTTTGAAGGATATCCCCCAGCACAAAGCTCACGCCCGAATCCGTGGGCTGGAACGCCGTAAGCACCACCCAGATCAGTGGAAAGAAGGCCAGAAGGCTGAACAGTATCAGCGCGCCGTTCACAGCCGCGCAGCCGGCCTTTTTTTTCATCAGCTCGCTTTTCATGCTCACACCCCGCTTTGCTGCCTGAGGCTTTTGAAATAAAACACCGATACGATAACCAGAAAGAACGTAAGCACGTACCCCACCGCCGACGCATAGCCCAGCTTGAAGGTTTCAAAGGCGTTTATGTAAAGGTACTGGATTACGCTCATGCTGGAAGCGCCCGGCCCGCCTGCGGTAAGCACATAGGGCTCGGTAAAAATGCGCACCGAGTCAATGGTGAGGTTGATCAGGCTGAACATCAAAACCGGCATAATGCAGGGCAGGGTGATCTTGATCAGGCGCTGCCAGGCGTTTGCGCCGTCTATGCGCGCCGCCTCATACAAATGCGCGTCCACCCCCAGCAGGGCCGACATGATAATTAGCATATACCATGGCGTATTGCGCCATATGGACAAAAGCGCCACCGGGTATTTGGACCATTCCATGGCGCTAAGCCAAGCCACGGGGCTTAGGCCCAGGCTTTTGAGCATACCGTTGATTACCCCGATGCGCGAGGAAAACAGCATGGAAAAAATAATGCCCGCCGCCACGGTGGAGGTTACATAGGGCAGCACAAGCACGGTTTTGAATATGCGCCCGCCGCGCATCATAGGGCTTACCAACAGCACGCCCAGCAGCACGGATATGGGCAGCGTAAACAGAATATTGGCCACGGTGTACCACAGCGTATTGTACATGGCGGTCCAAAACTGCCCGTCGTTAAGAAGCATGCGGTAGTTATCCAGCCCCACAAACACCTTCTGCGTCAGGCCGTTCCACTTGTAAAACCCCAGTACGAACGACCATATCAGCGGGTAGAGCTGAAATATCACAAACAGCAGAAAAAACGGGGAAATAAACAAATACGCATGCAAAACCTCGTTCCTTCTTGCCGAGTGCGGCCTTTTTTTCACAGGAACACATCCTTTCACCAAAGGGCCCGCCGGCCCGCGCCAGGCGTGCGCCCGGCGCGGGCCCTCAAACGGTTATTGAAGGTTCAAGCGGGTACGCAGCTCCCTGCCGATGGCCGTGATGGTGGTTTCCATATCCTGCGAGCCGGCCACCCACTTCTCCATTTCAGAGGAGATAATGGTATCGGCCTCAGCGTCGTTAAGGTTTACGGGCAGGTTGGCCGACGGGTTCTCAAAGGACTTGGTCACCATCTGGCGGTAGCTCTGGCCGCCGTAGAAGTCGGACGCTTCCGTCCAGTAGGGATCGGCCTGAAGCTCCTTGGTGATGGGATGCTCGGTGGCGTAATCCATGGCGAGCATGTCCTCGGTCCACTGGTTGCGCTCGGCGGCGTTAAGGTTAAAGTCCAAAAGCATGTCCACAAACAGCTTGGTCTTTTCCTCGTTTCCGGTGTTCACAGGGCAGTACATAGCAATCACCTGCGCGCCGGCCGTGCCTACCTCGTCAAACACGGGGGCGGGCATGCAGCGCCACGCGCCGCTCATATCCTGCAAATTGCCGCGCAGGAACGTATCCCAGAAGGATTCAATGTAATACGTGGCAATCTCGCCCTGGCGGGCGGCCTCGTACTGCTCGGCGCTAAAGATGCCTACGTTCATCAGCATACCCTCGCTAAGCAGGGTGTTGAAGGTTTCCATCGCCAGGCGCGTGCCGGGATCGGTATCGAACACCACATTGCCGTTTTCATCCCAGATGCGCGCGTTAGCCTGGGGCATCAGCCCGCGGCGAAACCAGTAGCGCCAGGTGTAGCTGCTTGGGTCAACATAGGACAGCTTTACCTTGCCCCCGCTCTTTTCAAGCAGCTCGCGGCCTACCTCGATGTAGCCCTGGAAGGTGGCCATGCGCGCGGGGTCGATTTCGTACTTGTCAAAGATCTCCTGGTTGTAAAACATCATCTTGGGTTGCAGCGTGTAGGGCATGCCGTAGATGCGACCGTTATAAGTGGCCTGGTCAAAGGCGCCCTCCACAAACTGATCCATATAAGGGGTTACGTAGTCCGTAATATCCGCCAAAAGCCCGGCCTCCACCAGCACCTGCATGCTCACCGGGAAGGTGGAAATGGCGGTGGGCAGGTCGTCCATAGCCCCGGCGTTCACCGTCATCATGATCTGTTGGCGAACCTCGGCCTCGCCGGAGTAGTTTGCCATCTCGGCCGTCAGGCCCGTGTTTTCCCTGTCCAAATAGCGCTGGAAGTAGATGCGCATATATTCCGGCGTGCCGTAGGACCATATCGTCAATTTGTCCTTTGTTTCGGCAAGGGCGCCCATGCCAAGCGTTCCAAGAGCCAATGCCAGCGTCAGTGCGATAGCCAAAAACCGTTTCATCCAAAAAACCTCCTTTTTGTTTCGTACACCGTGTCAGGAATAACAACGTGGAAACCTGCGCTTTTCTCGCTCCCCCCTTTATGTACCATGTCCGTTATGCAATCGCGCCGCCCTTTCGCGACGCTGTCCCTGTGCCGTTTTGCTCCCGCAAAAGGATTTTCAAAATCGTTTCATTGGCCGCGCCCATACCCGCGCTGCCCAAAATGCCCAGGTTGCGCAGCGTTTCCTCTCCCGTTTGGGAAACCACCCCGTACTGGCCGTCCGCCAGGCCGTTGCCCAGGGCCAAGCTTGCCGCGCGCTGGGCCGCGCTTACGGCGGTGGCTACCTTCAGGGCGCAGCCGGGCTTAGCGCCGTCGCACACAATGCCGGCCACATCGGCCACCATGGTGCGCACGGCATATACCATGGCCTCATAGCCCCCGTCGCGCAAAAGCACCAGGCCGCAGGCCGCGCCAATGCCCGCCGCGATTCCGCACCCGCACAGCGCGGAAAGGCGGCCGATGTAGAGCTTCACATCCATGGCGGCCAGCTCGCTTGCCGCCAGGGCCCGCAAAAGCTTTTCCCGCCCGCAGCCCATGCTTCGGGCGGCCGCAATCACCGGCAGGGAAGCCGTAAGCCCCTGGTTGCCGCTTCCCATATTGGTCATCACAGGCAGCATACAGCCCGCCATGCGGGCGTCCGCAGCCGCCGCGGTATAGGCGGCTGCGCATTCCCCGCCTTCCTCTGCCGCAAGCGTGCTGCCAACCCGCAGTCCATAGGGACGCGCAAGCCCCTCCTCCGCCACGGCGCAGTTTACCCGGATAACCTCATCCAAAAAGGCCAGCTCCTCCAGCGGCACGCCCATGGCGTAATCATAAATGGCTCTCAGCGGCATAGCCTCTTCTTCGCCCTCCGCCCCCTCCCGGATGAGTTGCGCGCTGTGGCATACGCTGCCGTTGCGCTCAAGGCGTATCACATGGGTATGCGTTCCCTGCACCACGGCGCGCGCCCAGCTGCCATCCTCCGCGAAGGCCGTGGCGTCAATCCATACCTTCGGGCTGTTTTCCGCCAGGGCCACCTTCACATGCCCCGCCTCCTGCATGGCGCGCGCCGCCTCCGCAATCTCCGGCGTGAGCCCGCCAAAAATCTCCATGTTTTTTTCCGAATGTTGCAAAAGCGAACCAATCGCGCCAGCCATGGCAATTCCTGTAAGGCCGTTTGCGCCGGGAATGCCTACATGCATCGCGTTTTTTAAAATGTAGGCGCTGGCTTCCACCCGAAGCGCCGTAACGGGCATATCCAAGCATTGGGCCGCGTGCGCCGCGCAAATGGCCACGGCCACGGGCTCCGTGCAGCCAATAGCTGGCTGGATTTCCCGTTTTAGGAGAGCCGTATAGGGATGTGGCTGTTGGGCGCTGCGCATGGGCTATTCCTTTCCGCAAATCGAAAGCTTGTGTTTTTGATGTGCTTATGATATCATCGCCCCGAGGTGGATTCCATGAGAAATGAACCAAAAAACATGCAAAAACGAACATCTTACCCCAACGAGTCCATCTTTTGCCCGGTACGGCTTCCCGTGGATTTCCCCATTGTATGCATGCGCACGGATCACTGGTATACGGAAAACCAGGGCGTTAACATGCTTCATTTCCACAACTGCCTGCAAATTGGCTACTGCTATGAAGGGCAGGGCCACTCGTTGGTGGAAGGGCGGCTGATGGCCTTTGAAAGCGGCAACGTAACCGTGATTCCCGCCAAGGTGCAGCACTTGATTTTAAGCCAGCGCAACACGGTCAGCCGGTGGATCTGGCTATATCTGGACCCCTTCACCTTCATTCCCGACCTGCATCCCACGCACGCGCGCGCGTTGATGCAAATCTTCTTCGGCCAAAAGGCGCTGCCGTTCACGCTGCATCAAAACGACCAAAGCGAAATGATCGATATCACCCACGCCATTATCAACGAGCTGGAAAACCAGTACGAGGGCTACCGCGACGTGGTCCGCCTGCAAACCCACGCCTTTTTGCTGCTGCTTTTGCGCGCCGCCTCCAAGCTCAACCAGGAACCGTCGGAGGCTGCGCCCGCGCGCATCCAAATCATCGCGCCCGCCGTGGAGCATATCGGCATGCACTATATGGAAAACATTCGCGTAGAGGAGCTTGCGGCGCTGTGTCATATCAGCCCCACGCACCTGCGCAGGGTGTTTCAGCGGGTGATGAAATGCACCCCGCTGGAATACCTGCAAATGGTGCGGCTGGAAGCGGCCTGCCTGCTTTTGTTCCGCACGGATCTATCCGTGCTGGAGGTGGGCAGCCAGGTGGGCTTTCCCACTGCCACCAGCTTTACGCGCCAATTCCGCAAGGTGATCAAAACCACGCCCGGCCGTTGGCGCCGCCAGAGCCGCAACATCCTTCCCTAACCAAAAAGGCTGCCGGCAATTATTCCGGCAGCCAAAGGCACGCGGCGCAAAGCGCCCGTATCCCCAAAGCAGCGAAATGCCCGGCGGTTATGCGCATAACCGCCGGGCATTTCCCTTTTCCCTACGCCTACCTGGCCCGCTCCGTCCCGGAGCAATGCTCTAGGATGCGCTGGGCAAGCCCCTCGCTGATGCCCTCCACCTGGCACAGCTCCTCCTTCGTGGCCTCAAAAATTGCCTTTACGCTCTTGAAATGGCGGATCAGCGCCGCCTGCTTCTTGGGGCCTATGCCCTCGATGCTGCTTAGCTCGCTTTTGAGGCCCTCTTTGCCGCGCAGCGCTCTGTGGTGCGTGATGCCAAAGCGGTGAGCCTCGTCGCGCACATGCTGCACCAGGTGCAGCGCGTTGGACCGCCTGTCCAGCACGATGGGCTCGGCGCGGCCTGGCAAATAAATTTCCTCAAACTTTTTCGCCAGGCCAAACATGGGCACGTTGCCGCCCGCCTCCTGCATGGCGCGGTGGGCAAAAAGCAGCTGCTCCGGCCCGCCGTCGATCAAAATGACATCCGGTAGCTTGGAAAAGCTGCCCGTGGCGGGGTCCAGCCCGGCGGCCTCGCGGTCGTGCTTCTCCTTTAAGCCGTGGGTAAAACGCCTGCCTATGACCTCCGCCATGGAGGCAAAGTCGTTCGCGCCTTCCACGGTTTTGATGCGGAAGATGCGGTACGCCTTCTTGTTGGGCACGCCGCCCTCGAACACCACCATGCTGGCCACGCTTAAAATGCCCTGGGTATTGGAAATATCGTATCCCTCAATGCGCAGGGGCAGCGTGGGCAGGCCCAGCGCCTCCTTTAGCTCCAGCATGGCCTGGCGGGTGCGCATGTCCTTTACAAGGGCGCTCTGGCGGTGCTTAAGCAGCGCGTCCTCCGCGTTTTTCAGGGCCAGGCGCACAAGCTCCGCCTTGTCGCCGCGCTGGGGAACGGCAAGCGTTACCGCGCCGCCGCGCCGCTCGCGCAGCCAGCGCTCCAGCTCGCCGATGGGCTCAGGCAGGGCCTGCGCCAGCACGTTGCGGGGGATGAGATGCCCGTCGTCGTAATACTGGGTAAGGAAGTTCGCAAGAAGCACGTCCGGCTCCTCCGCGCCGCAGTTTTCCAGCAGGAAGGCGCGCCCGCCCTCGATACGCCCGGCGCGTATGTGCGTCAGGTGCGCCATGGCGTCCTGCCCGTCGCGGGCCACGGCCAGCACATCCTGCTCCACATCGCGGGTTTGGATGGCGTGCTGCTCCTCCATCAGCTGGCGGATATCCGCGATTTTGTCGCGCAGGAGGGCGGCCTGCTCGTATTCCATGCGGTCGCTGGCCTGATGCATTTCACACGTAAGCTCCTTGAGCAGCTCGCCGCTGTCGCCGTTCAAAAAATCAATCACGCGCTTGAGGATGGCGTTGTACTCCGCCTCGCTCACCTTGCCCGCGCAGGGTGCCAGGCATTGGCCGATCTGATGATGCACGCAGGGCCGGCGCGGCGTTTTCAGCGGCAGCGACAGGCTGCACGTGCGTAGCGGAAAAAACCGGCGCACCTCGTCCATCACCTGGCGCACCGCCGTAGCGCCTATGTAGGGGCCAAAGTACTTAATCCCCGGTTCCTGCTTATCCATGTTGCGCGCCAGGGTCAGGCGGGGGTAAGGCTCGTTCAGGTTTATGCGCAGGTAGGGGTAATGCTTATCGTCCTTAAGAAGGATGTTATAAAACGGCCTGTGCTTTTTGATGAGGTTGCATTCCAGGGTGAGGGCTTCAAAGTTGGTTTGGCACAGCATGAGGTCAAAATCGTCCACGCGGGCCACCATGGCCGCCACCTTGGGCGTGTGCGAGCCGTGAAAATACTGCCTTACGCGGTTTTTCAGGTTTACGGCCTTGCCCACGTAAATGATCTCTCCCTGGCTTTTCATCAGGTAGCAGCCGGGGCTTTCCGGCAGCATTTTGATTTTATATGATAATGTTTGGTTCATCGTTGCATCGCGCGCCCGCGCCTTCGGCACGTTCGCGCTTCTTCCTTCCCATGATTGAGTTCGCGCGCCTGCGCCTTCGCCGCGTTCGCGCTTCTTCCTTCCCATGCCCGTGCGCCGCTCCCTTCCGGGCAGGGGCCCTCCCCTGCCCTTCGGCCGCCGTTACCTGCGCTCCAGCATTGCGGTCAGGCGGCCCCACAGGCTACCCAGCAGCAGCCCGGCCAGCCCGGCGCACCAGCCCAGCAGCTCGCGCAGGAAGCGCAGGCGAATCAGCTGGGGCATGCGGTATTCCGCAACAGTCGCCGGGGTTTGCCAAACGTTCCAAAACGCAGTTTGAATGTCCTTTGGCTCCACCAGCACGGCGGGCACCCATTCCGGGAAGGTATACACCGGTTCCACCAGCTTCACAAACACGCCCGCCAGCGCCGCCGCGC
This sequence comes from uncultured Eubacteriales bacterium, assembly GCA_900550955.1. Lineage (GTDB taxonomy): Bacteria > Bacillota > Clostridia > Christensenellales > Aristaeellaceae > Limiplasma. The sequence continues at coordinate 11,962 of URUF01000032.1, read as the reverse complement.
ACGCGGCATAGCCCACAAGCAACAGCAGGCAGCGCCACAGGGCCCATCCCAGCAGGCGCGTGGCATACTGCTCCTGGATGCGCTCGCGCCAGCGCGCCGCAAAGCGCCCAAAGGCCCAGTTCATTCCCTTCACGCCATACAGCGCCGCTGCGCCCAGGCATAGGCATACCAGCAGCCTAAGCGGCATGGCCGCGTTCATTTTTTCCTTCACAAGGCTCACCGTGGTGCCCTCGCCCAGCTTGGCCGCCTCCGCCTGGAACACAGGCCAGCCGCCCGCGCCCTTAACCGGCCTGGCCTCATACACCATGGCGGTTAAGGTCACGCCGCTTTTTTCCAGCGCGCGCAGGGGCACGTACAGCGCGTAGTCTACGCCGTCGCCCACCTGCTTGCCCGCCTTTATCACGCCCACGATGCGATATGCCTGCCCGTCCAGCACAAGCTTTTCGCCCAGCGGCTCGGCATACTGGAACAGTGCCACGGCCAGCTGCTCGTCCACCATGGCCACCCGCTCGCCATAGGTGCATTCGTCAGGGTACAGCTGCCTGCCGTTAAGCAGCACCGGCTCATGCAGTTGAAAATAGCTCTTTTCCACGCCCACCAGCCGGGCGCTTACGCTTTTGCCGTCCTCAACGCCCACGGCGGCGGGCTGCGCCACCGCATACAGGGCGCCGCCCTCGCACGCGCCGTCCAGCGGGGTGGAAAGCCCTTCCGCGGCATAGCGCGTCTGGCGCAGCCAGCTATTCTGCGGCTTTTCCCCCTCGGCGGCGGATACCGGCGCGGGCGCGGGCCACACATGCTGGAACGTATCCGGCACAGCCCGCACGGCAAGCCAGCCCCAGGCCATCGCCGCCGCCAGTATTGCCAGCATTACCAGCGTACCCCGGCGCTTCCTCCACAACGCTTTCAGCATAACCTACTCCACATACTCCATCACGGGCTTGCCGTCCTCCACGGTGCGGTCCGCCCGGTCGATGATGCTCTGATAGCTCAAATCCTCCTGTATGCTCACGGCGGTGTCGCCCCGGTCAATCACGGTAACGGCGGTCTTTTTGGCCTTCATGCCGCCGGAGGATAAAAAGCCGCCGTAGTTGCGCTCCGCCACAAAGATATACTCGCTGTCCCCCTCCGAGCGCAGGGCCGAAGCAGGGATGATGGTGGCGTTTTTGCGCGCGCGGAATACAATGTTTACTTCCATGCCGTCATCCTGCAAAAGCTTCTGCATGCCGCCCGCCGTGCGCAGGATTTCTTCGGTCAGCTCTATCTCGGCATACCTGCGCCCGTCGGTATCGTCCACCACGGCGTTCACCTTGGTTTTGTAGGTATCGTAATCGCCGGCGACCTCCACCTTCGCGCCCTCGGAAACCTCCTTTTTCAGGTCGGTGATATCCGCGCGCAGGATGGGCATATCCTCCTTTTTGGCGATGGTATACGCGCTCTTTTGGCCGTCGTAGGCGTCCCCGCTTTTCAAATCCAGCGCCACCACATAGCCCGCGCTTGTGGCCGTCACCGTGCTAAGCGCCTGCTTGGCGTCCATCAGCTCCACCATCTGGTCGCTCATCTCGCGCATCTCGTCCACCAGCTTGTTGCGGTCCTTGATGTAGGTGAACACCTCGTCCTTCACCTTGATGTTTTTGTTTTCGTAGCTGGCAAAGAAATCCGCGCGGGCGGTGTCAAAGGCCTCCTTGGCGGTAGCCGCCGCGCGTATCAGCGCCAGGGTTTCGGCGCCGGCCTTTTCCTTAGCGGCCTTGGCCTCCCACAGGGATTGGTCAAAGGTAAGCTCGATACCTTCGGCAGCCGCGGCCAGGCGCGCCTTGTTTTCCGCGTCGCCCAGCGCGTCCTGCTTTTCAATCATCAGGGCGTACAGGTCGTTTTGCATGCTCTGCTTGGAGTTTTTGCGGTTTTTGATGTCCAGGTCAATCAGCTCCTGCGCCTTGTCGTTATACTTTTTGAGCAGATCGTCCTCTTTGGACTGGTAATCGTTCACCGTGGCGGTAAACAGGGTGTTCCCCGCCTCCACAAACAGGCCGGGCTTTACGTATACCTTGTCCACGGTAATGGGATAGTCCTTGGCCTTGTTGAGCGTAACCTCCGTTTCCACGGGAAAGTAAGGCTTTGCCTGCACGGCGATTTTTTGCTCGATACGCCCGGTGGTAGCCTGCGCCAGCTTCACCTTGGGCGTGGTGATGGTTTGCACCGTGCGCGAAAAGTACATGCACACCGCCACAACCACCGCCAGCCATACCAGCGCCTTGAGCGCCTTGGACTTTTTCGTCATTTGAACGTATCCCTCCTATTTGAGCTCGCTAAGCTGCACGCCCAGCAAAATATCATCCTGGAAGTAGATATACACAAGCAGCATGGGCAATAGGTACAGCGCCGCGCCCGCAAAGGCCACGCCTGTGGAATCGGTATTGATCTGGTTAAACATCACGCTAAGCGGCTGGCGGCTTTGGTCCGTCAGGTACACAAGGGGCTGCTCCACCATGTTCCAGCTATCCGCAAAGCTAAGCGCCGCCGCCGCGCAAATGATGGGGCGGCAAACCGGCAGCATCACATGCAGGAAGCAGCGGAAGGTGCCCGCGCCGTCCATCTGCCCCGCCTCTACGATCTCGTTAGGGATGCCAATCATGAACTGGCGTATCAAAAACAGGTAAAACGGCGAGAATACCATCGGCAGGATCACGGCCCAGGGCGTATTGAGCAAGCCCAGGGCGCGCAGCGTCATCACGCTTGGGGCCATGGTAACCTGGAAGGGCAGCACCATCAGCACCAGCACCAAAAAGAACAGCGCGTCCCGCCCACGAAAGCGGAAGCGGCTCAACGCATACGCGGTCAGGGGTATCACCAGCGCCTGCCCCAGCAAAATGGCCCCGGCATACAGAACGCTGTTGCAAAACAGCTGTAAATACTGGGGTTCCTCAATCAAAATGGTGTAATACTGCCGAAGGCTCACCTGCGCGGGCGAAAACAGCACGTCCATCCATTTTCCGCCATCGTAGTTGCCGCGCTGCCCCAGATAGGCCGAAATCTCGCTCTTAGGAAAGAAGGAGTACAAAAACGTGAACACGATGGGCAACAGCATTACCAGCGCGATTGCAAACAGCAGCGCAAAGGTAACCGGCCTTGCCCTGCGGATAAGCCTGAGGGTGCGGCGCACGCTCCTTGCGCGCCGGCCCCTTTTGGGGGCGTAAACGGTTTGGGCCATCGCCATGCTCCTTTCCCCTAGGCGGTTTCGCCCTGGCGCACGCTCTTGGTGCGGTACATCAGCAAAAACAGCGCGATCACAATGACCGCAAAGCTGTAAGCGGCGGTGGTCACGTCCTGATAATCCAGCTTTGAAAACTTGTTATTCATATAATGCTGCAAGGTATAAATGCTTTCATCCGGATAGGCCCCGCCAATGAAATAGACTTCCTTAAAAATCTTGAACGCGTTTACAATGGCTAGCACCAGCACCAAAAATGCCGTGGGCAGCACCTGCGGCAGGGTGATGGATATCTCCCGCCTAAGCCAGCCCGCGCCCTCCAGGCTCGCATACTCGTACAGGGATTCGGGCACGGCCTGCAACGCCGCGGTAAAGATGACCACGCTGAAGCCCAGGTTCTTCCAAATGTACAAAAGCACAATCGGCACGCGCAGCGCGCCGCCCTCCAGCCAGAACACGCGCCCCTGCCCCAGCGCCACAAACAGCCGGTTCACCACGCCGCCGTAATCAAACAGCAGCAGCCAGATAATCAGCATGGCGGAGGAGGGCATCAAATAAGGCATCAGCAAGGCGTTGCGGAAAAAACCGCCGCCCGCGATGGGCTTGCGCAGCATGCCCGCCAGCAAAAAGGACAGCACAAAAATCACCGGCGCGCACAGAAGCGAAAGCTCTATCGTGTTTTTCAGCCCCAGCCTAAAGACCTCGTTTTGCCACACGCGCTGGTAATTGGAAAACCCAACAAAGCGGTTATCAATGCTGCCGTCGGTCAGGCTGAACCAAATGCCCCACACAAACGGCACCAGATAAAAAGCCAGCAGCCCAATCAGCCCCGGCAGCAAATACAGCCACACAGACCTTTTGCGAAACATACCTTCCTCCCCCAGGGGCGCCCCTGAACCTACGCACTGCGCGCCTTTGGCGCGCGGGGACGGGGCAAGCGTTTGGCGTTGCAAAGCATACCGCCGGAGGGCGGAAAGCCCTCCGGCTCGCTTGGCGGCGATGGCTGCCAAGCGGCTTGGGTGGGAACGGCCCGCCTTCGCGGGCCGGCCTGCGCCTTCCCTTGCGAACGCGGTATTTCCCTTTCCCAGCCGCAAGCAGCTCCTACCTATCCTCCAGCTCCATCAGCTTCACACGCTGGTCCAACTCCTTCACAAGCTGATCCAGGCTGATAGCGCCCTCCATATACTGCATCAGCAGCTTGTTGGCCTCGATGCTGGCCGAGGCGTCGGCATTGATAAACACGCTCTGCCCGGTAATATGCATAATGGGCGCTACCTGCTCGCGGAACTGCGCGATTTGCTCCGCCGTTACATCATAGCGGTATTCCTCCCAGCTTTCAAGGCTTTCGTTCAGCCATTTCAGCTCCTCCTCAATCTCGGCCCTGTTTTCCTCGGAGGCGGTTTCCAGACGCTTCTGCGCGTTCTCAATGGATTTCTGGATGTCCTGCTTGTTCTTTTCGTAATAGCTGTTTTCCACCGGGTCGTTATGGCTGGGGAACAGGGTGATATTCGCGCTGGCCTTTTCCAGGTTGTTCAGGTAGTTTTTCACATACAGCATGGCCTCGTTCATGCGCTTGGTGCGCGGGTTCACCACAAGCACCTGCATGGTCATGGCCACAAAGGGCTCGCCGCCCTGCTCCATAGCCAGGTACAGCGGCTTGTACTCAGCGCTGCCCATCCTGTTGAAATACCCCACCGACATTGTGGTGGAAAACAGCGCGTCGTAATGCCAGTAATCGCCTTCATCGCCCTGGTTGCTGGCGATCTCGTCAAAATCAATCGCGCCGAAGCTTTCCATCAGGCTGCGAAACACCGGCGTATCAAAGCGCAGGCTTTCGCCCCGCTTTTGCATGTAGGCGATGTAATTGTTAACCAGCAGGGAATACAGCATCATATTGGCCTGGCTGTAATCAAACAGGGCGATATCGGGGTGATCCTCGCCGTAATCATATACCCAGTTGGCGATAAAATCGTAAAGCTCGCCAACGGTTTTGGGCAGGTCGTCCTCGGTAAGGCCCAGCTCCTCCCACTTTTCCATGTTTACGCCATAGCAGTTGCCGTACAGGCCCACAGGCACGGCGTACAGCTTGCCATCCTGCGTCAGGGGCTCAAGCAGGCTGGGATACATTTGGTTCGCAATGTCCATAAGCTCCTTGTCGCCGCTCAGGTCGGCGCAATAGCCCTTCTGCATCAGGCGTTCCACGGGCATGCTGCCCATGCTTAGCAGTAGCACGTCAAAGGTTTCGCTGTCGGACACCATGGCCTGGGTCAGGCGTTCGATATCGTTGGTGTATTCGCCGCTCACATCCACGGAAATATCCGGGTAGTTTTTCAAAAAGCTCTTATGCGCATCGGTGCCGAACTCGCCAAAAATGGTAAGCGCGCCGTTTTTCAGGCTTTCGCTGTCTAGCTTGAGCACGCTTAGGCCGTCATAGGAGCAGCTTACATAATAGCCGTCCACATACAGGTTGGCATAATCGTTCATACCGCCGTACATGCCCTCGCCCGTGTAGGCGCTGATGCGGGTTTTGCCGGTAGCTACATCCAGGCCCATCACGCGCGAGCCGTCGCGGTAATACAGCGTGCCGTTGCCATAGCACACGCCGCCGATGGTATAGCCGCCCATGGCGCTATCGGTAGGGATATCCGCCGGGGAGGCGACGGCGTCCTTTTCGGGGTCAAACGCGCCGTACTGCGCAGGAGCCGTGATATCGTCGCTGCCGCTTACGGAATAGGCGGCCGTGCGGTCATACAGCAGGGCCATGATTTGCCCGTCCCCGGCGGGGGCGAGCGCGCTAAGCTTGGGGCAGGCGAAATCCTGCTTCTGCCCGGTGGTCAGGCTGATGCGCCCGGCCACGGATGCGGGCATCCCCTCGCCGTAAAGCAGTCCGGTATAATACAGCCAATCGCCCTGGCAGAAAAAGCTGTTCAGCTCCGCCGTATAGGAATAGCCCTCCCCCGGGACCTCCCCGTTTAACGAGGAGGTATCCAGCGCGGGCCCCTCCAGCTTTACCGGGGCAAACGCGCCGCTTTCATCCAAAAGCCGCCACACCTCGCCCGCGGCGGTGCACAGGCCGTAGGGCTCGCCCTGCCAGGCGAACAGCCTGTCCAGCCGGGCCTGGCCCTCCTCGTCCGGCACGGGGGCTTCGCTGTACCCCTGGGTGTTCATCACCTCGCCAAGGACAAGTTCCTCGTTTTTATCAACGGGGCGGGTGGTCAGCATCCCGCCCTGGTGCAGCAGGTATAAAGAGCCGCCTATGGCGGTTACGGCTGTAACCATATCGTCGCTATCGCTGCTGTATACGGTAACAGCGCCGGCTCCCGCGCCAATCATCACGGCGGAAGCGCTTGTGCCAAAGCAGCAAAACAGCGTTGCCAATGCCAAAAGAAGGGAAAGCGCTCGTTTCATCATTGTCTATTGATCCTCCAGCATCATCATTCGCACCCGCTTGTCTACCTCGCGGATGAAGGTGTCCATGTCGATGGCCCCGCTGTTGTACTGGTCAATCTGCGTGCGCAGCTCGCCGCCGGTTTCGCTGCCCCAGTCGGTAAGCGGGGTTTGGCGCGTTACATAGATATACGGCGCAATCTTTTCGCGGTAGGCGGCAAGCATTTCGGCCGTTACGCTCATGCGCTCCTTTTCCACTTCCTCAAGGTAGCCCTCTATCCGCTTGCGTTCCTCCCGCAGGGCGGCCTTTTCGCTTTCGTCGGCCTTTTCCAGGCGTGCGTCCAGCTCCTTAATGTTTTCCTCATAGCTTAGCTTGGTGATTTCATAATACGGGTTGGGCACGGGGTCGTTCTCATCGGGGAAGAGCATCACGTTTTCCCGGGCCGCGTCGTACTGCTTCACGTACTCCGTCAGATACAGGGCCGCCTGATCCATGTGCGCGGTACGGGGATTGACGATCAGGATGCTCATATCCATGGGAATGATGGGCTCCATCCCCTCGTCCAGCGCCAGCACCAGCGGGCGCATTTCCTCATAGCCAAAGCTGCGGGGCGAAGCGCTCATATACAGGCTGAACAAGCCCTGCTTTTCATAAAACTCGTCCATGGCGTCGCCTTCCCAGGCGGCGTCGCCAAGCTCGGCGTAGGGGTCCAGCTCCGTAAAGTCAATGGCGTCCAGCGCGGCAAGCAGCTTACGCATCAGCGGCGTATCAAACTGGATCACCTCGCCCGCGCGCATTTGCAGGGCGATATACTGCGCCATGATTTTTTCAAAAAGCTCGTTGCGCATCATGGGGTTGTCAAACAGCGCGATGTCCTGATGCTCCTCGCCGTAGTCGTAATAGAAGTTGGCGGCAAAGTCCAAAAGCTCCATATACGTGGAGGGCAGGTCGCCCTCGGTAAGGCCGAGGGTTTCCATAACCGTTGTATTTACGGAAACAATGCCGCCGCTTATGTCAACCGGCACGCCATAAAGCTTGCCGTCGCGGTACAGCACATCCCTGACGGCACCGTCCATGCGCTGCACAACGGCTACCAGCTCCGGGTAGCCGCTCAAATCGGCGGCGTAGCCCTTTTGAATCAGGCGTTCCACGGGCGTGTTGCCCACATCCAGCCTGAGCACGTCCACGGTATCCTCCCCGCTTACCATGGCGGCGGTAAGCTGCTCCATGGTGCCATAATAGGTATCGCTCAGGGTAACGGGCAGCTCCGGGTGCTTTTCCACCACGGCGGCGTGCTTATCGGTGCCGCCCTCGCCGTAAACAACCAGCGCACCCTCGCTTATACCGGGCGCGTCCAGCGCCCGCACGTACACGCCCTGCCAGCTTTCATGCACAATCATGCCGCCGTCCAGGTAGGCCAGGGCTTGCTCCTGCCATACCTGCATGGGCAAATAGGCGCTCACCCTGGCCTCGCCCGTTACGCCGGGCAGGGCGTACACAACCGCGCCGTCCGCATAATAGGCGGTATCTGCTTCCGCGCTGTACACAAGGCTGCTCAGGCTGGTTTTGTCCGTTTTTACCAGCGTTTCCAGCGTGTCCGCGGCGGCGTCGTACCGGGCGATTTCAACAGGCGCGGACGGCTCGTCCGGCTTTACCTCCGGGCTTACCAGCGCCAGCATCGCGCCGTCCTTATAGGGGCACAGGGAGAAGATGGTCTTTTCCTTTGCCTGGCGCAGCATTTCACCCGTGTTCAGGTCGTACTGGGTAATCAGGTACTGGCTGCCGCTGGCCGTATAAAACACACCCAGCATGGTAAGCACGCCGTCCCTGGCAAACACGTTTATGAGGGTCGCCATTTCCTCATAGCCGTTTTCCTTATTGTTCAGCGAGGATACGTCCAGCTTGCACACGGGCGTAACGGCGGCCGTTCCGTGCGCGTCCACAAGGTGCGTAACGGCGGCCCGCATATCCTCGGGGTAGCTGTAATCCAGGCCGTAAAGGCTTTCTCCGTCGCTGAACAGGCGGTTCACAACCGCCTGCCCGTTATCCCCGTCCCCCTGAAAATAAGTGCTCAACCCCGTCAGGATCACCTCCGGGGCCTCCATGCCGGGCTTCCAGCGCTCAAGCGAAGCGTCCCGCCGCCCAGGACGGTTGGCGGTTGTAAGCAGGTACAGCGTATCGCCCGCCACGCCGGTGGCCGTAAGCGAGCTGCCGTTTATACTGGCATAGTCGTTGGTAGCGTAAAAGTTGGCGTTCACGCCCTCCGCCAGGGCGGCGGGCATAAGCAGGCACAGCGCAAGCGCCAGGCAGGCCGCGCGCCAAACATGGGATTTCATTTGATCTTCCCTCCTTCTGGGGCGCGCATGCGCGTCCCGTTTGATAGAACGTTTCCATTGGGCGTTTTCTTCCTGAATTTGAAATTCATGCCGCCCCGCTATCCTATCGCGTAAATTTCTACTTTCTATCTACCCTCAGGGCTGGTAGTAGTTTACAATCTTATCTACCCTGCCGCTTGCGCCCAGGTGGTATTCCAGCACCCACACCTTGCTGGTGGAAATTTGGCAGGAATATTTCACCGTGCGCGTACCGTCGTCATTCACAAGCACCTGGCCCACATCGGGATAGTCGTAATACAGGCCGCGCGTGCCGTTGGCGGCGCGCAGCTGGCCAAAATCCTTATACACGGCGGCAATCTCGTCCTCGGTGCTGCCAAAGCCCACGCCGCGCGGCGCGGTGGCGATCTGGCGGTTCATCTCCACGCGCACCACCTGCCAGGCGCCGTTTTCCAGGATGAATACGGCATAGCCCCAGTTGTAATCCAAATGGCGCGCCTGGTTTGCAAGGCCCAGGTAGGTGGTTTCCACCTCGCGAACCGGCTTGCCAAAGGCGGCGGTAAACTCGTCTATGGAGGTTTCGTTCAGCTTAAAGCCGCTGAAGGTATCCGCCTCCCGGTATTTATTCAGCGGGTCGGGCTTGACAAGGAACTTGTAGCTCACCTCCAGCATCGTGCTCATTTTGCCGTACTGGTTTACGCACACAGCCTTGAGCGTTACGCGGCCGGAGGGTAGCTGGATGGGCGTTCCATCGTATTCCGGGCTTTCCTCCGTGGGGGTGGAGCCGTCAATGGTATAGTAATAGCGGTAATAGCTGGCGATCTCCTCGGCCTCCTTGCGGGTTACGTCCTGAAGCTCGCCGGGGCGCAGGCTTACCTCGCGCTTGGTTTTGTAGGTGGCGGGGGCCAGGTTGCACTTGGGCGCAGGCGGCGTGGGATAATAAAAGGTATAGGAAACGCGCAGCTCGTCGCTGACCAGCTTGTCGCTTACGCACACGGCGCGCAGCGTCACGCTGCCCTCCTTAGGGATAATCTGCCCGTTCTCGCACAGGGTCCCCTCCTCGGGCAGGGCGGCCCCCTCATCCACAGTATAGTAAATATCGTACCCCTGCGGCGATGTGAGAGCGATGTTCTCCTCCATCTTGCTGATTTCGTAGCGGCCGGCGGCCAGGCTGGTTTCCGGCATTTGGGGGATATATTCCTTGCGCTGCAAGCGGTAGGTTTCGCGGTCGGTATTCTGGTAGGCGGTCAGCATCATATCCGCCGCCTCGGGCCCGCGGTCCTGCGCCTGGTACATGCGAATCAGCGCGGTGTAGGCCTCGCTGCGGAAGGGGCTGATATCGTTTGCCAGCCGCAGGTACAGCGCCTCGGCCTGGCCGTCCTGTCCATCCAGCTCATAGGCGTTGGCCAAAAGCAGCAGGCCGTCGTAATTTTCAGGGTCTACCACGTCGCCGATGCGGAAGCATACAATGGCCGCCTGAACGTCGCCCGCGTCCATATACTCCTGACCAGCCAGCCAGTACGCCTGGGGCGATACGCCGCCCCATTGCTTTAAAAGCGCCTCGCGCTCCTCCTGCGCAAGGGGGTCCTTGGTATTCTGCGCCAGGGCGAACATGCCCTCCGTGGCCGCAAGGGTGTTGCGGCGCGCGGCGGCGCGCTGGCCGCTGTCGCTGCGGCTCATATACACGTAGAAGGCCGTTCCCGCGACCATCGCCACCAGCGCCACAGCCACGCCGATAAGCATCCAGTTCACATGGCGCCGCTTGACGGAATGCACCCGGACATGCTTGCTTTTCACCGACGGCACACGGCCATGCGCGTTTACCGGCACGCCGCGCCGGGTATCCGGGCGGCTGCTGCCACGCCCGCTTTGATAGGCAGGCGCGGGCTTGCGCCTGGGGGCGCGCCGTTCATCCGCCGCCGGCAGGGCGGAAAGGTCGTAATCGCCGTATTCGCGCATACGGCCCTGATCCGATGGCAGGGTAGGCGCGGAGGCGCTCACCCGTCCCTGGCGGATGGCGCGCACGCCGGTATCCTGCCCGGCGGCGCCGGCATAGCGGCCCAGATAGGTGCCGCAGTTATCGCACGTAAGCGAGCCGTCCGGCATGGAATGGCCGCAATGCTCACAAATCATAGGGTACCTCCTTTGGAAAACGGGCTTACAGGCCCGCGCGGTTGTTCACGGGCCGGTCGTTGATGTAAAGCTCAAAATGCTGGCCCAGGAACTCCGCCGCCTGCTCGCACATCACAATGCGGGGCATATAAATGCTCAAATACTCCAAAACGCTGGAGGAATCGTCCATTTTCAGCTCCTGACGGATGATCCTGCGCTTGCGGTCCACCGTGACGCTGTTTTCCTGGATGGCGAAATTGACGCGGTCGTGGATGTCGTTCAGGTCGGGCTTGCCGTGGCGCACGCGGCTTTTATGCGCGTCGCTTTTATCGGCGATGGCCAGCGCGGCGGACACGGCGCTGCTTACCGTGCCGCTTTGCTCCTCATGGTTGCCCACGGCGGTGATAATCTCCATTACATCGGCAATTTCCATGCCCGCCTCCCGCAAAATGGGAAAGAGCAAAATGGCCCCGTTGGGGCCATGGTCGTGCCGGTTGATGCTGTTGCCCACGTCGTGCACCCAGCCGGCGATGGCCGCCAGCTCGATTTCGCGCTCGCTGTAACCAAGGCTTTTTAAAATGCCGGAGGCGGTACGGCTTACGTAGCCCAGATGCCGGGGGCCGTGATCGGTATAGCCCAGGGTTTCCAGATAGCGGTTGCCTGCGCGCACAAGGGCTTTGATGCTTTCGTTCTGTTTGATTTCTTGAAGCGTAATCATTGAAAATCCTTTCTTTGTTTTGCGGTTTGGCCGCTGCGGCCCGCAGGAAAGGCGCGCCCGCCCAAGAGGGCCCAAACGCCTGCGCGCCCCATGGCGCGCAGCCCGGGGCCCAGGGGGTCACCCCCTGGACTCAGACTGCCGAGAAACCCCAGGGAGGTTCGGAGGGCCGCAGACCCGCAACCTCAATCGTCGTTCTGGCCACTGCC
>URUF01000031.1 GCA_900550955.1 uncultured Eubacteriales bacterium | reverse complement strand
GGAAACCTTGCTACGCAAGGCTTCCGAAACTGACGCACATGTCGTCAGTTTCGGATTGTTGTTCAGAGGGCTGCGGCCCTCCGAACCTCCCATAGGGTTTATCGACAGTCCGGGCTTGTTGTTTCTGCCTACTGTTGCGAATCGTCCTGATCCGGCTGCTCCTGCGGCGCTTCCCATCCTTCCATAATCAAAAAAAGAGGGCCGCTTCCAAAAAAGGCGCGGCCCTCTCCGTCTTTCCTTACAGCGAGTTGATCAGCTCGTAGGTTTCGCGGTCAAAGTGCTTCTTCATCAGCAGCGCGTCCGCAAAGGGCATGTTAAACACCCGCCCGTGGCGTATGCCAATGGCCTGGTTGGTGATGCCGCGGTTCAAAAGCTGCACGGCCAGGTGGCCCGCCTCAAAGGCAAAGGCGCTGTCCTCCGCCGTGGGCTGCGCGCCGCGCTGGGTGTAGCCAATTACGGTAGCGCGCGCCTCAATCATGCCGCACTTGCGCTTCAAAATGCTGGCAAGGCGCTCGGCGTTAATGGGCTCGCCGGGATAAACGGTCTTGCCGTTATCGTTTAGGAACTTGCGCCAGTCAAACTCCTTCATCTTGTGCCAGCAATGCTCGCCAATCACCAGCGTGGCGCGGGTGTTGCCCTTGGCAATCAGGCCGTTGAGGCGCGCGGCCAGCACGTCCACGTCCCAGTCCATCTCGGGCACAACCACCATCTCCGCGCCGGTGGCCATAGCCGTTTTCATGGCGATGTCGCCCGCGTTGCGGCCCATCACCTGCACCACGGCGGGGCGGTCATGGCTGCGGCTGGTCGCGCGGATGGAGCGCACGGCCTCCACGCACACGTTTACCGCCGTATCAAAGCCCAGCGTCCTTTCGGTATAGCCAAGGTCGTTGTCAATGGTTCCGGGAATGCCCACGCAGGGAATGCCCAGCTCGCACAGGTGCATAGCGCCGTTAAAGCTGCCGTCGCCGCCAATGACCACCAGCGCGTCTATGCCCAGCTTGCGCAGGTTATCGGCGCATTGGCGCTGCACCTCGGGCTTGCGGAACTCATCGCAGCGGGCGGTGCGCAAAAAAGTGCCGCGCTGGTCGGCAATGTCCAGCACCGTTTCCAAATCCAGGGCCGCAATATCGTCCTCGGGATTTTCGCTCAGGCCCAGCAGGCCGTTGTAGCCGCGCTTGATACCCATAAGCTGAATGCCCAGCGCGTTGGCGCAGCGCGCCACGCTTACCACCGCCGCGTTCATGCCCGGGCTGTCGCCGCCGCTGGTTAAAATACCAATTCTATTGATCAACGCAATCACTCCTTGCTCTGCTTGGCGGGCAGGGGCCCGCATGCAGTAGTATAGCATATCTTTTGGCCTGCGCAAGGGGTCAAAGCGCGCTGTAAGCGGTTACATTTTACCGTTTCCGCCATGAAGCGGCCTGTCTCCCGTGCCCACGTGCTTTAGGTACGCCGTGGGGCTCATGCCCACAATGTGCTTAAACTGCTTGCTAAAATGGTAGGGATCCGGCATGCCTATCTCCACGCCCGTCTGCCGCACGCTCATGCCGTCGCGCAAAAGCGTTTTGGCGCGCTCCATCTTTAAAAACTGCAAATAACCCAGCGGCGGGATGCCCAGCTCCGCCGTGAAGCGCTTGCGGAAGGTTTCCACCGGCATGCGGCTGATGGCCGCCATATCCGCCAGGCTGAACGCATCGCGGTAGCGGCAGGCGCGCAGCGCGTCCACCACGCGGGCAATTTCATGGCTCAGGGTGGCGCTGGTAGCCACGCTTTGGCCGGAATGCGCGGCAATCAGGCCCCACAGCAGCTGCCCCAGCTGGTAGCTGGCCTCGCCCGTGCCGGTATGGCGCACCAGCACCTGCACAATCTGCCGGATCAAAATTACCATACTGGGCAGCATGCCCTGCTTGGCCGGCACGCGGTTAAAGGCGTTCATCTGGCGCATAAAGTCCTCGGTCAGCGGCCCCTCCACGGTCAGCCACAAAAGGCGCGCGTCCTTGGCCTTTTTCAGCATGCAGCCTTCCGTTTGCGCGGGAATCACCACGCACTCGCCCTTTTTCAGCGGCAGCTCCGTTTCCTTGTATTCAAAGGCGATGGTTCCGTCGTCCACAACCAGCCACAAAGGCGCCTCGCATGAGGACAGGCGGTAGTTCTCATTGAGCAGCATGGCGCTTCCCGCCGTGCTCAGCCATACGCCGCTGGCCTCCACAAGCGGCGCGGGCACGTGCGTGCCCTGCACAAAAATTCCAGGATCGGCGCTTTCTCCCACCGGCGCCTGGGGTACAAACGTAACGTAAGCCATATGTTTCATTACTCCTGCGAAATAAGTACCATCGGGCCCCAGCATTCATTGTATGCAATCCCCCGGCGGCTGTCAAGCCATCCTTGCTTCATTTTTCCTTCGGCCTTCCCATTTTTTCCATTCAAAAGGCGTTGTCTTTCTCAACAACGCCCAAAAAAAGCGCATTTGCGTTAAGTCGTTTCCAATGGGGATATGGTTGCTTTTCCCACCGTTATCTGGCCTTGAGCGTGATCAAATGCACCTGCGGCGGCGCAAACAGGCGCACCGGCGCGCCCGATGTGCCCACGCCGTTGGATACCAGCACGGCGGCGCGGCTTTCCTCCAGCCATCCGCTTAAATAGCGCGCCCCCACCTCCGGTGAAAGGGTCTTAAACGGCGTGTGGCCAAACAGGTTGATCTGCCCGCCATGCGTGTGGCCAAACAGCGCCAAGTCAAACCAGTGGTTGTCGCCGTCGGCGCTTTTGGCCGCCAGCACGGCGGGCATCAAATCCGGCGAATGGCCCGCAAAAATCACAAAGTCCGCGCTGCTTACCTGTGCGGCCACGCCCGCCACATCGGGGTAGCCGTTGTAAAAATCGTCCACACCGGCAATGTATACATAGCTCTGCCCCACCTTCACACGGCTTACGTTGTTTACCAGCGGCAGGCAGCCGTAGGCCTTCATCTCCGCCACCAGCAGGCTTAGGTTGCTCTCGGGCTCCGTGCGGTCGTGGTTGCCCACCACGCCAAACACGCCCAGCCTGGCATGCAGCGACGGCGCGTTGCGGAAGAACTCCACCGCCGTATCGCTGTCCGTGGCATAATCGCCGCCCAAAACCACAATATCCGCGTTCAGGCTGTTTAAGGTCTGTATCAGCTCGTTCACCCGGTTTTGGGAAAACCATGCACACTGGTGAATGTCGCTGGCAAAGGCAACTTTCAGGTTTTTCAGGTTGGCGGGCAGGTTGGTTACGTACAGCGTGTGCTCTTCCACAATCAGCATATTGGCCTCTGCAAATGGGTATAACAGCAGCGCGGCCAGCGCCAGGGCCGCCAGCAGCCGCTTGAAGCGAAAGCGCCTTCTCTGCGGCCTGCGGTATTTGTACTCATAATGCGTGCGCGCCATGGTTCCCGCCTCCCTTCCGCCATTTGACACATTTGTTTGTTCATTGTACACTTACCAAAAGTGCTTGGCAAGGGGGACGCGCAATATGGAACAAACTACCAGCTTTCGTACCATTGGACCCACCACCTACCTTTGCCCCATTCCAGCCGTCATGCTGGGCTGCGCCGCGCCCGAGGGCGGCGAGCCCAACCTCATCACCGTGGCCTGGACGGGCGTGGTGTGCTCCAAGCCGCCCATGCTCTCCGTAAGCATACGCAAGGAACGCCTCAGCCATGATCTTATCGCCCGCAGCGGGGAGTTTACCCTCAACCTCGTCAGCCGCGGCCTGTGCCGCGCCATGGATTATTGCGGCGTCAAAAGCGGGCGCGAGGTCCGCAAATTCGCCCAGCTTGGCCTTGACGCTATCCCTGCCCCCGGCCTTGCGCACGCGCCCGCCGTTAAGCAGGCGCCCGCGTTTTTAAGCTGCAAGGTGCATTCCATCCAGGAGTTGGGCAGCCACGACCTGTTTTTGGCCGATATCGTACAGGTTAGCGTGCAGGACCGTTACTTCCTCGCGGACGGTTCCATCGATGAAAGCGCCATGCAGCTGGTTAGCTATGTGCACGGCAAGTACCACGCCCTGGGCAGGGCGCTGGGCTTTTTTGGCTACTCCGTCGCCTCGCCCAAGGCGCTTGAACGCCGCATGAAGAAAGGATGAGCCTGCTTATGAAGGTACTTTTGGCCGACGCGGACGATACCCTCTTTGATTTCCACCGCGGCGAGCGCGTAGCGATCTCCGATACCTTCCGCGCCTTCGGCATCCCGGATACGCCCGAGCACGCGGCCCTGTATCACCGCGTGAACCTTGCCCAGTGGCAGCGGCTGGAGCGCGGCGAAACCACGCAGGCCCGCCTGCGCGTTGACCGCTTCCGCGATTTTCTCACGCAGGCCCGCCTTCCCGGGGATCCCCAGGCGCTGTGCGATTTCTTTGTGGAAAGGCTGGGCTGCCAACGCTTCCTTTTGCCCGGCGCGCTGGCCTTCTGCCAGGCCGTAAGCCGGCATATCCCCATCTATCTGGTTACCAACGGCATCGCCCGCGTGCAGCGCAGCCGCTTTTCCTCCTCCGAGCTGGCGCCCTATATCGCCGGGCTCGTCATCAGCGAGGAGGTAGGCCGCTCCAAGCCCGATCCCGCCATGGTGTTTGAGGCGCTGCGCCGGGCCGGCGGCGTTTCGCCGCGCGACGCCGCCATGATTGGCGACAGCGTCACCTCCGATATTCCCGCCGCGCGCGCGGCCGGGGTCAAAAGCATCCTGTTCACCAACGGGCAGGAGCCCCCGCAGGGCCACGGCGCGGATGCCGTCGCCCGCACCTACGTAGACGCGCTGGCCCTTCTCGGCCTATCGTAAGGCCTTCCGCTAAAAATCCGCTAATCCGCGCCGCAATTCCCACGCCGCCGGCGCTTTTTCTGTTATACTAATGAAAAATTTACGCATGGAGGGAAACGCGCGATGAAGCACCGCTGGGCGCGGCAGGCCGTTAACGCATCCATTACGCTTGGTATGCTGGGCGCGGCCACCGGCATGAGCTTTCTTTTGGGCTGCCGCAACGGCAACGCGCCCAACGCGCATATGACGTTCCTTTTGGCGGTGCTGCTGGTTTCCCGCTTTACGGACGGCTACTTCTGGGGCGTGTTTTGCGCGGTGGCGTCCGTGCCGCTGGTCAATTACATGTTCACCTATCCCTATTTCGCGTTTAACCTTACCATTTCGGGCTACCTGATCACGTTTGCCACCATGCTCACCGTATCGCTGATTGTAAGCGTTCTCACCACGCGCATCAAGCGTCAGGAGCAAATGCGCCTGGAAACGGAAAAGGAAAAGCTGCGCGCCAACCTGCTCCGCGCCGTATCGCACGACCTGCGCACGCCCCTTACCTCCATCGTCGGCGCCACGGACGCCATCTTAACCGGCAGCGTGCCGCCGGAAAAGCAGCGCGAGATTCTTCAAAACGTTAACGCCGACGCGCAATGGCTGGTGCGCGTGGTTGAAAACCTGCTGGCCATCACGCGCATCCAGGGCGCGCGGGGCCCGTTGCATACGGAAACGGAAGTCGTCGAGGACGTTTTGGCCGAGGCGGCCATCAGCTTCCATAAGCATTTCCCGCAGGTAGCGGTGGATATGGATCTGGCCGAGGAGATCCTTCTGGCGGATATGGACGCCGTGCTTATCGAGCAGGTGGTGCTAAACCTTCTGGAAAACGCCGTATATCATGGCCAGCACACAACGCGCATCCGCCTTATCGCCCGGCACATGGCGGGCTATGTGTCCATCACGGTTTCCGATAACGGCGCGGGCCTAGCCCGCGGCAAGCAGCCGCTGTCCGCCGCTTCTTCAAGGGATGAGGGCGGCGACGCGCACAAGCACATGGGCATCGGCCTGTCTGTTTGCAAAAGCATCGTCAAGGCGCACGGCGGCACGCTGGAGGCCCATAACAACCCCCAGGGCGGCGCGGACTTTACCTTTACCCTTCCAGAAAAGGAGAATACCTATGGCAGTGAAAATTCTGGTTATCGAAGATGAACGCAGCATTCAAAAGCTGCTTCGCGCCATCCTTATCTCCAACGGGTACGAGGTCGTGGAGGCGGCCACCGGCGCGGAAGCGCTTTCGCTGATCTCCTCCCACTGCCCGGACGCCGTTTTGCTGGATCTTGGCCTGCCCGATATGGACGGCGTGGAGCTTTTGCGCGCCGTGCGCAAATGGTCGGCGGTGCCGGTTGTGGTGCTCTCCGCCCGCACGCATGAGCGCGATAAGGTGGAGGCCCTCGACCTGGGCGCGGACGATTACATCACCAAGCCCTTTGGCGCCAACGAGCTGCTCGCGCGCATCCGCATGGCGCTGCGCCACACCCAAACCATGAGCCAGAATGCGCAAATCGCCCGTACGGGCCAGTTCCGCTCGGGCGGCCTTGTCATCGATTACAACAAGTACCGCGTCTATGTGGACGGCGTGGACGCGCAGCTCACCCAAAGCGAATACCGCATCGTGGCGCTGCTGGGCAAGCATGCCGGGCGCGTGCTCACCTATGATTTCATCATGAAGGAAATCTGGGGCCCCTGCTCCACGGGCGATAACAAAATCCTGCGCGTCAACATGGCCAATATCCGCCGCAAAATTGAAAAAACCCCCGCCCAGCCCCGCTACATTTTTACCGAGGTGCGCGTGGGCTACCGCATGGCCGAAGGGGACGAGCTTGTGGACGCATAAGCGCCCCAAACGCGGCAAAGCCGGATGGCCCTCCCATCGGAAGGCCATCCGGCTTTGTATTCTCCCTCAATCAATCCATACGGGAATAGTTCGGGCTCTCCTTGGTAATCGCAATATCGTGCGGGTGGCTCTCCTGCAAGCCCGCGCCTGTAATGCGAATGAACTGCCCTTCCCTGCGCAGGCTTTCAATGGTGGGCGTGCCGCAATAGCCCATGCTGGAGCGCAGGCCGCCCACCAGCTGGTACACCGTATCCGCCAAAGCGCCCTTGTAGGGCACGCGGCCCTCCACGCCTTCGGGCACCAGCTTCTTGTCCGCCTCCTGGAAGTAGCGGTCGCTGCTGCCATGCGCCTGCGCCATCGCGCCCAGGCTGCCCATGCCGCGGTATACCTTGAAGCTGCGGCCCTGGTAAATCTCCATATCTCCCGGGCTCTCATCCACGCCCGCAAACAGGCTGCCAATCATCACGGCGCTCGCGCCGCCCGCAATCGCCTTGGGAATATCGCCCGAATACTTGATGCCGCCGTCCGCGATCACCCGCACGCCATACTTGTCCGCTTCCTTGGCGCAGTCGCTCACCGCGGTCAGCTGCGGCACGCCAATGCCCGCGATCACGCGGGTGGTGCAAATGCTGCCCGGGCCAATGCCCACCTTCACGCAGCTCGCGCCCGCCTCAATCAGCGCGCGCGTCGCCTCCGCCGTGGCCACGTTGCCCGCGATAATGGGCAGCTCCGGGAAGGCCGCGCGCAGCTGGCGCACCTTGTTAATCACATCGATATTGTGCCCGTGCGCCGAGTCGATGGAGATCACGTCCACCTTGGCGTTCACCAGCGCCTCCACGCGCAGCATGCTGTCCTTGGTAATGCCCACGGCCGCGCCGCACAAAAGCCGGCCCTTCGCATCCTTGGCGGAGTTGGGATACTTCGTGGATTTTTCAATATCCTTAATGGTAATCAGCCCGCACAGCTCGAACTGCTCGTTTACAATGGGCAGCTTTTCAATCCTGTGCGCCGCCAGGATGGCCTTGGCCTCCTCAAGCGTTGTGCCCACCGGCGCGGTAATCAGGTTTTTGGAGGTCATAACCTCCTCGATGCGGCGGGTATCGTCCGTTTCAAACCGCAAATCGCGGTTGGTCAGGATGCCCACCAGCTTCTTGCCCCGCGTAATCGGCACGCCGGAGATGCGGAACTTCGCCATCAGCGCCTCCGCATCCCGGATCAAATGATCCGGCGAAAGGAAGAACGGGTCGGTAATCACGCCATGCTCGCTGCGCTTTACCTTGTCCACCTGCGTGGCCTGTTCCTCGATGGTCATGTTCTTATGGATGATGCCCAGGCCGCCCTCACGCGCCATGGCGATGGCCAGCCTGGCGTCGGTCACGGTGTCCATGGCGGCGCTCAGCAGCGGCACGTTTAGCTTAATGCCTGGCGTCAGCATGGTTGAGGTGTCCACATCCCGGGGCAATACGCTGCTCGCGCGGGGCACCAGCAACACGTCGTCAAACGTAAGCCCCGTGCGAATATTCTCCTCCAGCATCGAACTTCCCACCCTTTCAATCTTAGATTGGGCCTATTTTACCAGCGTCCGCCTGGAATGTCAATTCTATTTGCCGCCCCGTCAGGGCAATCGCCGCAGGATTTTTCCCGGCCTTTTCCGCATGCTTGCCCCTCGGCCTCTGGAAAGGCGCCTTTGGGCTCCAAATGCGCTCCCAAGGGCCAATTCCGTTTCGCAACCCATTGCCCCGGCCGCCCCGTGCGTCCTTCGTCCCCCTTGGCGCCGCCCGCTACCGCCTCACGCCCATTACCGCGCCAACGCTTGCCAGGGCCGCCGCCACACCGCTCAACGCGTCCTTCTTCCCGCTTTTTTTCGTACCGCCGCCTCTGCGGCCCGCTGACGCGCCGCCGTACTTGGCGTTGTATTCCGCCTGCCAGCGCGCCTGCTCCGCCGCCTCCTTGTCCAGCTGATGCTGATACTCGTACAGCTTCAGCTCTAGCTCATTGCGCCTTGCGCTGTTTGCGGCCGCGCGGTCGTACTCGCGCGCCTCCAGCTCGTCAATATAATGAAGCATGTCGCTGCTCTGGCTCTTGTCGTATTGGCTTAGCTGCCTGGCCAGCTGCTGGCTCAACAGCGTGCGCTTCTCCCCAATATCGCTTTCCTGCGCCGTCTGCCGCCCGTCTATGGCACGCTGCGCCTGCTCGCCCGCCAGGTTGATGTTGGCCAGCGTCGCGTTGTTGTAGCTGGATCGCTGCATGCCCCGGCTCAACGCCTGGCGGTCCGCCTGCGCATACGCCTGGCGGTAGCCCTGGCGGCTCTGCGCCCGTTCCGCGTCGTAGGCGGCCTGCAAGCCCCTCAGCTCGCGCGCCAGCGCCGCGTCGCCGTTTTCATATTCCGTCCGCGCGTTCAGCCGGTTCTGGTCGTACACGCTTTGGTAGCGGTTTTGCGCCTGCCGCTCCATTTCGCTGCGCGTCAGCGGCGTATAGGCGTTGTTCGCGCTTCTAAGCTTTAGAATCAGATCCTCCAGCGAAGCCGCCATCTTCCTTCTCCCCCTCCTTGCGCTTCTGTCCCAAAACCCGCTTCATCCCTTCCGGGAACGGCACGCCCGCCAGGCTCAAGTTCTCCAGCAGGCTCAGCCCTTCGTTGGCGATATAAAACCAGCAGGCCGCGTCGCGGCACACCGCGCCCTGGCCCATCGCGCGGTCCAGCAGGGCCGCCACCAGCACCACCAGCAGCATCAGCCCCTTCTTTGCCAGCCCCTTCGCGCCTACCTTGCTGCATAGCCCGCCGTATTCCGTCTTTTCGGACCGGCCCAGCACGCCTACCGCCATGCCGCTCACATAGTCCGCGGCCATCATTGCCACCAGTACCGCCAAAAGCTTGTCCCAGCCGCCAAAAGCGCCCGCGACCGCGCCGCCCGCCGCCGCCAGCAGCTTGATTCCCTTATCCCAAACCGTATCCATACCATCCTTCTCTCCTCATTTCTCAACAATTCCTCTGCAAAAGGGCGCGCACAAGCAGGCTTTTCCATGCCCTTCCCGCGCCAGCGGGAGCCGTCCGGCTTAGCCGCGCCCCGCAGGCTGCCCGGCTTGCCGCGCGGCAAGCCTTCCGGCCAGCTCTCCCCAGGTGTTCCGCCCCACAATCCCGTCCTCCCGCAGCCCGCGCTCCCGCTGGAACCTGCGCACCGCCGCCTCGGTAGCCGCGCCGAAGTCGCCGTCCATGCCATAGGGCCCTATGTCATATCCCAACTCCGTCAGCCATGTTTGCAGCCTGCGCACCGCGCCGCCCAGGCATCCGCGCTTTACCTTGTAAAACCCGCGCACGTCCACGGCCATTGCAGGGGATGCGGCCGTTTCTCCGCCATGGGCCCCCGCAACGTCGCCTTCCTCAGCCGCGCCAGCTTCCACGTCCAGTCCAAAATCCACCCATTTCGGCAGCCCCACCCGGTTCCACCCGCCGTTTGGAATGGTTTTCCCCTCAAACCGGCTTTCCGCCACGCATCCGCGCGACGCGCTCGCGTGCAGCGCGCGCCCATCCAGCGCAACGCCCATGTGGCGCGCGTCCCCCAGCCCGTCGCCCCGGTACTTTTCGGGCTCTCCGCCGTCCTCGTTCACAATAAACACCCACGCCCCGGCAGGCACGCGCCCAAACCGCGCCGCGCACTCCTCCGGCGTTCCCCGCCACACGCAGGCCCGCCAGTGCGCGTTGCTGCCGGATAGGTTGCATTCCTTCCCTGGCATGCCGCACCGTATCAGCAGGTACTCGCACAGCCCCTGGCAGTCCATCCCCGCCAGGCCCATGCCGCCCGCCGCGTACGGAATACGCGCTCCCCCACAAACCTGGCTAAGCAGCGCCTCCGCCTCCGCCGCATACGCCGCGCTCGAAACCCTCTCCATCTCCCTCACCTCATAGCCAAAAACCGCTTCACGCCAACCCCACACCGCCGCAAAGCCGGGAGGAACGCGCATCCCCCCGCGCGCCCTCCCTGCTCCCGCATGCCGCCCGTTACTCCGCCGTGCCGCCAAACTCCGCCGGCACAAGCTCGGGCAGGCCGCTGTCCACCAGAACCTCGGCCACCTGGGCCTTGAGCATCTTGGGCACATTCGCAAACGCCGTCTTGCCCAAAATCACCCGCTGCGCAAAAAACATCGCCATCATCATTACACCTCCTTTCCCTGCCATCGCTTTCAGCAGCCATAGCCGCATAGCGTCAATCATATCTTCTACCTCTTATTTGGGGTACGCACGTCCGCCCCTAAGGGCCGTCCGCGCTTTGCGTACTACCTTCTTGGATGCCGCTCCCTTGCGGTCAAAGGGGTTCCGCAACCTCAATCGTCGTTCTGGCCACTTCCGTGGCCAGCCCTCGTTTCGCACCCTCGGTTTGATCGGCGTGCAAGGCGCTGCCGCGCCATGCGCTTGTCAAACCTCACGCCTGCGGGTCACTTTGGGCTTCGCCCAATGGCCCACAGGGCCACCGTTTCCCTCCGTCATCCTTCCCTTTGACCCGGTCGCTTTTTCCCTGGCCTCGCGATCTAGCCCGGGTTCGCACGTCCGCCCCTAAGGGCCGTCCGCGCTTTGCGTATTACCTTCTTGGATGCCGCTCCCCTGCGGTCTAGGTGGATAACAATCCTCCCGCTTCCTTTTATTCGCCGCCATACACCACGCCCGCCATCTCGGCTACGCAGTCCTCCATAAAGTCGTTCCTGTCGCTTAGCGCCTGTATCTGCGCCTCTTGCAGCTTTAGCTTTTCCTCATACGCGGCGTGCTCCGCCTCCGTCTGCTCCAACCGGCTCATCACCCGCGCGCCCTCATGGTAAAACGCGCCGTTTTCATACGTGTCCCCAATCTGCACGGCCCTGTCCCCCATGGGCATAGCTCCCGCAAATTCATGCGCGTTCCCCTCATATAGCCAGATGATGTTCGCCACCACGCCATTTTCCACCAAGGCGTAATTCATTCAGCATCGCCCTCCTTATCTCGCGTTGCGGATAATCACAATTCCGCTGCCGCCATTAGCAGCTTGTATCTTATCCGTACCCGCTCCGCTTCCCGCGCCGCCTCCGCCGGTATTCGCAGCGCCATCCATAGCGTTGCCGCCTTCAACGTTTCCGCCGCCTCCCGCGCCGCCATAATATGTCGTCGTTGCGCTGGTGGTAGACGCCCCGCTTCCAGCGTACAATGCCGCGCCGCTCTCTCCAAATTCACGCGTCGTGGTTCCTTGCCCTTTCCCCGCATTTCCAGATGCGTTTTTCCCATTTGCTCCATCCGAGCTTCCATTGTTGTTATATCCTATTGGCGCGCCGGTTCCGCCCGTACCAGGATAAGTAGCGTGCTTTCCTGAATATCCCCCTTTAGCAGAACTTCCAAAAGCGGATGACGTGCCTCCTTGGCCCGTATCAGATGTAGACCCAGCGCCAATCACAATTGAATAGTTCGTTGTGGCGTTCGGAATGATATGTTTATTTGTAAACGTGTACCCTCCTGCCCCCGGCATTGCCCATATTCCACAGCCTCCACCGCCAACAAGAAACACGTCAATGCCGTTCTTTGCGCTGCCAAGCTTGGTGAACGTCAGCGTACCGCTCGTTAAAAACTTGATCCTCCAGTTTTTATTCCCGTCATCAAGAAATTGGTAGCTCCCAGTGTAGGTGAATTCAGGAAACTCCTTGCTTGCGCCGCCGCCAGCCATGTTCAAAAGCATCCTTCTCTTCCTCCTTTGCGTAAGTGCCACAAAGCATCACAAAAGCCGCCCGGCGTTTCGCTGGCGGCTTGACTTTCTTCCTCGGCCATGATATGCTAACGGTGCGGAGGGTTTGAAGCATTAACCTCTGCTTCGATTAACGGTCACGATCTTGCTCATCGTGATCGTTTCTTTTTGCCGTAAAAAGCCACCAAAACAGCGTTGCAACAGCAGCCGTTCCAATAGCGCTTACTACTTCAAAAAGCGTCTTTTGCACAGGCTCACCCCCTTTCTTCAGCCTTGCAGCCGTTGATTTTGGGTGAACCCTCCGCACCGGCGCGGTTTCCCGCGCAAAGCTATCATATCAATAATTATGCTAGGCCGTCAACGCGTGGTTCGCCTGCCGCGCCCTCATTCCTCAATTAATACACAACACATTTGCCGTCAGCGCCGCCGTTGGCTTTACCGCCGCCGTAAACGTCAGCTTGCCCGCCGCCTGGGCGCTCGCGTACACGCCGCTCTCGCCCCAGGCCGTAAAGCTCGCCGGGGCGGGGGACACAACCACCACGTTGCTGGCCGTCACCCCGCTCACGCTCACCGTTTGCGTGTACGGCCCGCTTCCGCTCCAGCTTGCCACAGCAAGGCTCGCCGTCGCCGCAGTCTTGCTCGCCTTGCCGTTTATCAGGTCGCTCAACGCCTTCCCCTGCCGTGCGTCCAGAATGTACCCCGCGCCCGTCGTGGTCACGTTGTTCGCCACCGCGCTTTTCAGTAAAAACCGGCTCTTGATTCCGGCATAAAACCGCGAAAGCCCGTCCTTATCCAAATAGCCCATCGTTCAACACCTCCCCTGTTAGCTCGCACGTCCGGCCCTTTGCGCCGTCCGCGCATTTTGTACTTCATGCTTGCCTTCCGCTCCCTCGCGGCAGGGGCCCTCCCCTGCCTTCGGTCGCTGTGGTATAGGCCCTGCGGCCTAGATGGTCCGCACGTCCGGCCCTTTGGGCCGTCCGCGCATTTTGTACTTCATGCTTGGCCTCCGCTCCCTCGCGGCAGGGGCCCTCCCCTGCCTTCGGTCGCTGTGGTACAGGCCCTGCGGTCTAGGTGGTACGCGCGCCGCTCCTAAAAGCCGCCCGCGCCTTGTATACCGCTTCCTGCCGCTTCGCCCGGCAAAGCCTACGACGCCAGCACCGTATCAATCTCCGCGTTCTGGATGGCCACCACCTCCAGCGCGCTGCCCAGCGCGTCCCATGCCTCGCCCGTCCAGGCGTAGTTCATGCCCGTGGCAGCCACGTCCCACACATCGCCTGCTTCATTGCCCTCCGTGGGCAGGTCGGCCACGGCGGCCTTGCTGCCCTTGTAGCGGTACACGCTGGCCAGCTCGCTTTTCAGCGCGTATGTCCCCGCCGCCTGGAACGCGTCCAACTTGGCCTTGTCCGCCGCGCTCATCAGCCCGTTTGCGTCCGGTGTGGCCGCGCCGTAGGTCGTGTTGGGCGGCGCTTGCCACGTGCCGTCTCCGCGCAGATACTTGCCCTGCGCGCCCGCCGGAGGCGCGGGCGCCAGGCCGCCTTCGCCCGCCGCCTCCGCCGTCGCGCCCGTCATGGCGACATACAGCGTATCCTTGTCCTCGCCCCACACGGCCGCGCCGTCCGCGCTCCAGCGCAGCACCTGTCCGCTCGCGCCCCCGCTGGGAATGTGCCTGTTCCCACTGTCCGTGGGGTGCGCATAATTGCTCAAGCCCGCCAGCTTGTCCTTCAGCGCGTCGGTAAAGTCGTTGCTGCTCAGGCCCTTGCCCTCCGCCTTGTCCACCTTGCCGCCCAAAAGCCCCTTCAGCTTCCCCCATAGGTATAGCAGTCCGTTGCTGTCCAAATATTTGCTCATTTCAGCATCGCCTCCAGTTCCTCGTTGGTCAGTACCGCCACCGCCGTGCGTATGCTCACGTCCCGGCTTCCGTCAAAAGCGGCGCCTCCCGCCACATCGCCAAATAAGGCGATCTGCCGCGCCGTTGCCAGCCTGTCCGCGCTCCCGGCGCGCCTCACCGTTCCCTCCAGCGATAATCCCACCGTCAGGTTCTTCGCGCCCGCGTTCACCCTTAGCGGAATCTCTCCCGCGCTTCTATACACGGCCTACCACCTCCAGTATTTCAAAGCGCTGGGGCGCAAACGGCGTGCGCACCTCTCCCGTCGGCAGCACAACGCGCAAATCCCACCAGTATGTCCCCGCGGCTATATCCGTTTCCTCGCGCCCTAGCCCAAGCTCGCCAACGCCGTCCTCCACGGCAATCAGCTTTTCCCACACGGGCGGAGCCATTGCGCTGGCCTCGCGCTTGAGGGTCGCCAGCATCCGCGTGCCCGGCGGCGTTTCATCGCCGCTCAACGCCAGCCTGATAACCGCCGTATCCCCCCGCGATATGCGTATCGACTGGTTCGTGATCTCAACCATCTTCTCTCACCCCTGCTGTTCAAGCGCCTCGTCTATCTCCGCCTCCGTCAGCGCCGCGCCCACCGTTCCAAGCGCCTGTGCCAGCGCCGATAGCCTGGCCTCCAGCGTCGGCTGCCCCTCGCCGGGGTCCAAAGGGATATCGCGGCCCGTCAGCGCAATGTTCCCGTTCATTGGCAGCAAGCCGTTTACGGTAATGCCCTCGCCGTCCCGGCCCGCCTCCCCCTTCAGGCTTTGCACCCATTCGGCTTCCGTGCCCGAAAACCCGTGCTGCACGGCAATCTCATAGGCGCTGTATCCGCGCCAGTCCTCCAAAAACAACGTCAGCTCCGCGTCAGCCATCGCCCACCGCCTCCAATATCTCAAACGCCGCGTACGCCATCGGCGTGCGCACCTCCATGCCGTTTCCCACGGGCGTCAGCACCCGTATGTCCCACCAGTACGTCCCCGGGGCCAGCGCCGTGTCCGCAGGCTCCAGCGCTACCACCACGCGGTTGTCCGCTACCGCATAGCGCTTCTCAATCACCGCTTCCTTCATCCGCGCCCGCTTTTTTACCGTGAATACCGCCACGCTCCCCGCCGCAAGCGCCCGCCCGCGAAACCGCACCGTAAACACCAGGCTGTCCCCGCCCGTCGCCTCTATGTCCAATCCCTCAAACCTGTACATCGCTTCCTCCCGCCGTCCGCATCAGCTCGCCCGTTTCCGGGTCCATATACACATTCGCCGCACGTTCCGTCGCCGCGCCCAGCTTCAACCGCAAGCCGGCCGTCCCAAGCAGCGTCGCGCCGCCGTCCGCGTCCGCGCGCAGCGTTAGCCCGCCCACCCGCACGCAGCCGCCGCCCGCGTCAATCTCCACGCCGCTGTCCGTATACAGCCGCCCGTTGGCCACATGCAGCCCGCCGATGTCCGCGCCCTCAAAGCCTATGCGCTGCGGCCGCACGGTTTCCTCCTCTGCGCTCTCGTTCACCGCCCGTATCACCCCGTCCGCGCGCACCCGTCCGGCCAGCTCCCCGTCCAGCCGCGCAACGTCCGCCGCATGCTTCTGCCAATCCTCCTGCCGGGCCCGCTCCGCCTCGTCCAGCCGCTCGCCCTGCGCCTGCACCGCGCGCCCTGCCCCGGCCACGCCCGCCTTCAAATCGCCTATCGTCCCTTGGAACGCCGCATCCACATCCCTTATCCCCAGCCGCCCATACCTGCGGTAAATGTCGTCCAATATCTCCGTCAGCCGGTTCACAAACCGCCGCCCCTCCTCGCCCCAGGCGGCGGGCGCGCATAGCGGCTCGTACTGGTGCACCGTGTGATATTTCGCCATTTTCTAGTCCCCTTCCGCTTCCGTTTCCACCTGCAAGCCGCCCACTAGCCTCCAGGGCGCGCCCTCCCGGCCCTCCAAAACCAGCCGGAACTGCCGCCCGCACCCGCCAAACCGAAGCTTGCGCTGCCTGGGCTGCCGCCCCGCCCGCACGGGTTCAAACCGCACCCGCCTGGTTTTGATTTTCTTTTCCGTTTCCAGGCTCACATCCACCTCCACCGGCTCCGCGCACGCCACGGCCATGTAAACCGTAAACCATCCCTTGCTCAGGCTTTTGGAGCCCAAATCCACCCACGGCGTCACCCAGCGCATGCGCTCGCAGGGCGCGTCCGGCTCCTCCTCGCGCCACCGCCACACGCGCCCCGGCGTGGAGGCGCTGGTAAAATACAGCGCGTCCTCCGTAGGCAAAAAGGCCTCCACCTCTATGTCCCGGCGCAATAGCCAGGTTTGCTCCCGCGTGTTGTACAAAATCACCGCGTTGTTCCTCTCGGCCCCGTCCAGGGGCAGCGCGCAGTAATACGTGCCCCGGTACATGCAGGCAAAGGCCTCCTTCAGCGCCGCAGCGTTCATCCGCCTGAACACGTCCCGCGCATACTCCTGCGCATAGGCCGTCACGCTTTCGCCGTCGTAGGCCATCAGCCCGTCCCGCCCCAGCATCAAAATCCGCGCGCCGTCCACCGCCACGGTGGCCGCGTAGGCCGTTCCCCCGCCGTATTGCTCCTTGAACACATACTCGCCCGGGTTCGTGCCCAGAATGCGCCATACGCGCGTGCGCTTTAGGGCCACCAGCTGGCTGCCAAACGGGGTCAGCGCCGTAAAGCTGTCCCCGTCCCAGCTGGGCTGCTTCAAATCGCCCGCGCCGTCCTCGGGGCTTTCGTCGTTCTGCTCCCAGTTAAAGGGGTCAAACGGCGCGGAATACGCCAGCATATCCGGGTCGTCCTCAATCGCGCCGCCCCAAATGCGCTCCGCATGCCGCGCTATCACCCCAAACCGCTTCGGCGTTTTCACCACGCTGGCCGCCATGCTGTCGCCCCGCACGCAAATCATCCCATCCCGCGCATTGCTCATCAGCAGCACATCCACCGGCGCGTCCGCTCCCTCAGGGTTGATCTCGTAGGTCACATAGCTCCATACGTTGCTTTGATAGCCTTCTCCCTCCCAGTCCGGCGGAAGCGCCATTTTCTCCCAGCTCTCCCCGCCCGGCAGCATCCAATATAGCTGCCCGCCTGCGGCCGCCACCAGCACGTCGCGCGCCTGCGCATGCCAGCGCCTGTTCAGCCGCGCCAGCGTTTCAATGGGCGCGGGCAGCGCGCCGTCCAATAGCGCGCATTGGGCCATCGGTCTCAAAACGC
Source organism: uncultured Eubacteriales bacterium (assembly GCA_900550955.1). Classification (GTDB taxonomy): domain Bacteria; phylum Bacillota; class Clostridia; order Christensenellales; family Aristaeellaceae; genus Limiplasma. Next base: position 6,585 of record URUF01000031.1, on the reverse strand, counting down.
CCTCCGTGGTCAGCGCGTTCACGCCCTCCACCGCGTAGCGCGCGTCCGTGCCAATGCCGTCCCCGCTCTGCCATAGCCCGCGAAAGGCCGGTATCCTAATTGCCGCCATCTCCCCGCTGTATCCCGCCATCGTTTCCTCACCCCGGTATATGGCGGAAGCGCCGCCCGTCCCCGCGCGGCGCTTCCATACCCTTCTTTTCCGCCTCCGTCATTGCGCGCACCCGCGCAAGCACAGCTTCAAACGCCTGCTGAAACGCCAGCCCCCGCCCCTGCCTTTGGGCGCTGCCGTTTCGGTACAGCAGCCATGTGGCCCAGTCCGCAATGGCATGGTGCGTCCATTCGGGCACGTCGGGGCGGCTTTTGTCATGCCTCAAGGGCGCAAATTCGCCCTCCCCTCCAAAAGCCCGCCATAGCCGCCCATATCCCTCGTTTAGATACTCCGTCAACTGCGGCTCCAGCTCCTCCAGCTCCTCCTCGTCGTTGTTCGTCTGGAACAGCGCCGTCCGCCTCAGCTCCCCCAGGTTCATCCCCTCTTGCCTCCCTTACAGGTTGGGGTAGCGCTGCTTCAGCTGCACAAACACCTCTGGCTTTACGTCCACATACTCGCCCCGGCGTATGCTCGTCACCCGCCCGTTAATCGTCACCTGCTCGGTCTGGTCCACCTTTACCCCGCCGTCCGCCTCCAATAGCGGCAGCATCACGCGCACGGTCGCCCGCTTTTCCATCGGCCTTTTCCTCCTTCTTTTCCTTTTCAACAGCTTACCCTCTGCTGCAAGCATGCTCCAGCCTTACAATGAACGCGTCCTGCAAAATCGCGCATGCAAAGCCGCGCACCTTCCATGCGATCGTGCCGCGCTGCTCCAGCGGATCCGCCGCCCCGGACGAGCCCGGCGGGTTGATAATAATCTTCACATTCTTGCCCATGCCGCCCAGCTCGATATCGCCGTAAGCGTCCTGGCCGTAAATCAGCGTGCCGTACACCGGCTCGCCGGAGGCCCCGGCCCCCGTGGGAACCACCGTCGCGCCCGCAGCCCAGCCCGCGCTCACGCTCTCCCCCGGCATCCAGCGGAAGATGATTTCCTTTTTCTGCGCGTCCACGCGCTCCACGCACATGGGCGTTCCCGCCTCGCCGCATACCACCTCCACCAGCCTGCCCGCAAGGGCGCGCGCCTCATCCTCCGTCAGGCTCTCCTGCACCGTCGCCGCGCGCCTGCCCGCGTCCACCGCCGTCACGGTAAGCTTCGCCTTCTCGCCCACCACATAGCTCTCCCCGCCAAATACCTTGGCGTTGGTGCTCTCAAAAAACTTCACCTTATACAGGCAGCCCAGCTCGTAGCGCTCAATCTTGCCCTTGTCCTGGTACTTCGCCACGTCAATCCAGTTGGGGTCGTCCGTCAGGTCGTACACCGCGTCGGGATGGATAATCGCGTGATAGAACCCGTCCGCAAACGGCTTGCAGTTGGCGCGGCGCAGCGTGCGCACGGCCTTCTTCACCTCCGCCGGGGTCAGCTTGTCCTGCGCCCCAATCGCGCCGCGGCTCGCGCGGCCGCCCGCATACTGCACGTTCAGCCCCGCGCACAGCGCGTCGCGGCAGATGGTATCCAGGCTCAGCGCCGCCTGGTCGGAAAGCAGCTTCGCCACCTCCCTGTGCATGTTGTCCAGCTGGTAAAAGTTCAGCTCGTCCGTCAGCTCCACGTGGCGGCCATAGGGCTTCACCATCACCGTAAACGCCGTCTGGCCAATCTCCTGGCCCTTGGGGGTCACGCCCTCCTTCAGCGGCTCCGTGCTCGCCTCATACGGCGTAAAGCGCCTAAACTGCACATGCTTGCCGTTGTGCGCCGGTAGCGTGCGCTTCTGCGCGTCGCGGCTGTGCACCATCTCCGGCTTCGCATTCTCCAATAGCGTGCGCTCGTAGTAGTCCACCACGCCCGGCGCCACGCCGCGGCTGGTGGTGTAGTTCATGTTCTCAAAAATCGCCATTGTCATTTCCTCCTTCTTTCTTCTGCCAATATCCCCTCAAGCGCGGCAAGCCCCAGCGGTCGCTGCCCTGCCGTCCGTCCGCCACAGGCGAAGGCTGCCCGCAGGCCTGGCCGCAAACAAGCGCCGTGCTTCTCACGCCCCGCCGGTTGAACCCCCGTCCGAGGCGCGCATCCCGCCCCGCCGCGCCCTCGCCTGCGCAAAAGCGCAGATATCCCATGGGCATCCGCCCTGCCTCAACCCACAAAAAATCAACGCCCTCATAGCCTTCACGCCTCTCCGCGCACCCTCACCATCTCATATCCAGCGTTCCTCCCTGCCTCAGCACCGCATCCAGCTTCTCAAACTGGCGGCTGTCCATGCGCCCAATATTCATGCCGCCCAGGCCGCCCCCGTTGGGCGCGCGCACGGGCGCGGGCGGTTCGGCGCGCCCTCCGGCGTCCCGCCACACGTCCACAAAGTCCCATTCCCCGCTCAACACGCGCCCGCGCACGTCCACGTCCGTGTCAAACAGCGCCATCACATCCACGCCGCTCACCGCCCGTATCGCCTCTGCCTGCGAAAGCAGGGCCTGCGCCTTCATCCGCAGCGCCTCCCCGCCGCCCGCCGCCGGCCCGGCCTGGCGCGCCGCCTCATCCTCGCCCCCGGCCGCCTCAGGCCCGCCGGGCGCAAAGCCTTCTGCCGCGGCACCCCCAGCGCCCGCATATCCCCGACCCATGCCCGCCACTACCGCCGCGCCATCAAAGCCCGCACCCTCAAGGCCCGCCGCGCCGCCGTTCCTAGCGCCCGCATACCCCCGACCCATGCCCGCCGCTGCCGCCGCTGCTGTCGCGCCCTCAAAGCCCGCTCCCTCAAAGCCCGCGCCGTCCGCAATCATCCCCGCGCCCTGCGCGCCCTCACGCCATGCGCTCTCCATCCTCAACATCCTCCTTTTCCTTCCTAACCGCCGCCTCCGGCTTCCTTTCCGCCTCCGGCCCGCTCACGGCCCTCGCCATCTCCGCCTGCTGCCGCGCCGCGCCCTCGCGCATCCGCGCCATCAGCGCATCCGCCTCCCCGCACATGGCCTTTAGCTCCTCGTTCTCCGCTTCCAGCGCCTCCAGGCGCGCAAGCGTCGCCTCGTTGGCGCGTATCACCGGCAGCACCCGCTCCTTGCCGTCCACCTGCAACAGCTCAAACAGCATGCTCAACGGGAACGCCTGCCCCGCCTTCGCGCTCATCTCGTAGGCCTGCAAAAACAGCTCGTTCTGCGCCTGCTGCCTCAACGGGTTGCGCCTTTGCACCTGCACCTGCACGGTATAGGGCGGCGGCGGCAGAGGCGCGCCCGGCGCGGCCGCGCCAAACAGCCTTTCGGGGCTCGCGTCCACCTCGCGCGCCCGTCCCGCCTCCCGCCCGGTAATAAACAATACCCGCCGCCTGTCGTAAAACTGGCTGATCAGCCACATCACCTGCTCCACAATCGCCCTGTACCCCTGGTTCAAAACGCTCGTGCGCAGCCGCGTCAGCTTCCCGCCCGCCTCCTGCAGGGCGCTTATGGCGCTGGCCGCCGTCACGCCGCCCGCCGTTTCGCCGCGCGTAAACTGGTTCTGCCCGCTGTCCTGCTTAATGTCGGTCTGCAGCTGCAGCATCTGCCGCGCCGCCATCGTGCCAAAGGGCTGGGTTTGCAGCCATTGCAGGGCGCTTGGGTCTATCCTGTCGCCCTCCACCACATCCGTTTCCCAGTCCAGCAGCGCTTCCTTGTCCAGTCCCGCGTTGCGGTTCACCAGCAGCCTGCCCTTGCTGGCCATGCGCAGGTTCATGTCTATGTAGCTGGCGTAGCGGTTCACATAGCGCATCACCGGGGCCAGCTCCTGCACCAGCCCGTCGCCCACGGGAATGCCCTCGATGGGCGTATACACGTCCAGCACAAAGGGATATTTCCCGTGCCTGTACACGTCCCGGCTGTCGCTCAGCACCGTGCCGCCCGCCAGGTACGCCACGTTGATGGTATACCGCCGCTCCCGCGCGTCGTATAGCCGGTACCAGTATTCCAGCAGCATCGCCCTGTCCTCGTCCGCCGGGCGGCTTGGCTCCCGCCCGTCCGGCAGGCCCAGCCCGCTGTACTCGCCCTCGTCGCCGCCTATTTCCGCCGTCTTCTTGGGATAGTGCTGCGCAAACCAGCTCATCGGGTGCCAGCTCACCTTGAACACCGCCCGCGCCTCCTGAATGCTCTCCGCCGCCGGGTCCCACAAAAACGCCTCCACCGGCCAGCGTATCACCGCCACGTTCCCGCGCCCGCCGTCCATGTCGCCGTCCCACGCCACCTGCGTCACCGCCGTGCCCGTGCAAAAGCAGTCCTCCACGCGGCGGCGGTGCAGGCTTTCGTAGTTGTTCAGCGCCATCACAAAGCGCACCACATCCGTCAAGTCCTCGGCCACCGCCTCCAGGCCCCGCGTTTCCGGCAACATCACCGCGTCGGGCATGTTGTCCATCTGGTCTGCCACGCAGTTGTTGAAGGTCGATTTTAGCGTCTGTAACTGAATCGTCCGCTTGTCCAGCCCCCTGCGCCCCGCGTCCTGCTTGGGGTCCTCCAATAGCAATATCCTGCGCGCCTCCCGCGCCCGCTCGTGCATCTCCCGGCAGCCGTCCCGCCATATGCGCAGCCGCCCGTAGGCCTCGTCCCTCAACCGCCGTTCCTCCGCCGTCATGTCATCCCCTCCTGTTTTCCTCAAACGGGTCGTATTCCATCGCCCTTCCCCTGGGCGCCGCCCGGCCGGGCGAGGGCATCGCCATCAAAAAATACCGCGCCTCGTCGTAGGCGTGGTCCTCCGCGTCCGTGTCTATGTCCTCCGGCGTCGCCGCCGAATACGGCAGCGCGGGCACCGTGCGTATAAAGTCCCTGCACGTCGAAAACGCATACAGCATCGCCCGGCCCTCGCCGTCAAAGCGCAGCCTTTCATGCATCTGCATCTTGCCCGCCAGCCGCGTGTTGTCCCCGGGCCTGAAGTACACGCCCGGCCTGCCCGCCTGCGGCTCCATCTGCTGGGCCACGCTCTCCCCGCGCGACCGGTCAAAAATCGCCGGGTCGGCCACGCGGTCCACCCGCAGGTTGTCCCGCATCTCCTCCCCTTCCCTGGCGATAATCCCCGCCGCAATCTCCGCCGGGGTCAGCTTCAGCCCCGTGTTCGCCCTCCCCGGCTCGCATCCGTACCATTCCCGGTAGCGGTACGCCGCCCCCGAAGGGGCCACCGCCCACCACCCAACGCTGAACGGCCGCGAATACCCGTGGTCAAAGCTCATGTACCGCGGCCACGTAACCGGTATCTCAAAGGGCTCCACCACATGCGTCCATCGCCGGTCGCGGTAATGCTCCGGCCTGTCCGCCCACTCGGTGAATACCTGCCCCTCAAACGCGTCCCAGTCCCCGTTCAATAGCGCCCTTCTCAACGCCTCCGGCTTGGTTTCCAGCTGCAATAGGTAGTCCTCGCCAATGTGCGGGTTTTCCGTTGCCAGCGAGGGGATGTACTGCGTGCGGTATACCTTCCTGCGCCCGTTTGCGCGGCTCCTCACCACCCGCTCGTTCATCGCCAGGTAGGGGGCCGCGTCCACAAACATCCGCTTCACCCACGCATGCCCAATGTCCCCCGGGTTGGAGCTGCTCCTCACCAGCGGCCTCACGCCCAGGCTCTTCTTCGCGCGCAGCCGCGTTTTCAAAAAGTCGTATATCTCGCTCTCAAAGCTCGTCAGCTCGTCAAAATACAGCCACTGTATCTCCGCGCCCTTGTAATGGTACATGTCCGCCGCCTTCGCGCAGTGCCTAAAGTGAATCATGCTCCCATTGGGCAGCGCCATCTCATGCCTGCCCGCGTTGTAGCTGCATAGCCCCTCGGGATAGCTCGCCTTCGCCTCGCGTATCACCGTGTCCTCCAGCTCCGCATATGTCCGCCTAAAAATGTAGGCGTGCGTCCCCGCATAGGTCAGGCACCTCAACAGCGCGTCCATCACAATCGCCTTGCTCTTGCCGCCGCCGGCCGCCCCGCCAAACAGCACCTCGTCCGCCCTTGACGCGTGAAACAGCCTCTGCTTTTCCGTCGGCTCATATGTGATCGTGTATTCCGTCGTCCTCCCTCGCCTCCTCGGGCATGCCAAGCTCCGGCGCGCCCTCCACGCGCACCACAATCTCCCCGTCGCTCTCCTTCATCAGCGCGTCGCCAAAGCGCTCCATCACTTCCTTGGCCGCGCGCTGCGCCACCTGCGCGTTCTCGTCGTCCACCTGCGCGCTCAGCCGCTTCACCGCCCGCGCATAGCTCACCGCCGCCCGCCGCATCACCGCCTCCCGGTACGCCCTTCGCACCTCCGCGCGCTTCATCCAGCGGTAAATCGTGTTTTCATGCCGCCCAAGCCTTTCCGCCGCCTCCGCGGCGCTCATCCCGTCGGCCAGCATCCGCGCGGCCTCCCGCCGCTCCCAGTCCAGCCCCTCCGCCATTCGTCCGTTTCCCATACCCGGCCTCCGGCCTTCGCCGCCCTCCTTTTGCCAACTCAAAAAGCGCCCTGGGCTCTCTCCCCCGGACGCCGATTTAGGAACATATGTTCCCTGCGCCGTCGAAAAAGCTCGCCTACGGCGATCTTTTC
>URUF01000030.1 GCA_900550955.1 uncultured Eubacteriales bacterium | reverse complement strand
GAAGGCGGCCGTTTGAAGCGGCCGCCTTCCGCGCTTTTTTGGTTTGCGTATCCGCGCCGTCCGGGCGCAGGGCGCTTCCTTATCCCTTCACGCCGCCGCTGGTGAGGCCGCTCACCAGGTGCTTTTCAATGCACATGAACAGGATGACCACCGGAATGGTCGCCAGCAGGGCCGAGGCAAACAGGTAGTTCCACTCGATCATATTAAAGGAGCTGAACTGCGTGATGCCCACGGTGATGGGCTTGTTGGCGGGCGTGGAAATGAGCACTGTGGAAATGGTGTACTCGTTCCAGGCGTTGATGAACACAAAAATCAGCGTGGTTACAATGCCGGGCGCGGCCATGGGCAAAAGGATGCGCACCAGCGCGCTTACCGTGTTGCAGCCGTCTATGCAGGCGGCCTGCTCCATTTCCGAGGAGATGGAAACAAACGTGCCGCGCAACAGCCATATGGCAAACGCTTGGTTAAACGCGGCGTTGATCAGCATCAGGCCCCAGATGGTATCGTTAAGGTGGATGGCGTTCATCAGCTGGGAAATGCCTACCAGCAGCACCACCGGCGCGAACATCTGGCTCATGATCACAAAACCCAGGAACGCCTTTTTCCCCTTGAAGCTCATGCGGGCCATGGCATAGGCGGCGGGAATGCCGCACAGCATGGCGATAGCCGTAGCCCCTGCGGACAGCAGAATGGAGTTGCCAAGGAACCTGAGCACGCCCCGGTCAATGATGGCGGGCAGGTTGGACCATATCCATTCCGTGGGCATCATGTGCAAAAAGTACATATCCGTGGCCTCCGCGTTGTTGCGAAAGCCTGTGATAAGCATCACATAGAACGGATAGAGGATGAGCACGCAAAGCGCGATCACAACGGCGTACAGCGAGCCGCGCGCCAGCGCGGGCTTAAGCTCGCCATTCCTGATCAGGATCAGCCCCAGCAGGAACGCAAACAGCGCGGGAAGCAGCGCCCACAGCGGCCAAAGCGTGCGTATGCGCAGCGCGCCAAGCAGCGCCTCCGTATCGCCGGCCCCGCCCCCAAAGAACAGGCTGCCCAGCGCCAGGCGCACGCCATCTGGGTTGACGGTTTCAAATCCGCCGGTAATCAGCTTTATCTGCCGAGAAAAATTGTAGTTGAACGTCATGCCCAAAACAGGCACGCACAGCAGAGCCGCCAGGCCCAGCCAGCACGCGGCGGTACGCAGCGCGCGCGGCGCGGGCGCAAGGCTGCGGTGCCCCGTGTCCATGGCGCGGCGCAGGCTGGCGGCGGCCAGCACGGCGGCAAGCGCGGCGCAGCCCGCCATCAGCACAAGCGTGACCCACAGCGCAAGCCCCGTGCCCTTCAAGCGGGAAAGCATCTGCCAGGCATTCACCCGCACCGCTTGCAGCACGCTGAACACCACCAGCGAGGTGGTTTCTCCCTTGGAGTTTACGCGTTCGGTAACGGCTTCCTCAATCGCCGCGCCGGGGTACCCTGCCGCAACGCCTTCCACCTCCGCCAGGGCGGCGGCGTATTTCTCATCGCCCACAAAGGTATTGGGCGAGCGCTTGGTGTACACCGAGGCGGAAAGCTCAAACATGGGCAGCGATAGCAGGATGGCGGCCAGCGCCAGCGCCACGGCGCACACAATCAGCCCCATGCGGTTTTTGCGCAGGGCGGCGGCGTCCTTGGGGGAATAGCTCATAGCTCATCCTCCTTCCGCATGGTCACCATCATATACGCGCCAGCGGCCACGCACAAAATAACGAACCCAATCACCGAAAGCGCCGTGGCCGGGCCCTTTTTGTTGTCGTAGAAGGCCAGCATATACAGGTACGTTACCAGCGTATCGGTTTTATTGGCAGGCGCGCCCTTGGTAATGGTGTAGATGATGGGGAACGAGTTAAACACATAAATGATGTTCAGCACCGTGCTCACCGTCAGCGAGGGCTTCACCAGCGGGATGGTGATCATCCTCAGCTTTTTCCAAAAGCCCGCGCCATCCACGGTAGCGGCCTCATAATACGCCGCGTCGATGGATTGCAAGCCGCTTAATACGCAGAAGGTTACAAACGGAATGGTTACAAAAATACCCACCCCGCACTCCCAAATAAACTCAATTTGATAGGAAGCGCGCCAGTTGATAGCCTCCCGAATGATGCCGAGATTCAAAAGCACGTTATTGAGGTTGCCGTATTCAAACTTGATGATGTAATTCCATATGGAGGCCTGGATCACCAGCGAGGCCGCCCACGGGAATACCAAGATGGAGCGCGCGATCTTGCGTCCATGAAAGGGCTGGTTGAAAAGCATGGCGATGATGAAGCCAAGTATGGTGGAAAGCCCCACCACGGAAACCACCCACAAAAAGGTGTTGCGCATAACGGTTCCAAACGCGGGCTCGCGCACGGCGCTCACAAAATTGCGCAGCCCCACAAAGCCGCCTACCATGCCGGATTTGGAAACCTCGCTGAAAGCGATTTTAAACACGATGCCAATAGGAAAAACCACAAAAACGGCCATCAACAGGATGCTGGGCAAAATCCATAGATACGGCTCCCACTTATGGCGCACAAGGATATTATTCACGCCGCGTCCTCCTTTTCGGAGATAGAAAGAGAGGCCGGCCTTGCACCGGCCCCTCTTTGGAGTCCTGTTTACTTGGTCAGTTCAGCCTGCAACGCGTCCAGCTGCTCCTGCACGCTGCTGCCGGTGAGGGCGTTTTGCTCGGCGCGGATCACGCCCTGCTTTACCTGGTCCCATTCGGCCTTGGCGGTGGGGTAGAACTGGCAGCCAGCCAGCACGTCCAGCCAGGCGGAGAAGGAGGGGTCGGCCTCAACCAGGGAAGCCACGGCGCTGTTCACGGCGGGCAGGAAGCCTTCCATGCTTACCCAGCCAACGTAGTTCTCGGGGTTGTAGAAGAAGGTGAGGAACTTGCCGATGGCCTCGTTGCGGGCAGCCTGATCGGCGCTGTCATCCTTGAAGGCCATAATGCGGTCCATAACGCCCTGAGAAGCGCTGGTGCAGCCCTCGTTGTGGGGGATTGCGGCGGTGGCGCAGTTAACCGTGGAGCCCTTGTCCTGGATGTAGGTGGGCAGGGAGTTGGGGGCGATTACCATGGCCAGCTTGCCCGCGCCGAACATATCCTGCAGGTCGTAGCGGGTTTGGGTGGCGGGGTTGGGGTTGGTGAAGCCCTTGTTCACCAGGCCGATGGCATATTCGATGGCCTCTACGTTCTTGGCGCTGTTCACAGCCCATTCGCCATTCTCGTCCACGAAGCCGCCGCCGTTGTTCCAGGTGTAGTAGGAGAAGGCGGCCTGGCCTTCGTCGGTGGTCATGTCAATGCCCCAGGGATACACTTCGCCGCCGTAGAAGTCCAGGATGGCCTGGCAGGCGTCCTCAAGCTCGGCCCAGGTGGTAGGCACATCGATACCCACTTCGTTGAACATATCCACATTGTAGTACAGCGCGCGGGCGCTGGCCAGATCCGGCACGGCCCATACCGTATCGTCAATCACGGACTGGTCGATGAAGGACGGGAAGAAGTCGTTGAACAGCTCTTCCGGGCAATACTCCTTCACGGGCATCAGCAGGCCCTCGTTGGCATAGTTGGCGAACACGTCGATGTTGAGGATGTCGGGGGCATTGTTGTTGGAGATACGGGTGGATACCTCGGTATACACGTCGTTCCAGGAAACCACTTCCAGGTTCAGCTTGATGCCGGGGTTCTCGGCCTCAAACTTATCCACAAAATTGGTGCCGTTCATGCCGGTTCCAAGGAACCAGTCGTTGGTTTTGGTGCCGTACTGGCAGATGATCACGTCCAGGGTGATGTCTTCCGCGAGCGCAGCGCCCGACAGGGAAAGCACCATCACAACAGCCAACAACAATGCAGTAAGCTTTTTCATTGGGGTGTCCTCCTTATTCAATTGGTAGAGTAGAACGGGCCACGTTTGACATCCCCATTATATCGGAATGTGGGACAAAGGTTAGTCACCATTGGAATAATTATGCATCGAATGAATGCTAAAGTCTTTCGCAGGGAATATCCACGATTGGGATAGCGCGAAGGGCGGTACTGGGATATGAAGATTTACGCATTCAACGGCAAAAGCAACCTCTGCGGCGAAACAATCCGGCGCCTGCGCGAAAAAAAGCGCCTCTCCCAGGAGCAGCTTGCGGCCAAGATGCAGGTGGAGGGCGTGCAGATCAATCAAAAAGCGGTCAGCCGTATCGAAATCGGCGACCGCGTTGTGCCCGATTATGAGGTGCTGGTATTCGCGCGCGTGCTGGGCGTTGAGGCGGGGCAGCTTTTGCGCGAGCGGGAAGGCGAATAGCCGGCCTACGCCCGCCTCCAAATCCATGCCGCATAGCCCAGCGCAACCGCTGTGAGCGCCGCGGCCGTAAAAGCCGTAAACGCCAGCGTGCCCTCAACGCTAAAGGCGCTTAGCATATTCACCGCGCTGTGGGCGGCGATACAGGGAATCAGGCTGCGCCCCTTCTCAAACAGCACCGTAAACAAAAGCCCGGCCGCGCAGGCATACACAAGCTGCAGGCCCGTTTCAAGCATGGCCGCGCCGTTTAGCAGGTTCACGATGTGCCCAAGGCCAAACATGAGGCTGGCAACCGCCATGGCGCGCTTTGCGTTTTCCTGTTTAAGCGCCGTATACAAAAGGCCCCTGAAAATCACTTCCTCAACAAAGCCCACGCAAAGCATGCCCAGCAGGTACAGCGCCGTTTCCACGGGCGAAAGCCGCAGCGTAACGCCCTGCCACAGGTTCACGCTCGCCATTGCCGCCAGCGGCAAAAAATACAAATAGTCCCCCGCCCGGCCCTGAAAGGCGCATAGCCCGCAGCGCACGGCCCACCCGCGCCTGCGCACCCACAGCCACAGCGCCGCCGCAAAGCCCGCGGCCAGCGGGGCCGTTAGGCATTTCTCCACGCCTATCTGCCGGGATAGATTCTCCCCAAGGCTCATTAGCGCCACGTAGCTTACAATCCAGCCCAGCGCCTCCCGAAGGTCCTTCTCCAACGGTTTTTTGCTCACGCTTCCTCCTCCTTTGCAGCCTCCAGCGCGCCCAGGTACGCCCGCCGCACGTCCTGGGCAACGGCGGCCTCGTCATAGGCCATCTCGTTGTTGGCAAGCATGCTGGCATAGCCATGCAAAAATAAAAACACCAGCCGAAACACCGTTTTTGTGCGCGCGCCGCCGGGAAAGCCCGAGGCGCGCAGCGCGTTTAAAACGGGCTCCAGCTCCTCCGCGTCCATCAGGCTTATCAGGCTTTTGCCCGAAAACCCGTTGCTTTGGAACAGTAGCCTGAACAACCGCTTCTCCACGGCCGCAAAGCGCACATAGCGCAGCGCAATCTCCATCCCATCCGCGCCCCGCGTCAGGTACGCCGTATGGTACGCGTCCGCCTTTTCATACACGGCGCGGCGTATTTCGTCTATGCTGGCAAAGTGATACAAAACCGGCTGGGTGGAGCAGCCCAGCCTTTGGGACACGGTTCGCGCGTTAATGGCCTCCGCGCCATCCTCCCTGGCGATTTCAAAGGCTGCGTCCACAATCATCTCCCGGGTGATTCTGGCCTTTGGCGGCATGGCGTAGCTCCTTCCTATTTATAATCTTCGTTATATAATCTAAATTATATTATGCTTTCCCTCCCTTGTCAATCCCCATGAGGCAAAAAGGCATACCGCCCGTCCCCCTCGCATACCCTTCCTACAAAGCCGCTAGGAGGAATGATTGATGACGGATATGAGCATGGATGTTTTACAGGGCGGCGACGCCAAAACGCCGGAAATTCTAAAGGAGGAGCTGGCCCTGCAGCGCTTTGTGGGAGAGGCGCTGGGGCAGGCCGTTGTGGAGGGTGAAATTGCCCTGCCTGGCGGCCTGCGCGAGGAAACCACCGTTTTAAGCGCCGAGGCCATGGCCGTGCTCGAGCATAGCGCCGCCGACGCCGACCGCGTTACCGCGGATGGCAAGGTGGCCTTCCACGTGCTTTATACCCAAGGGGATCCCACGCACATCAGCGCCCTGGAGGCCTCGGCGGAGTTTACCCACCCCGTGGAGCTGCCCGGCGCGCAGGCGGGCATGAGCGCCCCCGTCAGCCTGATGGTGGAGCATGTGGAGGCCGCGGCGCAGGGCGGCAGGCTGCACCTGATGGCCATTTTGCGCGTCCACGCCCGCGCCTTCTCGGACGAGCCCTTGGGCGTGGTTACAGGCATTCGCAACGTGGACGGCCTGATGACCCGCACCGAAACCCTTTCCGGCTGCCAAACCGTAGCTCGGGGCGAGCAGGACGTGCTCGTGCGCGACGAATGCGAACTGGGGGCCGTGCTGCAAATTACCGACACGCTGTACGCCACGGCCATCGCCACCGTGCAGGACGTTATGGGCGGCGAGGAGCGCGCCACCATTTCCGGCAGCATCCTGCTGGAGGTAACCCACCTGAGCAATATGCCCTCGCGCCCGCTGGTAATCACTCGCCACACCATCCCCTTTGAGGAAACCCTCTCCCTGATGGGGGAAAACGGCGATTCGCTCTGCGCCTCCGCCGTAGTGAAGGACGTGGCCGTGCTCTCCCAGGAGGGTCAGGAGGAGGGCGCGCGCACCCTGCGCGCCGAGGTGCTTTTGGGGCTAAGCGCCCACGCCACCCGCCAGCGCGACCTGTGCCTGCTGCTGGACGCCTACACCACCCAGGGCGATTGCCTTGCGCTGGATATGCAGCAGGTGCGCCGCGCCCTGTGCCACCGGCAAATCCATACGGCCGAAAGCGGCAAGCTCACCCTGCTGCTGGACGGCCAGCCCCCGGCCCGCACGCCGCTGCGCGCCACCCTGCGCCCCGTGGTAACGGACCTTACCCGCGCAAACGGCAGGCTGAACGTGGAGGGCATGATGGAGGTTACCCTTTTGTACATGACGGATGATACCGAGGTTGCGCAAACCTACCAGGCGGAGGAACCCTTCCGCATGGCCTTCGCCTGCGACCTAAGCCTGCCCGAAAGCCTGGTGCTGACCCCCAGCAACATTGATGTGACCGGCATCACCAGCGACCGTGTGGAGGTGAAATACATCCTCCATCTGGACTGCTGCGACGTGCATCTGGCCGGGGAGCCTTTGGTAACCGCCGTAACCGCCCAGCCCGCCGAGGCTGCGCAGCCCGGCGTGCTGGTGTATTTCAGCCAGCCTGGCGAAAGCCTGTGGGACATCGCCAAGCGCTACCGCGTAAGCTGCGACAGCCTGAAGCGCATGAACCCGGGGCTTGAGGAAAGCTCCCAGGGGCAGCGGGTCATTCTTTGGAGGAAATAGCAAAGGCAGCCCGGCCGGGCTGCCTTCTGGCCGACGGAAAAGCTCGCCTGCGGCGATCTTTTCCGTCGAGGATTACGCCGTTCGCGTACTCGCTTCGCTCGCCGGGCGGCGAACGGCGTAAGGAAGCCTTGCTGCGCAAGGCTTCCGAAACCGGCGTACACGCCGCCGGTTTCGGAACAAGAGTTGGAGGGCTGCGGCCCTCCAAGCCTCCCATGGGGTTTATCGACAGTCTGGCTGCTCGGCCATACCATGGCCGGGCCGTTTGTGTTTGTTATGGAAACATGCTATAATAACGGCTGATTGGACATAGGCTTGGCCGGGGCCGTACCCGGTTTTACGTCCATTTGCTTGAACGATGAGGTGAATGATATGGCAGGCGTTACGTATAAATGCCCAAGCTGCGGCGCATACCTGGTGTTTGATCCGGATAGCCAGCAATGGAAATGCCCCTTTTGCAGCTCTGCCTTTTCGCAAGGCGACCTTTTGCATAAGGACGCGGAGGTGGATCAGGCTGCGCCCCAGCCTGCCGCGGATGGCGGTCAGGTGGTATATCACTGCCCCAGCTGCGGCAGCGAGATCATGACGGACGAAACCACTGCGGCCACGCGGTGCTATTACTGCCATAGCCCCGTGGTGCTTGAGGGCAGGCTGGCCGCCGGTATGAAGCCGGATAGCGTGCTGCCCTTTGCCATCGATAAGGAAAAGGCCGTTGAAACCTTCATGAATTGGGTGAAAGGCAAGCGCTATGTGCCCAAGGGCTTTTTCAGCGCCGCGCAGGTGGAAAGCATGAGCGGCGTATACTATCCGCATTTTGTAACGGAGTGCGAGCTGGACGCCTGTGTGGATGGCGAGGGGCGCAATACCAGCGTGGCCGACACAGGCCGCCACATTGTTACCAGCACCATGCACTATCATGTGCGGCGCGAGGGCAGGATTCGCTTTTCAAACATTATGCGCCCGGCGCTTAGCAAGGCCAACCGCAAGCTGAGCGACGGCGTGCAGCCGTTCCCGCTGGAAAAGGCCAAGCCGTTTGCCGGGGCGTATCTATCCGGCTTTTTGGCGGAGCGGCGGGATATGGAGCCCGCCTCCATCCAGGACGACGTGGCGCGGGAAACCGCGGGCTATGTGGAGCCGCTTTTGACGGAATCGCTGCATTATAACAGCTACAACGTACAATCCGACGCGAAGGTCAAAAAGCTCACAACCCGCTATGTGCTTCTGCCCACC
Source organism: uncultured Eubacteriales bacterium (assembly GCA_900550955.1). Classification (GTDB taxonomy): domain Bacteria; phylum Bacillota; class Clostridia; order Christensenellales; family Aristaeellaceae; genus Limiplasma. The sequence goes on along the minus strand of URUF01000030.1, from coordinate 16,747 downwards.
TGGGTTTTAACCTATCCTAACAAGCATGACCCTCAAAACCCGTATTATTACGCCATGAACGGCTGCACCGGCGAGGTGTGCGGCAAGCTGCCCATTGATAAAAGGAAGCTGTACCTGACGGGCGGGCTTGTGGCGGCGGCGCTTTTTGCGGCAGGCTGCATACTCAGCTATTTTCTGTTTTGAAAGGAGGGAGCGCAATGAAGCTGCGGAAGATGGCGGCGGCTTGGGCCTTTGCCCTGGCGCTCGTCCTTACCCTGCCTGCCCTGGCGGCGGACGGGCGCGTGTTTGACCGGGCGGATTTGCTCAGCGCCTCGCAGGAGGCGGCGCTTGAGGCGCAAATTGAAGGCTTTCAGCAGGAAACAGGCATGGATTTTGTAATCGTTACCTCCGATGAGGCGCATGACGGCAAAAGCCAGCAGCAAATTGCCGATGCGTTTTATGACCAGGGCGGCTTCGGCCTGGATGAGGAGGGCAGCGGCATCCTGTACTATATCGATATGTACGAGCGCTACCATTACCTTTCCACCAAGGGCCGGATGATCGACTACATGACGGACGAGCGCATCGCCACGGCCATTGACACTTGCGCAAAGCAGCTTTCGCGCGGAGCCTACGCGCAGGCGGCGGAAAAGATGCTCTCGCTTGTTGAGGGGTATGTGCAAAAGGGAATCCCGGAAGGGCAGTACCGTTACGACGTTGTAACAGGCCGCCGCCTTACCGCAAGGCATAAGGTTCTTACTGCCGCAGAGATGCTGGGCTGCGCCGTTATCGCATTGATTGCGGGGCTTGTGTTTGTAGCGGGCGTACAAAGCCGCTACAAGCTTAAGGGCGGCACCTATGAATATAGCTTCCGCGACAACTGCAAAGTTACCCTTACCGACAGCGCGGACGATTACCTGCGCACCACCGTGACCCGCACCCGTAAGCCCGACCCGCCCTCGGGCGGGCATGGCGGCGGTTCAGGCGGCTTTGGCGGCGGCGGAAGCGGCGTGCATACCAGCAGCGGGGGCAGCACGCACGGCGGAGGCGGCGGGCATTTTTAACGCCCGGGGAGGCAATGTATGGTTCAAAGGGAAGCGGTGCGCTACGCGGTGGAACGCATGCTATGGCGCGGCGTGCTTGCGGCGCTGGCAGCGGCGTTTTGCATTATTGTGGCGCCAGTGGTGTGGAACCTGTTTTCCCCGTTCATTATCGGCCTGGCGGTGGCGGCGCTTTTGCAGCCGCTTATCCGCGTTGCGCAGGAACGGCTGCATGTGCGGCGCGGCCTGGCGGCGGCCTTCTGGATTGCGTTGGCGGTAGCGGCGGCCTGCCTATTGTTATATTGGTTTGCCTCGTTTGTGGTGGTGCAGCTGGCGGTTGCTTCGCCTGGGGTAGCCGCAAGCGCGACGGAATTGCTGCGCACGGCCACCAACCGCCTGCTGGATATGGCGCAAACCCTGCCTGATACGCTGGGCGGCACGGTTCGCACATCGCTCAACAGCGCCTATCAAACCCTTACGGACGGGGTGGTACAGTTTGCAGCCAGCGTGCTTAACGGCGCGCTGGGCTTTGCAGCAAGCCTGCCATACGCGTTTGTATACGCAAATTTCCTGCTTTTGGCAATCATATTCATCACCAACCGCTACGAAGGCTGGCAGCGCCTGTGGAACGGTTGGCAGGGCGGCGGGAGCGAGCACGGCATCCGGCTGCTCAAGCAGTCCGCAGGGCGCGGGTTGGCGGGCTACATTCGCGTGCAGCTTTTGTTTGCCGTACTCACGCTGCTGGTTTCATGGGTGTTTTTTCAGGCGGCGGGCTTTGAGTACGCCTTTTTGATTGGCTTTGCGGCGGCGCTTTTGGAGCTGATACCGCAGTTTGGCTGCGGCGTGCTTTACATCCCCTGGAGCCTGATCTGCTTTATGGTGGGGGCTGCGCGCAACGGATGGCTGGTGCTGGGATTGTATTTGGGCTATTCGCTTGTGCGCCGTGTAACGGAACCCGAGCTGTTGGGCACCAATCTGGGCGTATCTCCGTTAAGCTCGTTGGTAGGCATGTTCGTAGGCATGCGCTTAGGCGGGGTGCTTGGGCTGATTCTGGGGCCGATTGTGATGGTGGTATTGGTTAGCGCGGTGCGTTCCCACCTGTTTGACGGTGTTTTGGCGGATATGCGCGTTATCGCCGCGTATATGAGGGCCCGCTGGCAGCGCGGGCGGCAAGGAGAAAGCGAATGAGCGCGAACGGAGAGAAAACCCGCTGCGGATGGGCGCGCGGGGCGTTGCTGGAGGCCTATCACGATACGGAATGGGGCGTTCCCACCCGCGACGAGCAAAAGCTGTACGAGATGCTGTTGCTGGAGGCCTTCCAGGCCGGGCTTTCCTGGCAGGTAATACTGGCAAAGCGCGAAAATTTCCGCCGCGCGTTCGACGGCTTTGACGCGCATAAAATCGCCGCTTATGGCGAGGATAAGATCAAGGAGCTGCTAAGCGACGCGGGCATTGTGCGCTGCCGCCGCAAAATTGAGGGCGCGATTGTGAACGCGCGCTGCTTTTTGGAAATCCAGCGGGAGTTTGGCGGCTTCGCGGAATACCTGTACGGCTTTACCGGCGGCCATGCACTTGAAAACCAAACGGGCGGGGCGCGCGCTACATCGCCTGAGAGCGACGCGCTTTCGCACGACCTGCGCAAGCGCGGCATGAAGTATATGGGCTCGGTAACGGTGTACAGCTATATGCAGGCCGTAGGCATGGTAAACGACCACGAGCCCGGTTGCTTTAAGCACGCAAGGGCATAGCGCCGCGGCCCAAGGGGGCGTGCGGCGCTTGTACGATACCTTCTTCGGCCGCGTGGCGGCATGGAATATGCGGCTTAACGGCATTCCGCGCAAGGCGGCGCTGGTTGCGGCGATGCTTGGCGCAGCCGTGCTGGGGGCGGTCCTTTTGCCCTATGGCTGGCCGTTTGCGGCCGCATTTGTGCTTTCCAGAATGCTTGAGCCCTTCGTGCGCTTTGCAACGAAGGGCTTTTGGCGCGTGCGGCTGAAGCGCGCGGTTGCTTCGGCGATTGGGACGGCGCTTCTGTTTGGCGTTGTGGGGGTTTTGATTTCCGCGTTGATAAGCCGCCTTGTGCAGGAGCTGATTGGCGCGGTAAAGACCCTGCCGCAGCTAATCGCCTGGGCCGACCAGGTGGCGGCGCCCTATCTGCGCGAGTTGTACGGCAGGTTTCAAAGCGTGCTGCCCGCGTCGCTGCCCACCCTGATGGAAAGCAGCCTTGGCGCGCTGAGCCAAAGCGCCGTGCGCTGGGCGGGCACGCTGTCCGCCGCGCTTACAAGCGGGGCGTGGAGCACCGCCGCATCCATTCCCCACGCGCTTTTAAGCGTTGTGCTGATGGTGATGGGCACCTATTATATGACGGCGGACCGCGCGCGCATCGCGGCGTTTTTTCACCGAACCTTTCCCACGGGAGTGATGCACCGCAGCCGCCTGATCAGCGCGCGGCTGTGGCGGGCGCTGCTTTCGCAAATCCGCAGCCAGCTGACGGTTTCGATGATTATCACTGTGTTTTTGATGGCGATGCTAGCCGTTTTCCGCGTGCCTTACGGGCTGCTCGCGGGCCTGTTCATCGGCGTGGCGGACGCACTGCCGGTGCTTGGCGCGGGCTTGTTTTTAATTCCCTGGAGCATTGCGGCCTTTCTTACGGGGGACGTTGCCACAGGCGTTTTAATGGCGGCGCTGTACGCGGGCGCGGTGGTTATACGCCAAGTGCTGGAGCCGCGCATTGTGGGGCGCAACCTGGGGCTGTACCCGCTGGCGGCGATGGCCGCCATGTATGCGGGCTATCGCGCGCTGGGCTTTTTGGGCCTGCTGGCCGGGCCGGTCCTTTTGAACCTGGCGAAGGTGGTTTTGGAGGTGGACGAGCGGGAGCGTGAAAAGGCGTGAGCGTTCAGCGCCGCCTGCCGCTTTTCTCCCTGGCAAGCCGGTAGGCCTCCTCGATGAGAGGTTTAAGGGTTTCAAACGTATCCGGGGAGGGATTGAGCACGCAAAGCCAGCTCATCCATCCGTATACAGGATGGGGCAAAAGCACGTCCTGTGCGGAAAAATCCACGTCCATACCGATCACCCCGCCCCGGGGCGGGCGCGCCGGCTGCAATCCAAACAAACGCCGGAAGGTATCCTTGCCAACGCCCAGGTTGACGCGGAACACGCCGGGCCTGTCCAGGCGGGAGGCCCGGTCGTTTGGGCCGTCCTTTTCCTTTATGGTCAATACATATATCCCGCGTTTGAATCTATGGCCCGGGTTGTAAAAAACGCCCCGCTCGCCCCAGCTTTCTATTAGAACGGTTTCCTGCAAATGGCTTAGGCAATAGGAAAGGATATCGTCCGGAGCCATGAAAATACCTCCCTTGCCTTATTGCCCCGTAAGATCGCCCAGCGCAAGGTCAATCGCTTCCGCATGGGCATAGTGCAGGGCCACGCCATCCACATACAGCGCGTCCGCAAAAGCGTCCATGCGGTAGGCCTCCACCACGCGCCGCGCGCCGTCCTCCGTAACAAGCACGATGCGCCAGCGGGGCTGGGCCCCCTCGGGAAGAGCCCAATCCGGCGGCAGGCTGCCGGATACGTTCAGCGCCCGAAGCCGTGCGGCGAGCGCGTCAAACACGTCCTCCCCAACGGGCTCGCCGTTGAGGGTTACGCTGGTATCATAGACGGTTTGGCCGTCTGTATCGGTTTCGATGGCGTTATTGGGCAGCACGCGCTCGGCGCGGGAAATATGCATGGCAAACGTGCCTGCTGGCGCGTCGATTTGGATATCGCTTAGCAAAGCCTCGTCCAGGCTGGCCGGATAGCGGGTAACCAGCTTTTCCGGCGCGGCTTCCACCAGCGTTTCCACAATGAAGCGGCTGACGAGATAGCACGCGCCCTGATATTCGCAGGTGTAGAAGTAATCGCCCTCGGCGCGGCCTATGCAAAAGCTTAGGGTTTGCTCCGGGCTGCTGGTGATGGCGAGCTGCCCATTCTCATCCACAACGGTGGTATAGCCGGAGGCCTGGTGCAGCGTAACGGTGCAAAGCGGGGCGTCAAAGCCGTAGGCGGCGCGGTTATTTGGGGTAAGCGCGGCCTCGCGCGTGCCAAGCCGGAAGCTGTCCAGAGCCGTGAGCAGCGCGGAGGCGCGGCTTTGCTCCAGCGGATAGCGGTATGGGGCGGTAAGCGTGCCGGAAATCGCCCCGTCCGCGCCGGTGGAAAAGGCGATCTCCATGCGATGGGCCGGGGTTTCCAGGGCGATGCGGTCAATCAGCGCGGAAGCGACGGTTGGCTGCGTAACGGGCAAAAGGCGCGCAGGGTTGGTATAAAGCGCATCCGCCATGCCGGAATCGCCCATAAAAACGCCGTCGCCTCCGGACCAGCGGAAATACGCATAGGTGGTGTTGGGCACGGTATAGCCTATCTCCAGCGTATATTCGCTCCCGTCCCGGTAGCGCGCTACGGCGCTGGCCTGCGGCGGGTTCAGCCCCATATCAGCCAGGTGCTGGCGAACCTCGTCCGCCGTTTCCGAAACGGCATCCTGCGCCACCACCTGCGTAACGGCCTCGATGATTTCCGCCGCCAGCGCCTGATCCGTTTCCAGAAGCTGGCCGTCCCGCTCCAAATAGGCCGCGCCATCCTGCATGCGCAGGGTAAAGCTGCTGCCCTCAAGCTGGGAAAGGGTTATGCTGTCCAGCTGCGAGGCGTCGCCCAGGTACAGGGCGCGCACGGTGGAGCCGCGCGGGGCCACTACGCCCGTATCCGCCGGGAAACGCGCCTGAATCAACGGCAGCAGCAGTACAAAGGCAGCCGCCAGCACAAGGCAGGCGGCTACAAGAAGCAACAGCAGCCGCGCGCGGGGCTTGCGCTTTGGGGGTGTTTTGGGAGGACGCTGCAAGAAGAATCGCCTCCCTTAGCGGTTGCGGCGGGGCAGCAGCACGCATACCCCGGCCAAAAGCACCAGCAGAGGCACCGTTACCACCAGCACCACGCCGATGGTTTGGCTGCCCACCGTAAGCTGGGGCCGGATCGCCGCGGAAGCCATAATATCCAGGGAAACGGCCTTATCGGGCAAGAGCTGGCCCATCAGCTGCAATAGGAACTGCTGCACATAGGTTTGCTGGTAGATGTATTCGGCGGTAAAGGTGGCGCTGCACCCGGCTGCGAACACGCGGCTTATATTGCCGCTGGCATGCGCGCGCATGGCGTACAGCGCCAGGCTAAGCTCGCCCTCGATATCCCCGGGCTGCTGGTCGATGGCGGTATTGCCGTCGGTTAGGTCGCGCACATAGGCATGGGGGCCGGTTTTGAATATCGCGCCTGTGCTCAGGCTTTGATCCTGCTGGTCGGCATCGGGCGTTTCAAAGGCGCAGGCCGCGGGCATGAGCACCAAATCCATGCCGCTGGAGATCAGCGAGAGGGTCATATCGGTTTGCTGCATATAGGGCAGGAGGGAGAGCTGGTTTTGGTAATAGGTGCCGGCGTCCTCCTCGCCCGCTACCACCACGCCTGGCAGGGGAACGATGCCGTAGCTGCGCAGCAGCGCCATGTAGTTGGGCATGCCGTCTATGGGGTCGGTATAGTCGCGGGTAATAAACAGGCTGCCGCCGTCCTGGGCAAAGGCGTTGATCGTTTCCAGCTCCGCCTGGGTAAAATCCTTCTGCGGCGAAAAGATCATCAGCAGGTCAACATCCTCCAGCGTGCCGCCGGTAAGCAGGTTTACGGTCGTGCAGGCATAGCTGTTGGCGCTTAAAAATTCCGTCAGCAAGGAGAGGGAGTCGGGGCTTAATTCCCCATGCCCCTGCAAAAGGCCAACGGTGGGAACCTGCTCCTGCGACACGCGGAGAATGGCCTCGGTAAGTTTTTTTTCATAGGCGAGGCCCTCGATTTGAAAGCTGCCCGCGTCTATATTATAGCCCTGAATCAAGAAGTCGGAATAATCCAGCAGCTCATAGCGCCCGGTTGCCGGGCAGTTGACGACCACGCTGCCGGATTGGGGCGTTTTATCCACGGCGCCCGCAAAACGCGTCAAGATACCGGGATTTTGAGAAATGTCCGTTTCCATAACCTGAACGCGGCCGCTTAACACCGCATAGCGCTTCAAAAGCTGCAAAAGCGCGGCGTCCTCATCGCCGTTTTGGTACAGCAGGTACAGCTCCACATCGGCTTCCAGCCTGTTGAGCGCGGATTGGGTTTCCTCGCTGGTGGTGGCGTAGGCGTTGAAGCTGAGGTCGTTGCGCCAGCCGTAGGTGTCCTCCAGCGCTTTTACGCCGATGTTTACCAGCACGCAGGCCCCCAGAAAGCCCGCCATGAGCAGCGCGCCCAGCTTGCCGTGCCGCCATTTGGGCTGGCGGAAGCGCTGGGCGAGGGAATGCAGCAGCTTTTTCATGCGGCCCCTCCTTCCGAAAAGCGGCGGGCGTCCAAAACGCGGGTGGCCGCCACAAGGCATGCCGCTATAAAGGTTAGAAAGAACAGGACGGACGCATAGCTCATTTGCCCAAGCAGGAAGGGCTCGTAACGGTCGTACAGGCTGATGAAGTTAAGCGCGTCCGCCAGCCATTTTACATTTACGCCGCCAGCCAGCAAATCCGCCATCCAAAGCACAAAATTGGCGCCAAAGGCAGCCACCGCGCCGGTCATCTGGTTTTTGGCAAAGCAGGTCACAAACAGGTCGAGCGCCAAAAAGCTTAGGCTTTGCAGGGAAAAGCCCAGGTAGCCCGCAAGCCATTCACCCGCGTATACCGTGCCGCACAGCGCGATAATGAGCGTGTACACGTTGGTAAGCGCGATGGTGAGCAGCATAACGCAGGCGGCGGCCCCAAATTTGCCGGCGACCATGCCGCCAAGGGAAACGGGGCTGGTAAGCACCAGTTGATCGGTACGCTTTTGGCGATCCTCGCAGAGGAGGCGCATGGTTAAAAGCGGGCATAAAAGCATGGTTAAAAGCGTAAGCTGGGACAAAAACGAAAGCAAATCCCCAGAAAGGCCGCGCAGGTTGTACAAATAAAAGATCAGCCCCGAGAGCGTAAGGAAAACGCCCATGAACACATAACCCACCGGCGTGCGGAAATACGCTAGAAAATCGCGCTTGAAAATGGTGCGCATGCCGAAAGCCTCCTATTGTGAAATGGCGTTGAGGAATACCTGCTCCAGGCTGCTTTCGCAGCGCGACAGGTGCAGCAGGGGAATGCTTAGGGAGCTGAATAGCAAAAACAGGCGGCGCTCCGGCTCGGGCTGGCGGTAGAAGGTAACCAGCGCGGCGGTTTGATCCGGATGGGCGGTGGGCTGCACGGTTACGCGCCTGACCCCTTCCAACTGGCGCAGGCGGCTTACAACGCTTTTTTCGGCGGCGGCGGCGGTGATAAGCAGCGTAACCTCGTCCGGGCTGCTCATGCCGGCCATATCCGCATCCAGCTTAACCATGCCGTGATCCAGGATGACCACATGGTCGCAAAGCTGCTGCACCTCGCTTAGAATGTGCGAGGAGAACACGATGGTGCGGCCGGAGCCCAGCGTGCGGATCAACCCGCGGATTTCGGTGATCTGCTTGGGATCCAGGCCCACGGTGGGCTCGTCCAGCACAAGCACGTCGGGATCGCCGCAGAGGGCCTGGGCCATGCCCGCGCGCTGGCGGTACCCCTTGCTAAGGTGCGCAAGCAGGCGGCTGCGCATATCGGTTAAGCCGGTCAGCTCCATAATCTCGTCCACGTGGGCGGCGATGGCGGCGCGCTTGACGCCCTTGAGTTCGGCGGTGAAGCGCAGGTATTCGCGCACGGTCATTTCGTCATACAGGGGCGGGTGCTCGGGCAGGTATCCCAGGCAGCGCTTGGCCTCGGCGGGCTCCAACAGGGAGTCGTGCCCGTCGATGAGCGCGCGGCCCTCCGTAGGGGCCAGGTAGCCGGTCAAAATATTGAGCAGGGTGGTTTTGCCCGCGCCGTTTTGCCCCAGCAGCCCAAGCACGGCGCCCTTATCCGCATGCAGGCTAACGCCGCTTAGGACGCGCACGCCGCCGTAGCGCTTGGAAACGTTTTCAATGTCAATCACAGGGGAAAGGCCTCCTTGGTTGATGGCAGGCGTATACAACGCCACAGCTTATCATAACACGGGGCGCGGGGGATGGTGTGAATGAATTGTAAAATTTCGGGCGGGAAGGGATAGAGGATTTTTGGATGCTCCGGGGCTGGCGTCAAAGCGCCGTTCTACGCCTGGATGGCAGGGCTAATCGCGGCGGTAAATGCCCAGGCGGTACAGCTCGTCCTCCTCGGGCGCGTTGATGAGCACGGCCTTGAGCGGGCCGAAGTATACGAACATGCTGCCTGCCGCGGCGGCATGGGCCTGGCCTTCCGTTAGCACCCTGGCCATGTCGGAGGCGTCCCTGGCGCCGCCGCAGGCAATGAGGGGGATGCTGAGCGCCTCCGAAACGGATTGAACCAGCTTTACATCATAGCCCTGCATCATACCGTCGCGGTCGATGGAATTGAGCAGCACCTCGCCCGCGCCCAAACGCTGGGCGCGCAGGGCCAGCTCGCGCGGCGTTTCGCCGGTGGGACGGGAACCGTCCGCCACAACGCAGCGGTAGCGCCTGAAAAGATCCTGCTTTACATCGATGGAGGCGACCACGCTTTGCACGCCAAAGCGTTCGGCAATGGCCGTGATAAGGGCGGGATTGTCGATAAGCGCGGTATTGAGGATGACCTTTTCAAACCCGATGTGGAAAAGCCGCGCCGCCTGCTCCACCGTGGCGATCCCCCCGCCGTAGGAAAGCGGCATAAACGCCTCGGACGCGAGGCTCTCCAAAAGCGCAAAGTCCGGCCCGCGGCCGGCGCGGCTGGCCTGGATATCCTGAATGCACAATTCATCCACGCATTTTTCGCTGAAAATTTTGACGGCGTTGATGGGGTCGCCCAGGTAGTTGGGATCCTTGAAGCGCGTGGTTTTTACCAGCCCGCCGTCCGAAAGCAGCAGGCAGGGAATCAGCCGGGGACGGTGATACATCCTAACACTCCTTTGCAAAGCTGCGAATCAGCGCCAGGCCGAAGCGGTGGCTTTTTTCGGGATGAAACTGCGTGCCCCACACATTGCCGCGGTGCACGGCCGCGGCGAAGGAATAGCCGTATTCGCAGGTCATAAGCACGTCGGAGGGGCTGTCGCACACGGCGTGATAGCTGTGCACAAAGTAAAAACGGGGTTCCGGCCCAAGCTGCTTTACAAGGGGCAGCTCCGGCTGGGTCAGGGTTACATAGTCCCAGCCCATGTGGGGAATTTTGAGCTGCAGCTGATCCTCCAGGTGGAAGCGCTTTAGGTCAAAGGGAATATACCCCAGGCCCTCGCCGGGGCCTTCCTCGCTGCGCCGCCCCAGCATTTGCATGCCCAGGCAGATGCCCAAAAGCGGCACGCCGTTTCCTACGGCAATATCCAACGCGCCGCGCATGCCGCTTTGGGTAAGAAGGGCCATGCCCGCGTCAAATTTGCCAACGCCGGGCAGGATAAGCCGGTCGCAGGCCGCCAGCTCCATAGCCGTATGCACCGCGCAGCCTTCCGCCCCCGCCTTTTTGACCATATTGAGAATGGAGCCGATGTTGCCGATGCCGTAGTCCAGCACGCCGATCATGTAGGCAGCCCCTTTCCGCATTGAAAAATACGACAAAAAACGCCAAGCGCCTTTGCCGTATTGGTAGGATAACATGTTGCGGGGGAGATGTCAATGCGCCATGGGCAGGTCAATGCGCATAAGGCCGTGGCGCGTGCAGTAGGCAAGCAGCGTGCCGCGCGTGAAAAGCGGCGTGCGCAGCGCGGCGTCCTGCTCGGGATACAGGCGTACCATGAGCATGCGGTCGTAGCTTAGCCAGGCCACAAAGGCAAGGTGGTGCTCCTTGCTCATCTCGTGGGGGAAGACGAGGTAGCTTTCGTCCTCGACGGCTTCCATCGTTGGGGTGTGCGCGGCGTCGGCGGGAACGGGGGAGAGCGGCGTTAGCTTGCGCCCGCAGCAGCTTAGCTGCGACCGGCCCGTGCTGGTGAGAATGTTGCCGCATACCGGGCAAAGGTAAAACTGCATTCGTTTCATATTGCCTCCTTGCAGAGTTGATTCCGGCAGCGCGCCGGAGAGCAGGCTTTCAATGTCCACACGGAATACGCCGGAAAGGGCGTTAAGCAGCGATACGTCCGGGCAGCCCAGCGCGCGCTCCCATTTGGACACGGCCTTATCCGTTACGCCGATTTGCCGGGCAAGCTGAGCCTGCGTAAGCCCGTTTTCCAAGCGCAGCCTGCGGATGAGCGCGCCGCATTTTTGTTGATCCATCAAGGATCCCTCCTTGCGCGGTTTTCAGGGACAGCATACCATGGGCGCGCGCGCGGCGCAACCGACGCGCCGTAGAGTTCGCGACATTTCTTCCCCGCTTTTTTCCTGAAAAAGCGTTTACAAACCCCGCCTTGCGTGGTAGAATAAATGATGTGCGTATGCACAGGAAAGAACCGCGCCCGCAGCTTGCTGAACGCCAACGGCAGGCTATGGATGCGGCGATTACCAAAGGAGCGGGTCATCCGCTGCCAAAACAAGGAGGCAAAACCCATGGAAAAGTCCGAGATCATCAAGACCTATGCCCGCCATGAGGGCGACACCGGCTCCCCCGAGGTGCAGATTGCGCTGCTGACCGAGCGCATCAATCACCTCAACGAGCATCTCAAGCTCAACAAGAAGGATCACCACAGCCGTCGCGGCCTGCTGCTGATGGTTGGTAAGCGCCGTGGCCTGCTTGACTACCTCAAAAAGACCGATATCGAAAGCTACCGTACGCTGATTGCCCAGCTGGGCCTGAGAAAGTAAACCGTTTTGGAAAGCAACCGCGCCGTGGCGGGGCAATCCCGCCGCGCGCGGCTGTTTTTGCAAAGGCGCGGCGCTGCCCGCGCAAGTGTGCGCCATGGCACGAGGCCATGGACGCAGGAAGAGGAGAGAGAGAAGTAGAATGGATTACAAAGTGTTTTCAACAGAGCTGGCGGGCCGCCCGCTAACGATTGAGTTTGGCAAGTACGCGCAGCAGGCCAATGGGTCTGCGTTTGTGCGCTTTGGCGATACCGTTGTGATGGTAAACGCCACCATGAGCGAAACGGCGCGCGAGGGCGTGGATTTCTTCCCCCTGAGCGTTGATTTTGAAGAAAAGCAATATTCCGTGGGCAAGATCCCCGGCGGATTTATCAAGCGTGAGGGACGCCCCACCGAAAAGGCGACCCTGACTTGCCGCCTGATCGACCGCCCGCTGCGCCCGCTCTTTCCCAAGGGCATGCGCAACGATGTGCAGGTAGTGGCGACCTGCCTGAGCGTGGATAAGGATATTCCGCCTGAGGTGCCCGCGATGATTGGTTCCTCCGCGGCCCTGAGCGTGAGCGATATTCCCTGGGGCGGCCCCACCGGCACCGTGGTGGTAGGCTGCGTGGACGGCGAGCTGGTGCTGTGCCCCAATGCCGAGCAGCGCGAAAAGAGCACCCTGCACCTGACCGTGAGCGGCACCAAGGAAGCGGTGCTTATGGTGGAGGCCGGCGCGAAGGAAGTGCCTGAGGAGCTGATGCTGCGCGCCATCCTGTTTGGCCATGAGGAAATTAAGAAAATCGTAGCCTTCATTGAGGGCATTCAGCAGGAAATTGGCAAGGAAAAGGCCGAGGTTGCCCTGGTAACCACCGGCGAGGACGTGAAGGCCGCCGTGGCCAACGGTCTGCCCTTTGTGGGGGCCAGCGTCAACATCCTGGAGTATGCCAAGGCCACCATCCCCGGCTTCGACTTCAAGATCCAGTGGATCATTGAGGAGGGCATGTACGGACCCGAGGAGGTCTATAACGACTACGAGGCGCTGTTCAACGTGGAATACGGCGACAGCCTCATCACCGCCAGCTACGCCGCCGACGGAGACTTCACCACTTATACCAAGGGCGGCTCCATTATCTCCGCTTATCCCCAGGAGGCCACCGTCCTCATGCGGGCCGGCAGCCAGGACGACTTCTATAAGGCCGGCTGGTGGAACGGCATCGACGATCCCGACGGCGGCCTGAAGGGCCAGGTGGTTGCCATCGACTATCAGTCCGGCGGACTGGACATGACGGTGTTCTGCACCAGCATCACCAACAAGGCCCACCAGACCGACGATTACCGTCTGGCCACCAACGCCATCTACAGCAAGCTCCTGGGCGCCGACTTCACGGTGTCGGACGCCGGACAGGATGAGCCCGTCCCCGAGCCCGTGCCCGAGCCCAGCAGCCCCCGCACCGGCGACGACATGAACGTTGTGGCGTGGACCGCCGCAGCGGTTCTGTCCATGGGCATGGCCGCGGTGTTCACCACCCGGAAAAAGGCCCGCTGACAGCCGCAGCACCCAGCGCAGGAACCCATAAAACAGCATCCCCCGGCGCGATGCGCCGGGGGATGCCCCTTTTCCCGTTATTCCTCTGATTTCGGTCCCTTCAGCCGGTCCAGCAGACGGCGAAGGGGACTTTTCTTGTCCACCGGTTTGTCCTCCGGCTGGGGCTCCGGCGGGGCGGCCAGCGCGGCCCGGACCCGGTCCAGGGCTTCCTTTGCCCCGGACACTCCGGCCCTTGTCCCGGCCTCATACAGCTCCTCCGCCCGGCGGAGGTCCCGCTCCACCCCCAGGCCCCGCTCATACAGCCGCCCCAGGCGGCATCGGGCCAGGTCGCTGCCCTGCTCCGCCGCCCGGCGGTACAGGTTGGCAGCAATGGCGGGGTCCTTCTCCGTTCCCACGCCGGTCTCGTAGCAGATGCCCAGCCGGAGCATGGCCTCCGGGTGGCCCTGCAGGGCGGCCCGGTGATACATGTACGCGGCGTACCGGGGCTTTTTCTCCACCCCGTCGCCGGTTTCGTAGCACACCCCCAGCAGATACTGGGCCCGGGGCATTCCCACGGCGGCAGGCTTTTGCAGCAGGCGGGCGGCCTCCCGGTGGGACTCCGGGTCCTTTCTCCGCCGCAGCAGCCCCGCCAGGCAGTACTGGCCCTCCAGCTCACCCAGCGCCATGGCCCGGCGATAGAGGTCCTCGGCCCGCTGCACATCCTGCTCCACGCCGTGGCCGGTTTCATAGCACACCCCCAGCCGGGTCATGGCCCGGGGATGCTCGCGCTCCGCTCCCCGGCGGAAATATTCCGCCGCCCGGTCATAGTCCTTCTCGGCGCCGTGGCCGAAGTAATAGCACATGCCCGTCTGGCAGAGGGCCTCGGTATAGTCCCCCTGGGCGGCAGCCAGGAAGCAGCGGAAGGCCTCCTGGGCGTTCTGCTCCACCCCGGTGCCCTGGTCATAGCTCAGGCCCAGAAAGTGCCAGGCCCGGGGATAGCCCCCCTCCGCCGCCTGGCGGAACAGCCGGACGGCCTCCCGGTCGTCCTGGTCCACCCCCTTGCCCTGGTGATGCAGCACCCCCAGGGCGCACTGAGCGTCGGGGTATCCGGCCCCGGCGGCCTCCCGGTACAGGGCCAGAGCCCGGGACACGTCCTGCTCCACGCCGTCGCCGAACTCGCAGCACACCCCCAGCAGATACTGGGCCCGGGGCAGCCGCTGCTCCGCCGCCTGGGCAAAGCAATAGGCGGCCTTTTTCAGGTCCTTCTCCACCCCCTGGCCGAAAAAATACATCACGCCCAGGTTGCACCGGCCCATGGGATAGCCCCCCTCCGCCGCCCGGCGGTACAGCTCCACGGCCTTTTCCAGGTTCTTTTCCACCCCCTGGCCGCTTTCATAGCACACGCCCAGGTTGCACAGAGCCGGGGCGTAGTCCCCGGCGGCGGATTCCTGATACAGGCGGCAGGCCCGGTCCTCGTCCCGCTCCCCGCCGAAGCCGTTGTCGTAGCACCCCCCCAGCCAGTAAAGGCCCGCCGGGTCGTCCGGGGCCGTCTGGGAAAACCACCGGAAGGCCTTTCCCGGGTCCTTGGCCGCGCCGCCAATGCCGTACAGGCAGTTCATGCCCATCTGCACCACGGCGTTGGCGTCGCCGTCCTCCGCCGCCTGGCGGCAGTCCTCCAGGGCCTGACGGCGGCGGTCCGCCAGCTTCAGAAGCTCCGGGGAAAAGACCACGACCTGGGGGTCCTGGGGATTCTGGGGTTCGCGCTGAAATGGCTCGTGGTCCGTCATTTTATCGCTCCTTATCGAATGATTGATTTATCGGAAGGACAGCAGCTCCTCCGTCTCCTTGCGGCCGGGGCCGTTTTTCCACTGCTCGGGATAGCCCATGGCGATGAGGCAGGCGGGGCGCAGGCCCTCCAGCTCCAGCAGACGCCCGGCGGCGTCGGCGTCGAATATGCCCAGGATGCAGGTGCCGATGCCCAGGTCCCGGGCCGCCAGACAGAAGGTCTGGGCGGCGATCCCGGCGTCGAACATCTCCCACCCGGCGGCCTGGCTCTCCGTCAGCGGGGCGTCCCCCTGGCCGGACAGGCCCGGCACATAGGCGATCACCGCCAGGGCGGCGGCCCGGTTGATGGTCTTGGTGTTGAAGCCCTGGCCGGGGATGCACTCCCGGGCCATCCGCTCCTTCAGCGCCGGGTCATCAATGACGATATATCGCACGGGCTGGGTGTTCTTCCAGCTGGGGGAAAACCGGGCCAGGTCCACCACCCGGCGGATGTCCTCCCGGGGGATGGGGGTTTCCTGAAAACGGCGGCAGCTGACCCGCTGCCGGATGCATTCTGCGGTGGTCATGGGATGATACGCTCCTTTTGGTAATAGTATTTTTTATTGTAGCACAAATTTTTCTCTCCGTAAAGGGCGGCGGGGCCGTACTTGTAAAATCCGGGAAAATGTGATACAATGCGAGATATTATCGGGACAAAGCCGGGAAATGGGGGGACAAAAAATGGGTCTGCACGACGGGCACCGCCAGCGCATGCGCCAGCAGTTTTTATCCCACGGACCCCAGAGCATGGCCGACCATGAGCTGCTGGAGCTGGCCCTGTTTTACGCCATCCCCCGCCGGGACACCAACGAGACCGCCCACCGGCTGCTGGAGCAGTTCGGCTCCCTGGACCGGGTGCTGACCGCCCCGGAGCAGGAGCTGGAGCAGAACGCGGCGGTGCTGCTGCGGCTGATAGGCGCCATGGGGGACCGGGCCAGGCAGCCGGGCCGGGAGGAGAAGATCGTGGCCTCCGTGGACCAGGCCGGGGCCTATTTCCTGCGGCTGCTGGACGGGCAGCGGACGGAGCAGCTGTATCAGCTGTGCGTGGACGGCAAGGGAAAGGTCCTATCCTGTCGGGTGCTGTCCCAGGGGCAGGCGGACATGACGGTGCTGAGCCTGCGGCAGGCGGTGGAAAACGCCCTGCTGTCCGGGGCCAGCGGCGTGTTCCTGGCCCACAACCACCCCAGCGGCGTGGCCCTGCCTTCCCGGGCGGATGTTCAGGCCACCGTCCAGGTCCGGGACGCCCTGAAGCGGCTGGATATCCGGCTCATCGACCACATTATTGTGGCCGATGGAGACTATGTTTCCATGGCCTCCAGCGGACTGCTGCGGTAGATTCCTGCCATTTTGGGCAAATTCACGAAGAAAATTGACAGAAAAGGGTAGAAATGCCGCAAAGAATCTGTTATAATAAGAGAATCTTATAATCTAATATGAGATATTACTTTTGCTTGTAAAAATGCGAATAAAAAAACAGGAGAAACCAATGGAAACACAGAAAAGACGGCGGGGCGACCGCCGTGACGGTCGGCTGCTGCGGGAACTGGATTCCCTGCACTTCATCACCGGCATTATCTATCCCAACCGCTGCGACAACGAGGCATA
>URUF01000029.1 GCA_900550955.1 uncultured Eubacteriales bacterium | reverse complement strand
GAACGGCGCAATCCTCGGCGGAAAAGATCGCCGCAGGCGAGCTTTTTCGACGGCCGTAGGCCGCAGCCCCTGCTAGAAGATGCGCACGCGGATAACGCCGGGAAGGGCCATTAGCTGGGTTTGTAGCATGGCGTCGGGTAGGCGGTCCAGCTCCAGCACGGTCACGGCCACATCCTTGCGGCTTTTGTTGATCATGTTGTTGATGTTGATTTTGCGCGCGCCAATGGCTGCGGAAATGGCGGATACCATGCCGGGCTCGTTGTCGTGGATGATGAGCACGCGCACGCCCTCGCTGTGGCCCAAAAGGATCTCGGGCATGTTCACCGAGTTGCGAATCTGCCCAAATTCCAAATAGTCGCGTAGCTCGCAGGCGGCCATGGCCGCGCAGTTTTCCTCGCTTTCGGGCGTGGACGCGCCCAGGTGCGGGATGGCGACGGCGTTTTTCATGCCGAGCGCCGCCTCGGTGGGAAAGTCGGTGATATAGCTGGCAACCTTGCTGCTTTCCAGCGCGGCCGCCAGGGCGGGCGCGTCGCAAAGCTCCGCGCGGCTAAAGTTGAGCAGGCGCACGCCGTCCTTCATTTTGGCGATGGCGGCGTCGTTAATCATGCCGCGGGTTCCGTCTTTGAGGGGCACGTGCAGGGTGATATAATCGGCCTTTTCAAATATTTCGTCCACGGCGGTGCTGCGGTGCACGGAGCGGCTTAGCGACCACGCGCTTTCCACGCTGATGAAGGGGTCGTAACCGATCACGTTCATGCCAAGGCCCTGCACGGCGGCGTTGGCCACAATCGCGCCAATCGCGCCAAGGCCAATCACGCCAAGGGTTTTTCCGCGCGCCTCGGGCCCGGCAAACTGCGCCTTGCCCTTTTCCACCAGCTTGGGAACCTCGTCGCCCTGGCCCATCAGGCCGCGCGCCCAGTCAATTCCGCCAACCACGTTGCGGCTTCCCAGCATCAGGCCGCAGATTACCAGCTCGGCCACGGCGTTGGCGTTCGCGCCCGGCGTGTTGAACACCACAATGCCGCGCCTGGTGCATTCGTCAATGGGAATGTTGTTGGTGCCTGCGCCCGCGCGCGCGATGGCCAGCAGGCTTTCGGGCAAATCCATGTCGTGCATGCTCTGGGAGCGCACCAAAACGCCGTCCGGGATGGGCTCCTCCCTGGCGATGAGGTATTTGTCCGCCGAAAGGTGCTGGTGAATAACATCCGAAATGGCGTTAAGCGTTTGAATCTTATACATCAGGCATTCTCCTTTTCAAAGGCCTGCATCACGGCGATCAGCTTCTTCACGCCCTCCACGGGCATGGCGTTGTAAATGCTGGCGCGCATGCCGCCCACGCTGCGGTGCCCCTTCAGGTTCACCAGGCCGTTGGCCGCGGCGTATTTTACAAAGGCCGCGTCCTTGTCCGCATCGCCGGTTACAAAGGTCACGTTCATGAGGGAGCGGTCGGCCTTGTTCGCGGTGGGCGTAAAAAGGCGGCTTTCGTCCAGATAATCGTACAATAGGCCCGCCTTGTAGCGGTTCTGCTCGTAAATGGCGGGCACGCCGCCCAAATCGCGCAGCCATTCAAAGCCCAGCTTCGCCATATAGATGCCGTAGGTGTTGGGGGTGTTGAGCATACTGTCGTTCTTTGCCTCCAGGGCCCAGTTCAGCAGCTTGGGGCACGCGTCGGCCTCGTGGCCCAGCAAATCCTTGCGGACGGTTACAATGCACAGCCCTGCGGGGCCGATGTTCTTCTGCGCGCCCGCAAAAATCACGCCAAACCGGCTCACGTCCATGGGCTCGGAAAGGATGTTGGAGCTCATATCCGCCACAAGGGGCACGGCTCCCGTATCGGGAATGGAGGTATAGCGCGTGCCGTAGATGGTGTTGTTGGTAGTGATATAGGCGTAATCCGCGTCGCGCCTCCAATCAAAGGTTTTGGGAACGTAGGCGTAGCCGTCCTCGCGCGATGTGGCGGCGATGCGCACCTCGCCGTACTTTTTGGCTTCCTCCGCCGCCAGATGGGCAAAGTTGCCGGTATCGGCGTAGTCCGCCCTGCCGGTTTTCATCAGGTTAAGGGGCACGGCGGAAAATTGCAGCGTCGCGCCGCCCTGCAAAAACAGGATCTCATACTTGTCCGGCACGTTCATCAGGGCTTTGAAAAGCGCCTTGGCCTGGGTGAAAATTTCCACATACATGGCGCTGCGGTGGCTCATTTCCATAACGCTCATGCCGCGGCCGGGGTAGCATACAAGCTCCTTCTGCGCCTTTTTGAGCACGCTTTCCGCTATCGCGCCGGGGCCGGCTGAAAAATTGTATACGCGTTCCTCCATAAAGCATTCCTCCTTGTGATACGCCGTTTTCCCTGGGGCCTTCCTTTAGTGGGACAATTTTTGCCCTATCGGCGATTTTTTGACCACTTGGCTATATTATGCACGCGCAGCGCCCGAAATGCAAGCAAAAAAGGATGTTTTTCCAAAGAAAAACATCCCGAATACAATGGCGTGAAGGGGCGGCTCAGCCCTTTTTGCGGCTGCGGCGCTGGCGGCGCAGGTCGCTAAGCTCCTTGCGCACGGCCTGCTCGCGGGCCTCGGCCTCCCTGCGGAAGGCCAGCTCCCTGCGCTTGAGATCGGCCCTGAGCTGGGCGCGCTTTGCCTTGAGCTCGTTAAGCAGCCTGCCGCTGTACAGCCTGGCCGAGGGGAAGGCCGCCAATGCGCGGCGCACCAGCGCGCCCTGGCGGGCCAGCGCCTCGCGCACGCTTTTGGTAATGGCCTCGGTATCGTCCTCGCCGGAAAGGTCGGCCGTTTTGCGAATTTTGCTAAGCACCGTGGCCGAAACCACGGTATCGGCCGCCAAAAGCAGGCACAGGCCCACGCACAGCGCGTCCACAGCCCGGGCCGAAAGCCCGCTGAACAGGCCGAACAAGAAGGGCTTGGCCCCATAGATCATACCAAGGCCCAAAAGCCCAAAGGGAATAAGCGTGCCGGCGCACACGCGGCCGTTGATATTGAAGGGCTTATGGCTGTAATCCCACCAGCGGGCATGGAACAGCTTTTCCATAAAATAGCTGGTCAGGTATTCCAGCGTGCCGCACACGGCCATCGCCAGCACAAACACCGCCGCGGGATAGGCGGAAAAGCGCGACAGCAGCGCCGTAACCAGTACCGCGCCAAAGCCGTAAATAGGGCAATACGGCCCGATGAGGAACCCCCGGTTGATGAACCGGCCAAACTGAACCAGCTTGCATAAAACCTCCATCAGCCAGCCCAGCATAGAGCTGATAAAGAACAGCAGGATGTAGTATTCCACGGTTACGCGCATGGCGCCGCCTCCTTTGGTAAAGGGTAGCGCTGCCATTATACCGGATTTGGGAGCGTTTCACAACGGCTTTCCAAATTTCAGGGCGGCGGTTTTCTTCACCTCCTTTTGTTCTAACCCATGGGAATTTCCCCCGCCATTGAATTTTCACGGGAAAAAGTGTATAGTGGAGAGGGTTTTCTCCCCTCTTTTTCCCCAAAAATGTTTTTTCGGCGGGGCTTTGCCCGCCAGTCAGGTACCGCATGAACGATTTTGAGCAGCAAACCCTGTTTAGCAGCCTTTCGGATTCCGCCGCCCTGCCTCCCCTTGCCGAGCGCATGCGCCCCCGCACGCTGGAGGAATTCATCGGGCAAACGCACCTTCTGGGCCAGGGGCGGCTTCTTCGCCGCGCCATTGAGGCCGACAGGCTGCAAAGCAGCATCTTTTGGGGGCCGCCGGGCTGCGGCAAAACCACGCTGGCCTCCATCATCGCGCATATGACGGGCAGCGCTTTTGCCAAATTAAACGCCGTTACCAGCGGCGTGGCGGATGTGCGCCAGGTCCTTAAGGAGGCGCAGGAGCGCCGCACCCGCTACGGGCGCGCCACCTATCTTCTTTTGGACGAATGCCACCGCTGGTCCAAGGCGCAAAGCGACAGCATCCTTCCCGCCATTGAAAGCGGCCTCATCCGCTTTATCGGCTCCACCACGGAAAACCCCATGGCCAGCATGACGCCCGCCATTGTAAGCCGGTGCCGGGTGTTCCAGTTTGAGCCGCTGTGCGCCGGGGATGTGCAGCGCGCGCTTGAAAACGCCCTCAGCGACACGGAGCGCGGCTATGGCCGCGAAAACGTGCGCGTGGAGGACGGCGCGCTCGCCTACATCGCGCAGGTGGCCGGGGGCGACGTGCGCACCGCCCTTGGCGCGCTGGAGCTGGCCTACCTTACCACCGCCGGGGCCGCCGACCCCGAAACGGGCGAAACCGTGCGCCTGATTACCCTGGAAGCGGCGCAGGAAAGCGTGCAAAAGCCCATTCTTAAGCTGGATGAGGATTTGTATTACGACATGCTTTCCGCCTTTATCAAAAGCATGCGCGGCAGCGACCCGGACGCGGCGCTTCTGTGGTTCAGCCGCCTGCTGTACGCCGGGGTGGATCCCAAGCTGATCGTCAGGCGCATTGTGGTGCATGCCAGCGAGGACGTGGGCCTGGCCGACCCCACGGCCATGCTGCAGGCGCACGCGGCGGTGAAGGCCCTTGAATTCGTGGGCATGCCGGAGGCGCGCATCCCCATTGCGCAGGCCATTATTGCCGTAAGCCTGGCGGAAAAAAGCAACAGCGTGGTAGAAGCGCTGGACGCCGCCATGGCCGACGCCAAAAAGGGCAATTTCAGCGCCGTGCCTTCCTATCTAAGGGATCAAAGCTATCAAACGCCCCATCAAAAAACCCCGCAGTACAAATATCCGCACGCGTATCCCGGCCATTTTGTGAAGCAAACCTATATGCCCGAAGGGTATGAAAACGCCGTGTACTATCACCCCACCGATCAGGGGCACGAGGCCAAGCTTAAGGCGCGCCACGCGCGCAGATTTGGAGCCGGGCATGAAGCATAAGCCGCAGCGAAGGCCCGACGTAAGCAAGGCCACCACGTACGCCATTGTGGTAAACGCCATCCAAATTGCGGTGCTGTTTGCCTTTGTGGCCTATATCCTATTGTTTTCCTCCGAGCGGGGCAACCCGTCGCTCATCTTTATTGTAACGCTGGGCGCTATTATGGCGGCCTGGGGCGCCAGCATCGATATTGCCGACGCGCTGCAAACCCGCCGCCGCGAGCGCGTCATTGAGGAGCTGCGCCTCACCAACAACCAGATGGACGCCCTCAACCTGAAGCTGCGCGCCCAACGGCACGATTTTCTAAACCACATCCAGGTGGTGTACAGCCTGCTGGAAATGCAGGAGTACGGCGAGGCCACGGCCTATCTGGAACGCGTTTATAACGAAATCCGCTCCGTTTCCACGGTGCTGCGCACCAAAATGACAGCCTTCAACGCCCTTTTGCAGGTCAAAAGCGCCGCCTGCAAGGACCGGGGCATCGCCCTGGATATGGATATCCGCTCAACGCTGGAGGGCCTAAGCGTGCCGCCGTGGGAATTGTGCTGCATCATCGGCAACCTTATGGACAACGCCATGGACGCGGCCGGGGGCACGCCGGACGCGCGCATCTCCCTAAGCGTGAGCGAGGATTTGCGCGGCTACTCCTTTACCATCCGCAACAACGGCGCGGCGATTCCCGAAGAAATGCGCGAGCGCATTTTTGAGCCGGGCGTATCCACCAAGGGTGAGGGGCACGGCATGGGGCTAAGCATCGTGCGCGGCACGCTGAAGGAATTTGGCGGGACCATCGCCCTGGCCCCCGGCGCGGAAACCGCCTTTACCGTAACCGTACCTCGCGAAAGCAAGGCCGCCCAGGAGCCCACGGCTCCATAACCTAAGGAAAGGGGCGCGGGCCCGGCCCGCAACGCACATGGAACGCACCAAGCAAACGTTTTTGAAAAACATGGTCGGTTTTTCCATGGTCACATGGGTATCGTTTGTGCTGGGCTTTTTGGCTACGCCCATATCCACCCGCCTGTTTGAGCCCGAGGAGCTGGCCAAGGTAGGCATGTTTGGCACCTATGCGTCGCTGTTTTGCTCCATATGCTATTTGGGGCTGGATCAGGCGTTCGTGCGCTTTTTCCGCGAGCTGCCTGGGCGCTTGACGCGCCGGGGGCTGCTTACCTTTTGCCTGGCGGCGGCGCTGGGGGCGGCGGTTTTGGGCTCGCTTGTGCTTACGGCCTTCTGGCAGCCGCTTGCCAACGGCATTGTGGGCAAGCCCGATAGGGGCGTTTTCCTATGCCTGTGCCTTTACAGCGGCTGCCTGGTGGTTTACCGCTTCCTCTCCCTTTGCTACCGCATGGAGCAAAACGCCATGCTCTATACCATTCAGGGCGTTTTGCATGTGCTGCTTACCAAAATTGCCTATCTGGCGATCGGCTTCACCCGCCCCACGGGACGGGCGGCCATGATGGCGCTTACGGTTTTGATGGGGCTGTTTACGCTGTGCTTCATTGCCGTGCAGCGCAGGCAGCTGGATATCCGCTTTATGTCCCAAATCAACGCGCCTGCCGTGCGCGAGCTGGCGGCCTTCGCGCTGCCGCTGGTTCCGCTAAGCGTGCTTACCTGGCTGAACAGCTCCATAAGCACCCTGGCGCTTCGCAGCCTTCTGGGCTTTTCCGCGGCGGGCGTGTTTTCCAGCGCCCTGGGCCTAGCCTCCACCATCAATATCATTCAAACGGGCTTTAATACCTACTGGGCCCCCTATGTGCTGGAAAACTACCAAAACGACCAGCATCGGCGCTTCTATACCGTGCACAGGCTAATGGCTTGCATGCTTACGCTGTTTGGCCTTGCGATCACGCTTTTGCAGGGGCCGGTGTTTTTGCTGCTGGGCAAAAGCTACCGCAGCTCCGTGATCTTCTTCCCGTTTTTGTTCCTATCGCCCATTTGCTACTGCCTGGGCGAAACCACCGGCATGGGCGTGACCATTTCCAAAAAAACCTACTGGACTACGCTTATCTACCTGTTCTCCGCCGCCGTAAACATAGGGCTGTGCTTCCTGTTCATTCCCCTGCTGGGCATGACGGGCGCGGCGGTGGCCTCGGCGCTCAGCGCCATTTTAACGCTGCTTTTGCGCACCTTTATCGGCGAAAGGTATTACAAGGCCATTTCCAGCTACCGCTATCTGGCGCAAACCATTGGGCTGATGCTGGCCGCCTCGCTTTGCAACCTGCTTATGGCGGGCGCGTGGAAATACGCGGCGCTTATAGGGATCCTGGCGCTTGCCTGCGCCCTGTACCGGCGGGAGTTGGCAACCCTGTGGCAAACGGCCATGCAGCTGCTTACGGCGGGGCGGGGCTTTATGAAACGCCGCCTGGGAGGGAAAAAGCGTCATGAGTAAGCGCATGCTGATGATTTCCGACGCGGACAGCTTTTGGACAAAGCGCCTTTTGGAAAACCTGCTCTTGCCCGAGGGGTACGAGGTGGTTTTGTTCCCTATCTGGGGCGACGGCGGCAAATACGATGATTTTTACCGTGAAAACGGCGTTACGGTATACCGGGACCGTCACGCCCTGCCGGTGGTTCGCCATATACCGCGCCTGCGCATGTGGGCGCGCGTGGCGCTTAATGCGCGCGATCTTAAAAAGCTTGGCCCGTTTGATATTGTGCACAACCACTACCTGTCCCAGCGCGACCTGGCGCTGGGCGCAAGGCTTGCCGGGCGCTTCCGGGCGCGCTGGGTCGCCAGCTTTTGGGGCAGCGACCTTATGCGTTCCAGCCCCTGCGCGCTCAGGCAAATGGCCCCTTACCTGAAGCGGGCGAACAAAATAAGCGTTCACAGCGAATTGAACCGCGATATGGTCCGCCGCGTATATGGCGGGGCGGCGGCCCAAAAAACCGCGCTCATCTATTTTGGGCAAAACGGCTATCGGGATATCGACCTTGCGCGGGGGCGTTACAGCCTGCCGGAGTGCCGCGCGCGCTTTGGCATAGCGCCGGATCGCTTTGTGGTGTGCGTGGGGTACAGCGCCTCCTCCGCGCAGCAGCAAAAGCAGGTCATTGAGGCGTTAGCCCGTATGCCTAAGGAGCGCCTCGAGCGCATGACCCTTGTATTGCAGCAAACCTACGGCGAGAACGACCCCGCCTATACGGCCGCCACGCGCGAGCTGGCGGGCAGGCTGCCCTGCCAAACCGTGGCGCTCACACGCTTCATGGGCCCGGAGGAAAGCGCCATGCTGCGCCTTTCGGCAAACGTGTTTGTGCTGGCGATCACAACCGACGCGTTTTCTGCCAGCATGCAGGAATACCTCTATGCGGGCGCGTGCGTTATAAAGGGCGCGTGGCTTCACTATCCCCAGCTTGAGGAAATGGATATCGCGCTTCCCTCCTTTGAGGCGTTTGACGAGGTTCCCGCCCTGCTCATGCGCGCCATGGACGGGGATATCACCGGGCTTGCGCCCGAAAAACGCGCGGAGTTCCCCCGCCGGTATTCCTGGCCGGCCGTCAAAGAAACCTGGCTGGACCTTTACCGCTAAAAAACCCATTTTTTACGCCAAACGCCCCGGAATCATTGACGTTTCATCCCGGTTTGGATACAATAGACCTATACCGTTGCATGAAGGAGGGCCTATGTCCTTTTCCTCTGACTGCAAAAGGGAGCTATGCCTTGTAAAGCCGGAAAAAAGCTGCTGCGGATTAAGCGAGCTTTGCGGCTTGTACGTTACCATGGGCAGCCTTAGCTTGCTTGGGCGTGGGCGCGTAAACGTGCAGTTTTCCTCAGAAAGCCTTGCGGTGTGCCGCAGGGCCTATACGCTGCTGGCGCAAGCCCTTCGCCTTACCCCGCAAATCCATTACGTGACCAGCGCCCGTTTTGGCGGCACGCGCAAATGCGTGCTCACGCTGGGGCCGGTGCAATCCCCGGCTCTTTTACGCGCCCTGGGGATGATGGAAGCCTCCCCAGAGGGCGGCTGCTCCCTTCGTTCCACTACGCCCCGCCTGCCGCTTACGCGCATGTGCTGCATGCGCGCGTTCCTAAGGGGCGCGCTGCTGGGCGGCGGCACCATGTCAAACCCCGAGCAGGGCTATCATTTGGAAATGCATTTTCACGACGGCGACGCGCGCGCCATGATGGCCAAATGCTTGCAGCGCCTTGGCCTGCCCATCCGCCTGAGCGCCCGGAAGGATCACGCCTTTTTCTATTGGAAGCAGAGCGACCACATTGTAACGCTGTTAACCGCGCTTGGCGCGCACGCCGCGGTTATGCAAATTGAGGATTTGCGCGTAAAGCGGCAGGTGCTGGGCGGCGTGAACCGCGCCATGAACTGCGACAGCGCCAACCTGCAAAAGCAAATGGACGCAAGCGGCCAGCAGCTATCCGCCATACGCCGCCTACTGGAGGAAAACAGGCTGAATTCGCTTCCGGAATCGCTTCAGCAAATCGCCATGGCACGCTTAAACGCGCCGGATGCGACCCTTGCGCAGCTGGGAGCCATGCTTGACCCGCCCCTTGGCAAAAGCGGCGTGAACCACCGCATGCGCCGCCTGATGGCCTTAGCCGATGCCCCCCTCGCCCCATCACAGGAGGAGATGCCCGATGATTCGAACCAAAATTGACGTACAGGGCCTGAAATTGATCGACCGCGAGCGCGCGGCCAGAATCGCCGCCACGGCCTCCCGCTTCCCCTGCACGCTTACCCTGGAATGCGACCGTTCTATTTTAAACCTCAAAAGCATGATCGGCCTGCTTTCGCAAATCATTCCCAAAAACGGGCAGATGGACCTTGTGGCCGACGGGCCGCAGGAGGACGCGGCCACCCAGGCCATGCGCGACGTGCTGATTCGCTAGTTCATACCCGCGCCCTTTTTTTGTTGAAAAACGCGTGGTAAAATTGTGGAACAACGCTGGAAAGGCTTTGGATAGGCGTATTGCGTTTTCCACGCCGCATTTTCCTTATCCTGTGGAAAGTGTGGAAAACGCGCCCTTTTGATGTCTTTTTCATGCATTTTGTCGAAGGGTTTCCTTCGGTTTTGGCAGGAAACTTCCTCATGCGGGGCGAAATGGTACTGGTAAGCGGTTTTATCTGCCCTCAAATAGGAACTGTGTTATGGAAAAAGCATGGAAAACAAAAGCGTTTTCCATAGCTTTTCCAAGGGCATTTTTGAGGCCGCCAAAGGGCGGAAGGCGCTTTTCCACGGTTTCCACAGCCCCTACTACTACTACTACTGAAAATAAATCCATCTACTACAATATTGGTTTTCGGAGGTTCCAAGCATGAAATTTGAGTGTTCCGCACAGGAATTGCTGAACGGGCTGGTAAACGCCACCCGCGCCTTGAGCGCCCGCCCCGCCATGCAAATTTTGGAGGGCGTTTTGCTGCGCGCCGGCGAGGACGAGGTGGAGCTGATGTGCTCCGACGGCTCGCTTAGCATCAAAAGCCAGGTACAGGCAAATGTAGACGAGCCCGGCGAGGTTGTTTTGCCCGGCAGGCTGCTTACCGAGATTGTGCGCAAGCTGCCCGAGGGCGCCGTTACCTTCAGCATGAACGAAAAGCTGGCGGTAACCATTCGCTGCTGCCAAAGCCGCTCCACCATCACCGGCATGCCCAGCGCCGAGTTCCCTCAAATGAAGGACCTGGTCAATACCCATGCCCTGCATTTCCCCCAGAAAAAGCTGCGCGATATGATCAGCAAGGTTACCTTTGCCATCGCCTTGCAGGAAAGCCGCCAGGCCCTTACCGGCTGCCTGATGGAGGTTACCCGCGACGAGCTGCGCCTGGTGGGCCTGGACGGCTTCCGCTTGGCGCTTCAGCGCATGCACGACAATTTTGTGCTGCCCGACGGCGTGGACAAGGTAAGCGCCATCATCCCCGGCCGCGTTATGAACGAGATTGCCCACATCATGGAGGACGATGACTCCATGGCCACCTTCCACCTGGACAACACCCACATGATGGCCGTAATGGGAAAAACCACTCTGGTAACCAGCCTGCTGGCTGGGGAATATATCAACTACCGCCAAATTCTGCCCACCGCCTGGCTAACCCGCGTTACCGTAAAGCGCAAGGAGCTACAGGACGCCATCGAGCGCGCCAGCCTTATGGCAAAGGAGGGCAAAAACAACCTCATCCGCATGAAGGCCACGCAAAACAACCTACGCATTACCTCCATGAGCGAGCTGGGCGATGTTTTGGAGGAGCTGGACGCCCATCTGGAGGGCGAGGATATCGAGATCGCCTTCAACAGCCGCTACATCAGCGACGTGATCAAAAACGTGGACGAGGACTGCTGCACCCTTTGCATGAACACCAACGTAAGCCCCTGTGTGATCTCCCCCATGGAGGGCGACAGCTACCTATACCTAGTCCTACCAGTACGCGTATACAACTAACCAGGGGCTGAGCCCCTGGACCCCGGACTGCGGCCCTCAAAAGGGCCGCAGGGCGCGCAGCGCCCCGGCGGGCGGGGGTTGGGTGCGTAGGAAGCGAGTACGCCAGACGGCAAAAGGGCCGTCTGGCTTTTTTCCGCCGGGCCACGGAGGGTGGCCCGGCTTTCAGGGGCTTTGAATTTGAACCCCGGATTGCAGCCTTTTTTGGGGGTGCGGGGCGCTATGCGCCCCCGGCGGGCGGGGGTTGGGCTCATGGGAAGCGAGTATGATGGACGGTCTTTCTTTCTTTTTCACCTTGCCTTTTGTTTCACATACGATGAAATAGGCGCTCATTTGAGTTGGCGCCAATAAACGACGAGGTGGATTATGGAAAATTTCCGCATTCTCAATACCAACATGGATGACAACCGCAGCTGCTGCGAGCACGAAAGGAACCGCTGCGGCTGCTGCCATGGCAACGAAACCCGCAGCGCGCGCTGCTGCGAGCGGGAAACCACGCGCAGCGGTTGCTGCTGCGAGAATGGAACCGCCCGCAGCGCCAACGGCTGCTGCGAGCACGAAAGGAACCGCTGCGGCTGCTGCCATGAAAATGAAACCCGCAGCGCGCGCTGCTGCGAGCGGGAAACCACGCGCAGCGGCTGCTGCCGCGAGAATGGAACCGCCCGCAGCCAGGACGGCTGCTGCACGGAAGATCACAACCATGAAATTCAGGGCAGCGTGCGCCTTGCCGGGGAAGGCTGCGAAGCGCACAACCACCGCTTTGCCACCGTTTCCGGAAACGCCATTGACGTAGGCCAGTCCCATGTTCATGACGTAACCTTCACCACCGACACCTATGACGGCCACAAGCATGAATTCTGCGGCCGTACCTCCATCGGCTATCCCACGGGCTGCGGCCATGTTCATTATTTGAATGACGTAACCACGTGCGAGGGCGGGCACTCCCACACCTTTAGGGTGACCACCAACATTGAGGATCCCTTGGAGGAGTAACCCTTGTCTTTCCCAGGGGGGCGCTGCTTTTAAAAAGCGGCGCCCCCCGCTTTTTAAAAGCGTTAAAAGAAGGACGCGCATATGATAGAAATTTTGATGGTTTACTGATATTCTTTATTCAGCAAGTAAATGAGATGAATCGGAATTTGTTATTGCATCATCAATGATAGTTCTATTTCATCTTCGTCCACTGCTCCTCCGGTTTCTCTAAAGCCTCTGCTTTTATACAAATTTAGCGCTTGGATATTATCTTTGTTACAGGTTAAGGTTACCCGATTTGAAGGGCCAAAAGGTTTAGCTTTGATATAATCAAGCACCCGATCCAATGCAGCTCTACCATAGCCCCGTTTCTGTTTCGATACATCAATCATCATATGCCATATATCATATTCAGGGACATCATAATCGTAAATCACCATAACATAGCCAACCATAGCGTCGCCTTCATATATTCCAAAAGGTTGGCATTGCTCCCTATACACATAAGCCTGTGCGAGGCTACGGATCGGATGTGAAACAAAGCGTTCTTGATCAGGCGCAAGTTTTAGATGAAATGCGTCAATAAAGTTTTCTTCTGTAATTTTTCTAAGATGAATCATAAATTCCTCCGCAAATTGTCCCGACTTAATTGGTAAGCTGATCTTGTATGAATATCTATAAAGAACGGAAGATTGCATCAAAAAGCAAACAATACGCCACGGCAAAGGAAATTCTATAAAAAACTATGATAATGCAACCGAGGCCCTCAAAAGATATTCAGACTTGATATTCGTTCTGTTATTTCTCATAATTCATCACCTCGCTTTTTACCAGATTTTATATGATTATAATACCAATCATCGATAATGGCAGCAATCGTTCATTTATTCCTAAAGCGTGGAACAGGCAAACGGCCTGATACGCCGGGAGTTTTGCAGCTGCGAGGGCGGGGACTGTATCGCCCTTTACGGAGGGGATGCTCACGCCTGTTCCCAGCTTGTTTCTTTCCCGTCTGCTGCAAGCGGTTCCGCTGGGCGGTCCTGCCCCAGGACGGGACACTGAAAACGGAGGTTTTCCAGAAATTTGAACAATATGCAAAAAGGAATTCTCCGTATAATCAAAACCATGCGAAGGATGCGCCGTTTTACACCGCCCTATCCGCACCCCTTTTCATTCTTTGAATTCTATGGTAAAATAACGCCGGAGTGACAAACATATGTGCGCGTCCCTCCGTACTTGCGTATGTGGGAGGGGGACCGCCTGTTGTACAGCGTTGGCGTAGTTTCTCTGGGATGCAGCAAAAACCGTGTGGATACGGAGCTGATGCTTGGTATTCTTGAAAAGGCCGGGTACCGCATTACCGCGAACGAGCGGGAGGCGGATATTCTGATTGTGAACACATGCGGCTTTATAGACCCTGCCAAGCAGGAAAGCATCGACACCCTTTTGGAGCTTGCGCAGTATAAAACCACGGGACGCCTAAAGCTGTTGGTAGCCACAGGCTGCCTGGCGCAGCGCTATGAAAAGGCCCTTCTTGAGGAAATGCCGGAAATTGACCTGCTTTTGGGCGTGAGCCAATACCCCATGCTGCCCAGGGCCATTGAGCAGGCGCTGGGCGGAAAGCGCGTAAGCTACTGCGCGCCGGAAAAAACCGTGCTTGCGGGAGAACGCGTGCTCACCACCGCGCCCTATACGGCCTATGTGCGCATTGCCGACGGGTGCGACAACCGCTGCGCCTATTGCGCCATCCCGCTTATCCGCGGCGGGTTCCGCTCGCGCGATATGCAAAGCGTGCTGGAGGAGATACGCCGCCTGGCGGATAGCGGCGTGCGCGAGCATGTGCTGGTTGCGCAGGATACTTCCCGCTTCGGCATGGACCAGGGCGGGCGGTCAATGCTTCCGGAATTGATGCAGCGCGCGGCGGACATTCCCGGCGTGGAATGGCTGCGCGTTTTGTACTGCTATCCCGACGAGGTGGACGGCGATTTGCTTTCCGCCATGGTTTCCAGGCCCAATATCTGCCGCTATCTGGATCTTCCCCTGCAACATGCCGACCCGGATTTGCTAAGGCGCATGAACCGCCGCGGCGATATGGAACAAACCCGCGCCTTTTTGAAAAAGGCCCGTGAAATGGGCTTTACCCTGCGCACCACGTTTATCACCGGCTTCCCCGGCGAAACGGACAGGCAGTTTGAGCGCCTGATGGATTTTGTGCGCGACATCCGCTTTGACCGTTTGGGCGCGTTCACCTATTCCGTGGAGGAGGATACCCCCGCCGCCTCCATGCCAAACCAGGTGCCCGAGGAAGTAAAAAAAGCCCGCTTGGATACGCTCATGACCGCGCAGCAGGCCATTTCCCTGGAAAGGAACCTGCTTAGGGTAGGCCGCGAGGAACGGGTTTTGGTGGAAAGCGTAAACGCCAAGGGCGTGGCCGAGGCCCGCTCCGCGGCCGAAGCGCCCGAAACGGACGGCTGCATCCGCCTTAGCGGCGCTTGCGAGGGCGATATAGGCCGCTTTGGAAAGGCCCGCATCACCGCCGCCGAACCCTATGACCTGATAGGAGAGATGCTATGAACTGGCCCAACCGTTTATCGGTTTTGCGCATCGCGCTGGCAGCCGCCGTGGCCGCGCTCATTTACGGGGGCGTGCCCTGGGCGCTGATAACCGCGCTTGTTTTGTTTGTGCTTGCCTGCTTTACGGATTGGCTGGACGGCTGGATGGCGCGGCGCTACCGCATTGTAACCAACTTTGGCAAATTTATCGACCCCGTGGCGGATAAGCTATTGGTGCTTTCCACCATGATCGCGCTGTGCGGCCGGGGCAGCCTGCCCGCGTGGGCGTGCATTGTGGTGCTGTTTCGCGAGCTGGCGGTGGACGGCCTGCGCCTGATCGCCGTGGAGCAGGGCAAGGTGATTGCCGCGGGAAAGCTGGGCAAAATCAAAACCACGCTGCAAATGGTTATGCTTGTTGCGTATCTTTTGGCCGAGGCCGGGCTGTTTGGGCTGCACCATTCCATTTTGCCGGAGCTTTTGCTTATTGCCGCCATGGTGATGACGCTATGGAGCGGCGCGGATTACTTTCTCAAAAACCGCGGCGTGCTTATGGATGGCGGGCGCTGAACGCCATAAGGAGGGTTATGCATGACGGAGCTTGAACGCGTAAGCGAGCGCGTGGTGGAGCGCTTTTTGGCGGCGGGCAAAACCCTTGGCACGGCGGAAAGCCTTACCGGCGGCATGATTGCCGCGTCCGTTGCGGGCGTGAGCGGCGCAAGCGCGGTGCTCATGGGCGGCGTAATCAGCTACGACCCGCGCGTGAAGCATGAGGTGCTGGGCGTTTCCCGGGATGTGATCGAGGGCGTGGGCGTGGTAAGCGAGCCCTGCGCCCGGCAGATGGCCGACGGCGCGCGGCAGGCGCTTAAAACCGATATCGCCGTAAGCGCCACGGGCGTGGCGGGCCCAACCGGCGGCACGCCGCAAACGCCGGTTGGCACCGTATTTATAGGCGTTAGCAGCGCAAAGGAAACCCGCGTGCAGGAATGCCACTTTACCGGCGGCCGCCAAAGCGTGCGCGAGCAAAGCGCCCAAAGGGCGCTGGAAATGGCGCTTGAGGCTTTACACGCGTAACAAAGAAACCATAAGCGGCCTTTTTACAGGGCGCAACGAAAGAGGTGCGTACACATGGCCAAAAAGGAAACTTCCAAAAAGGAGATCGGCAGCAAGCAAAACGACGTGCGCGAGGAAAAAATGAAGGCGCTGGAAAGCGCCCTGGCGCAGCTGAACAAAACCTACGGCAAGGGCAGCGTGATGAAATTTAGCGACGTGGCCGCCGATACCAATTTGCAGGTTATCTCCACCGGCTGCCTGGATTTGGATTTGGCTTTGGGTGTGGGCGGCCTACCCCGCGGCCGCGTGGTTGAAATCTACGGCCCTGAAAGCAGCGGCAAAACCACCGTGGCCCTGCACTGCGTGGCCGAGGCGCAAAAGGCGGGAGGCGTGGCCGCCTTTATTGACGCGGAACACGCGCTGGACCCTGTTTACGCCAAAAAGCTGGGTGTGAATATCGACGATTTGTACATTTCCCAGCCGGATACGGGCGAGCAGGCGCTGGAAATTTGCGAGGCCCTGGTGCGCAGCGGCGCCGTGGATATCGTGGTAATCGACTCGGTGGCGGCCCTGGTGCCCAAGGCCGAAATCGAGGGCGAAATGGGCGACAGCTTCGTGGGCCTGCAAGCCAGGCTGATGAGCCAGGCCCTGCGCAAGCTCACCGGCGTAATTTCCAAAACCAACGCCGTGGCCATTTTCATCAACCAGCTGCGTGAAAAGGTGGGCGTGATGTACGGCAACCCCGAAACCACCACCGGCGGCCGCGCGCTTAAGTTTTACGCTAGCGTGCGCCTGGACGTGCGCCGCGGTGAGCAGCTGAAAAACGGCACGGAGGTTATTGGCAACCGCACCAAGGTAAAGGTAGTTAAAAACAAGGTAGCCCCGCCCTTTCGGGTGGCCGAGTTCGATATCATCTATGGCGAGGGCATCAGCAGGTTTGGCTCCCTGCTGGATATGGCCGTGGAGCGCGATATCATCCACAAGAGCGGCGCATGGTTTAGCTATGAGGAGCAGCGCATAGGCCAGGGCCGCGAGAACGCGCGCCAGTACCTGCGCGACCATCCCGATGTGGCGGACAAGATCGAGCAGATTGTGCGCGAGGAGGCCCTTGCCGCCATGGAGGCCAAGGGGGCGGCGGATGCGCCCGCCGGTATGCCCGAGGAGGAGGATCCTGACCTGGCCCTGATGGACGAGGTGGAGGAGTAACGGCCTATGGCCGGAGGATTTCGATAAACCCCAGGGAGGTTCGGAAGGCCGCAGCACTCCGAGCTGTATTCCGAAACTGACGGCATGCGCGTCAGTTTCGGAAGCCTTGCGAAGCAAGGTTTCCTTACGCCGTTCGCCGCCCGGAGAGCGAGGCGAGTAGGCGAACGGCGCTTCTTCGGCGGAAAAGATCGCCGCAGGCGAGCTTTTTCGACGGCCTATGGCCGGAGGCCCCAGGCGGCCTCCGGCCTGTTTGATTGGCGGTACGCCTGAAAGGAGGCGGGTACGAATGGCGCGCAAGGCATACAAGCCCTATTTGGCGCTATTGCTTGCGGGAATAGCGGCCTGGGCCCTGAACACGGCGGTTTCTCCCCTGGGAAAGCCGGCTGCGGACGCGGCTTGCGCGGGCCTTGCGGCCGCGTGGCTGGCGTTTGCGGTTGTGTGCGCGCTCAGGCGCGGGGCCGGCAAGCAGGCTTCCATGGCCGGGCTGTTGGCGGCCGGGAGCTTTGCGGTGGGCCTATGCTTTATTCTCCAGCTGCCGCACAATTTCAGCTGGCACGACCTGGCCTCTTACAGCGCGGATTTTTCCCAGGAAGGCAAGCCGGACGGGCATTTGGGCTACATCGCCTATCTGGTGGAGCGCGGCCTGCCTACGATGGACCCGCTTTTAGGGGGCTATTCCGTATTTTACAACCCGCCCCTGTATCATCTTATCCAGGCTGGGTTTATGAAGCTGAACCTTTGGCTGGGGATTCCCCAGGCGGTGGCGCTGGAAAACTTACAGGTGGTCACGTTTTTGTGCGCGCAGGCCTGCGTGCTGGTCACATGGGATATGCTCAGGCTGTTGGGCCTTGGGGAGCGCGGGCAGCGCGCGGGCGTTTTGGTAATCGCCTTTCAGCCCTCTTTATGGCTGCTGGGCGCGACGCTCAATAACGATATTCTTTCCATCCTTTGTATTGTGACCTGCATCCTGTTTACCCTTCGCTGGGAGCGCACGCGGCGTATGCGCGACATCCTGGGCATAGGCCTATCGCTTGGCGCGGGCATGGCGGTGAAGCTATCCGTAGCGCTGCTGATTCCCTGCATCGCGGCCGTATTTATCGTCGCCTTTTTTCGCGACCGAAACAAAAAGCGCTATCTGGGCCAGTATGCGGCCTTTCTGGCGGTAAGCGTGCCCGAGGCGGTGGCCTGGCCGGTATATCACCTGCTCGCCTTCCAAACGCCGCTGAATTATGTGCGCCTGCCGGCCGAAACCATCAACCTTTCCGGCTACACGCTATGGCAGCGCTTTGGCTGGCCCAACTGGTTTGCCATCCGGGAGCTGTTTTACACGGGCGTGCGCAAAACCGATCACAACTTTTGGATGCAAACCCTCAAAACCGGCGTGTTTGACGAGCTCACCCTGTTTGAAAAGGGCGCGGGCATGTGGTATGCGTGCTATGGGCTGATGGCGCTGTTTGCGCTTCTTATGGCCGTGGGCGCGGCGTTGCTTGTTCGCCTGGCCCTTTCCGGGCGCGGGGGCCTATCCGGCCTTTCCCGGGGCTTTTTGCTTGGCTATGCCGTGCTGCTGCTTGCCTATTACCTCAAATTTAACGTGGACTATCCCTACGTATGCTCGGCCAATTTCCGGTACATTCAGCCTGTATGCGCCCTGGCTGCGCTGGGCTTTGCCTCCTTCCGGGAAAAAGCGCGCCATACCGCATGGGCGGAGCTTCTGCCCGCCGCCTTTGCGCTGGGCGCAATCCTCTCCTATGCCGTCTACTTCTCCAGGGGGTGACCCCCTGGACCCCCGCGCTGCGCGCCTATGGCGCGCAGGGGTTGGGCGCGGGCGGTTGGGGCTGCGCATAAGGCCGCCGGAGGGCGGAAGGCCCTCCGGCTGGCGCGGGTGGCAGGCTGCAAAGGGCTTGGGTGGGAGGCGGCCCGCTTTGGCGGGCTGCGCCTCCTCTTTTACATGAAACAGCATAAATGGCTGCGCCTATGCCAGCCCTTGACACCCTTCCCAAAAGCATGGTATCCTTTTTCCCGTATACCTTTTTGGTATCATAAGCCGTATCGCAGAGAGGGGTTTTTACCATGGCGGAAAATGCCGGGCAGCTGCGCTTGATCGCGCTGCGCATTCAGGATTTGCGCGACATTGCGGGCCTGAGCGCCCAGGAGGTTGCAATGCGCGCCGGAATTGACGAGGAAGAGTACCTGGCCTACGAAACCGGTACGCGTGATTTTTCCTTTTCCCACCTGTTTAACATTGCCGAGGTGCTTGGCGTGGATATCAGCGACCTGCTCACCGGCGAAAGCCCCAAGCTGCACGGCTACATCCTTACCCGCAAGGGGCAGGGCCTTCAGTTCAACCGCCGCCAGCAGTACGAGTACCATCACCTGGCGTATAACTTCCGCGATAAGCTGGCCGAACCCTTCATCGTTACCGTGCGCGAGGATGCGCCCGGAACCGTAAAGCAGGCCCATAGCCACGAGGGGCAGGAGTTTGACTACGTGCTGGAGGGCACGCTCAAAATGGTACTGGGCGGCAACGAGCTGTACCTGAAGCCTGGCGACAGCGTGTATTACGATTCCTCCCTCGCGCATGCCATGTACGCTGTGGAGGGGGACTGCCGCTTCATCGCCGTGGTGATCAAGGAAGGGGTGAAGGCGTGATGAAGCCCCTTTGCTACGAATACCTGGATTGCCCCACAACCTTTGCCACCTATGACGATTTTAATAAAAAGTTCCGCATCACCCGGCCTGAAAGCTTTAACTTTGCCTATGACGTGGCCGACCGCATCGCCATAGAGGAACCGGACCGCCTGGCTGTTTTGTGGACGGATGAAACCGGCGCGGTCATTCGTTATACCTTTGGGCAGCTCAAGGAGGAAAGCGACCGGGCGGCCAACCTGTTCCATTCCCTGGGGATTCGCAAGGGCGATAAGGTCATGCTCATCCTGCGCCGCCATTTGCAGTTCTGGCCCATTTTGATGGCGCTGCACAAGCTGGGCGCGGTGGCCGTGCCCGCCACCCATCTGCTCACCGAAAAGGACGTTATCTACCGCGTGAACGCCGCGCAAATCCAGATGATCGTGATCTCCCACAAGGACGAAGGCGTGCTTAAAAGCGCCGAGGCGGCCATGGAAAAGTGCGAAAGCCTGCGCCATATCATGATTTTGAAGGGCCAGCGCGAGGGCTTCCACAGCTACGAGCGGGAATTGCCCCTTCAAAGCGCCCAGTGGGACAAGCCCCAGGGCGAGGCGTACCCGCACAATCACGATTTGCTGCTGCTTTACTTTACCAGCGGCACCACGGGCATGCCCAAAATGGTCACGCACGACCATTTCTATCCCCTGGGGCACATCGTCACCAGCCTGTTCTGGCAGCAGTGCGAGGATGGCGGGCTGCACTTTACCATTTCGGAAACCGGCTGGGCCAAGAGCGTGTGGGGCAAGCTCTACGGCCAGTGGCTCACCGGCAGCGCCGTGTTTGTGTACGATTTTGAGCGCTTTATCGCCAAGGATATCCTAAAGCAGATGGCCGCCCATGGCGTAACCACCTTCTGCGCCCCGCCCACGATGTACCGCTATATGCTCCAGGAGAATTTTGCGGGCTATGATTTAAGCCGTCTGCACCATTGCGCCGTGGCGGGCGAGCCGCTGAACCCCGATATGGCCGCCGAGTGGCTAAAGCGCACCAATATCCCGCTGCTTGAGGCCTTTGGGCAGACCGAGCTTGTGGTTACCCTGGCCACCTTCCCCTTTATGAAGGTATGCCCCGGCAGCATGGGCAAGCCCAGCCCCATCTTTGACGTGGACCTGGTGGACGATCAGGGCAATAGCTGCCCGCCCGGCGTAAGCGGCGAAATCGTTATCCATACCGATCACGACGCGCTGCCCATCGGCATGTTCTCCGGCTACTATCAGGATCCGGAGCTTACCAAAACCGTTTGGGACAACGGCCTTTATCACACCGGCGACGTGGCCTGGCGCGATGAATGGGGCTACTATTGGTACGTGGGCCGCGCCGACGACGTAATCAAGTCCAGCGGCTACCGCATTGGGCCCTTTGAGGTGGAAAGCGCCCTGCTCGAGCACCCCGCCGTGCTGGAAACCGCCATTACCGCCGCCCCGGACGAGCTGCGCGGCCAGGTGGTAAAGGCCACCATCGTTTTAAAGCCCGGCTGGGAGGCCGGCGACGCGCTGAAAAAGGAATTGCAGGATCACGTCAAGCGCGTTACCGCGCCCTATAAGTATCCCCGTATCATCGAGTTTGTGAGCGAGCTGCCCAAAACCATTTCCGGCAAAATCCGCCGCGTGGAGCTACGGCAGCGTGACCAGCACTAACGAAGCGGCTGCAAGGAGGTTTGTCCCCGTATGGGTATCAGGTTTCGCAGGTTTGTGGCTCTGCTGTTGCTTATGGCCCTGGCGCCGTGCGCCCTGCCCGCCGCCCGGGCCAAAACCGTAGCGCAGTGGTTGGAGGGCTATGAAACCGGCGAAACCTGGTTTGGCGAGGATTTTGCCTACGATATTACCGACGAGCAGGCGTGCTGGGAGCTATTGCAAAAGCCCATCACCGTGTTGGACGCGGGCCAGCGCGAGATGATCTACCCCCGCAAAACGCCCAACGGCGAAAAGGTGAACAACGATAAGCTGGGCGGCTTCATCAACGGGGCGAGCGCCGCCGTGCATGTGCTTGGCGAGGATGAGGACGGCTGGACCCTTATCGAGGGGCTGGACTACTACAACCGCGTTATCCGGGGCTATGTGCGCACCAGGCTATTAAAGACCGTTACCCCAAACGAAAAATACGGCGTGATTATCGATAAGCTTACCCAACGGCTTTACGTTTTCATAGACGGCAAGCTTTGGTCCAGCGTGGCCGTTTCCACCGGCCTTCCCAACGACGCGCAGCCCTATAACGAAACCGCCGCCGGCGAATACCTGATGTGCAGCCGCGTGGGCGATTTTGACAGCGAGGGCATGGTGTGCTCCATGGCCCTGCGCTTTAACGGCGGCGATATGATTCATGAGGTGCCCCATAACGTGCTTGCCGACGGCAGCAGCAGCTATGCGCGCTGGGAGGCGCTTTTGGGCCAGAAGGCCAGCCACGGCTGCGTGCGCACCTCGCGCATGAAAAGCCCCGAGGGCCTTAACGCCCGCTGGCTGTGGGACAACCTGAAGCTGAACACCAAGGTGATCGTTTGGGACGACAAGGGCCGTAAAATGCCCTACCCTGACGACGGCCTAAAGCTGTTTTATAACCCCGAGGGCGGCAGCTACTACCATGCGGACCAGTACTGCTCCAGCGTGAAGGACAAGTACAAGCCCCTTACGGCCTTTTCCTATGCCGAGCTGGACAGCCAGCCCTATCGGGAGCTGGAGCCCTGCACTACCTGCCAGCCGGTGAAGCGCAAAAGCCTGATTGCGAAGGAAAACCTTCAGCGCGGGGCGATTACCCAGGAGGAATACCTGGCCGCGCTCACGCCCATCGCCTACCCGGACGACGATTTGCAGCAGTACTACAACCCCAACGGCGGCAAGTACTACCACTCCACCGCCAACTGCTCCAGCGTGAAGGAACGCTTTTTGCCGCTGACGGCCTTTTCCTACGGCGAGCTGGAGACCGGGCCTTTTGCCAAGCTGGAGCCCTGCCCTTACTGCGCTCCCGCCAAGCGGAAGGCCGAGATTGACGAGGAAAACCGCGCCATGGGCCTGCCCGTGGGCCAAGCTGGGGACGCCCAAGCCCCCTCCGGCGGGGAGGACGAGGGGAGCGCCGGGGTTGAAATTACCATTACGCAAGCCGAGTAACAGGAGGACATGCCAATGAGGAACATCCGCCGCCGCGCCGCCGCGCTGCTTATGGCCCTGGGCCTGCTTATGCCGGCGGCGGGCCTATCCGCCGGCGAAAAAAACAAGGAAGGCCTGCCCACCGGCAATTTGGCCGGGTTTGACGGCGGTTCCACCTGGTTTGGCGAGGGCTTTGCCTACGATATCACCGACGAGGAAGCCTGCTGGGAGCTATTGCAAAAGCCCATCACCGTGCTTAACGTGAGCGAGAAGGAGGTTGTATACCCCCGCGTGACCCCCGGCGGCGAAAAGGTGGTAAACGAGTGGCAGGGCGGCTCCATCAACGGCTCCCTGGCCGCCGTGCATGTGCTGGGCGGGGACGAGGACGGCTGGACCCTCATCGAGGGGATGGATTATTACGACCGCGTAATTCGCGGCTATGTAAAAACCAGCCTGCTCAAAACCGTTACCCCCAACGCCAAGTACGGCATTATCATCAATAAGCTTACCCAGCGGCTATATATGTTTGTGGACGGCAAGCTATGGTCCAGCTGCGCGGTATCCACCGGCCTTGTGAACGAGGAGCAGCCCTACAACGAAACCGCCACCGGCGAATACCTGGTGGGAAGCTGGGTGGGCGGCTTTGACAGCGAGGGCATGTACTGCGAAATGGGCATTCGCTTCAACGGGGGCGACCTGCTGCACCAGGTGCCCTACGTGGAGCGCGCCGACGGCACCAAGGATTTTTCCAAGTACGGCTCCCAGCTGGGGCGCAAGGCCAGCCACGGCTGCGTGCGCGTGGCCCGCACCGCCAACGACGAGGGCCTGTGCATCAAATGGCTGTGGGAAAACCTGAAGAAGAACACCAAGGTGATCATCTGGGACGACGACGGCCGCACCCTGCCCTACCCGGAGGATGACCTTGCGCTGTACTATAACCCGGACGGCGGCTCCAGCTATCATGCCAGCGCCACCTGCCGCAGCGTGCGCGACAAGTACCTGCCGCTGACGGCCTTTTCCTACGGCGAGCTGGAAACAGGCGTGTACGCGGGCCTGAGCGCCTGCACAAGCTGCATTCCCGCCAAGCGCCGCGCCGAGATTGACCAGATCAACCAGGAGCGCGCGGCGCTTGGGAAGCTGCTTCAAAATCCCGCCTTTACAGGCGAGGAGGTAAAAGGCGGCATCGTGACCAGCGGCCCCAGGGAGGAAGCCTCCCCCGAGGGAGAAGCGGAAAACAGCGGCGCGTCCGCCGGGGAAGTCACCATCACCATTAAGGATTAAACGGGCGGCGAACGGCGTAAGGAAACCTTGCTGCGCAAGGCTTCCGGCCCCGCCGCGCATGGGGCCGGGGCCGCATTGCCTTTGCAGGGCTGCGGCTGGGGCGGGCTTGCCAAGCCGGAAAAGTCGTGCTATACTAATACTTGGCTTCCGCATGGAGAGGTATCGAAGTGGTCATAACGGGGCTGACTCGAAATCAGTTTGCGCGAAAGCGCACATGGGTTCGAATCCCATCCTCTCCGCCATATCATCTACCGGCTTTTGATACAAAGCCGGCAGATGATTTTTTTTTGCCCCTGAAAGCTTGAAAACCCTTTCAGAGAACCCTTGATACAAGGGCTTTCTGGCGGGGTTCGCCCCACGGGGGCTTCGCGGAATGCTACCGGGGCGGTAAAAGAGCCCGTTATGCCTTTTTCATCGAATCAAACAATACCAATGGAAGAACCTGTTTTGGAGAATTGCGCGGTATGCGCCCTATCCATCGGTTCGCAGCGGCCATGGCAGCTGATTGTCCGGAACCTTCTATCGTATTGTTGCGGCAAACCGCCTGACCGGCTTTCCCAAAGGCGCGCGTGGGTTCCGGGCCAGGGCCGCTAAGCGCGGCAAAGGCGCATAGCGCCCTAGCCCGGCCGCCCTTACACATATTCAAAGCTGGCGCAGCGGTCGGTATGCTCAAACAGGAGCTTTTCGCCAATCCAAAAGCGGTAGCGCATTTCCGTAGCGAGGTTTTCATGAATGGTGCGCCGCATCGCTCCCGCCACGGGGGCGCGCAGCGCCTGACCGCCTTCCCCCGGCGCTTCCGCCTCCAGGCGGTACTTTCCCTGGCGTATCACAGCCCCATGCCGCGACCATTCCTCCACCCTGACCCCGCGATAGGTAGCCAGGCGGTATTCCTGCCCGCGATAGAGCACCGCGCAGATGCAGCCGGTAAACCGCAGCTTTGATAGGGGGATTGTGGCGACGGACAGCATCAGGCTGGCGGGCCGCCCTTCGTGCCAGGCGCACTGCGTCCACAGGTAGCCGCTGGGGAAGGAGGCGCCGCGGTCGGTTTCAATGTACCCTGTGCCGCCGGAAAATTCGAGGGTTTCGCCATTCAGGGTCAACGCGCCTTCCAGGGGGTGCGCCATGCTGATAACCCCGTGGCGGCATTCCATGCCAGAAAGGAAGCGGAACGGCCCCATGATATCCGATTGGAGGGGCAGAAACGGCCCGAAACGCAAAGCGCCATAGAGGGAACAGCCGGGCCGCTGAACGCGCAGGCTTATCCCCTGGGCGGCGAAACGGTTCGGCCCCAGATGAATGCGGAACGGCTCCCGGGAGGCGGAAAAATCCGCGGCGGGGTATTCCAGCCACCAGGAGGCGTTGCTTGAAACCACTTGTAGGGAAGCGCCCCGCCTTCCCGCGCTGTCAACGTGCAGGGCGGGGATTAGCGCCAGGGCTTTGCCAGCCTTTGTTTGCAGCTTTAGGTACCAGCCTTCGAAGTAAGGGCCCGACCGCGCCTGGACATGCTCATGCGTTTTCATAGGTTCGCTCCGGTTTTGCCGCCCATCGCGGGACGGGCGTTTCTTTGTTTTGCTAGTTTGCCCCGCGGGGCGAATAGCATACTGAAAGTATGATTGAATTTCCCCCTGCTGCGCGGCGAAGAAAAGCTGTATAATAAAACCGGCATAAAAAGCGTTTACATAGGAGGAAGGGTGCTGGGCTATGAACAAAAACCTGATCATACTTCACGGCGGCGGGCCCACGGCGGTGATCAACGCTTCGCTTTACGGCGCCATCCGCCAGGCGCGCAGGGAGGAAAAGGTGGGGCGCGTGCTCGCGGCCATCGGCGGCACGGGCGGCCTGCT
This sequence comes from uncultured Eubacteriales bacterium, assembly GCA_900550955.1. Lineage (GTDB taxonomy): Bacteria > Bacillota > Clostridia > Christensenellales > Aristaeellaceae > Limiplasma. Next base: position 1,146 of record URUF01000029.1, on the reverse strand, counting down.
GCGGGGCGATGTGCGGGACCTTACCGATTGGCCCCAGGAGGCGCTGGAAGGCCTGCTAAGCACGCCGGGCAGCGCCATAGGCACATCGCGCGACGCGCTGGAGGCGGGCGATTACGCGGCGATGGCGTGCGCGCTTGAGCGCTTTGGCGTGGGCTATGTGCTTATGAACGGCGGCAACGGCACCATGGACGCCTGCGGCCATCTTTACGAGGCATGCCGCGGCACGGATATCCGCGTGATAGGCATTCCCAAAACGATGGATAACGACCTGGCCGTTACGGACCATGCGCCGGGCTATGGCAGCGCCGCGCGCTACATTGCCCAGAGCGTGGCGGAGGTATGCGCGGACGTTGCGGGGCTGCCGATTCACGTGGTGGTCATCGAGGCGAGCGGGCGCAACGCGGGCTGGATTACCGCGGCCTCGGCGCTGGCGCGCCAGGCGGGGGTGGACGGGCCGGATTTGATTTACCTGCCGGAGCGCCCCTTTGACGAGGCGGCCTACCTGCGCGACGTGGAAGCGCTCATCCAAAAAAAGCGCGGCGTGGTGGTTGTAGCCAGCGAGGGCCTGAAAGGGCCAAACGGCGCGCCCATCGTGGAGCCGGTATACCGCAGCGGGCGGGCGACGTACTTTGGCGATGTATCCGCCCACCTGGCGATGCTGGTGATCAAGCGCCTGGGCTATAAGGCGCGCAGCGAGAAGCCGGGCCTGCTGGGGCGCGCGTCCATCGCGCTTTCCTCCCCCGTGGACAGGGCGGAGGCCGTTTTGGTGGGCGAGGAGGCCGTGCGCGCCGCCGTGGCGGGCGAAAGCGGCAAGATGGTGGCGCTCGTGCGCGAGCCGGGCGATACGTACCGCGTGGGCACCAAGCTTGTTAGCGTGCAAGAGGTGATGCTGAACGAGCGCACCATGCCGGACGCGTTTATCAACGAGGCGGGCAACGGCGTGACGGAGGCGTTTGTGCGCTGGGCGGAGCCGCTGATTGGCGAGCCGCTGGCCCCGCTTGTTTCGCTGCGGGGCGCGCCCATAGCCAGGGAAGGATGAAGAAACTTTATATTTCCCCCCAGCCTGTCGATAAACCCCCCATGGGAGGTTCGGAGGGCCGCAGACCCGCAACCTCAATCGTCGTTCTGGCCACTGCCGTGGCCAGC
>URUF01000028.1 GCA_900550955.1 uncultured Eubacteriales bacterium | reverse complement strand
GCCGCAGCCCGCGGCGCGCATGGCGGCTTTGGCCGCCCGGGGCCGTTTGCCGGCGCGTTTTCCCGGCCTTGGGCAGCGCTGCATCTTCGCCGCCCAGGGCTTTTCAGCCGGGCCCGCTTGTGGTATACTGGAAGCGCTTCCCGATGAACGCCTTCGATAAATCAATAGAAAGCATAAAGGAGAATGAACCATGATATTGGATCGCTGCGTCAATGCCCTTACCTATGTAGGAATCAGCCCCAGGCTGGATACGGCGCTCAAATTCCTGGCGGGGCTGGAGCCTGCGGCCCTGGCGGTCAATACCCGCGTGGAGCTGGAGGGGACGGACGTGTTCTATTCCGTGGGCGAGCCCCTGCTTACCCACCGCGAGATGAGCTTTGAGCACCACAAGCGCTACATCGATATCCATGTGCCAATCACCGGCACGGAGCGCATCGCGCTGTGTCCGGCAGCCGCCCGCCCGCAGGACGCGGCCTTTGACGAACAAAAGGATATCGGCTTTTTCCCGGGGCGGCAGGTAAACACCGTGGATGTGCCCGCGGGCTGGTTTTGCATCTGCTTCCCGGACGACGCGCACGTGCCCGGCATGACCGCCGGGGAGGACCACGCCATTGTGAAGGTGGTTGTAAAGGTGCGCGCCTAAACCAGGGGCAACGCCAAAATGACGGGGCTTAGGAGGAGATACATATGAAAATCGCGGTTCTGATCCCCTGCTACAACGAAAGCAAAACCATTGCCAAGGTTGTAAGCGATTACCGCGCCGCGCTGCCGGAGGCCGAAATTTTTGTGTACGACAACAATTCCACCGACCATACGGACGATATCGCCCGCGCGGCGGGGGCCACCGTGCGCTACGAGCGCCGCCAGGGCAAGGGCAACGTCATCCGCACGATGTTTCGTGAAATCGAGGCGGATTGCTACCTGATGATCGACGGGGACGACACCTATCCCGCTGAGAACGCGCGCGAAATGGTAAACCTTGTGCTGGAAAAGAAGGTGGACATGGTGGTGGGCGACCGCCTGAGCGCCACCTACTTTACCGAGAACAAGCGCCCCTTCCACAACCTGGGCAACCGCATGGTCAAGGGCCTGGTGAACACCCTGTTCCATGGCGATATCAGCGATATCATGACCGGCTACCGGGCGTTCAGCTATCAGTTTGTCAAATCCTTCCCCGTGCTTTCGCAGGGCTTTGAAATTGAAACGGAAATGACCATCCACGCCCTGGACAAGAACCTGAGCCTGCAAAGCGTGGCCGTGGAGTACCGCGACCGGCCCAAGGACAGCGTGAGCAAGCTCAACACCTATTCCGACGGGTTTAAGGTGCTGCGCACCATCGCGCGGCTGTTTAAGGAGTACAGGCCGCTGCGGTTCTTTAGCATTTTTGCGGCGGTGCTTGGGGCGGTTGGCCTATGCATGTTCCTGCCCGTGCTGGTGGAGTTTTTCCGCACGGGGCTGGTGCCGCGCTTCCCCACGCTTATCGTGAGCGGCGTTTTGATGACGTTTGCGCTGCTTTTGCTGGTGTGCGGCTTTATTTTGGACACGGTGGCCAAAAAGCACCGCCAGCTGTTTGAAATCAACCTGAACATGCTCAGGCTTATGCACGACAAAGGGGAGCGGGCATGAAGGGGCCGCGGCAGAACAAGGCGCTTTCCATCGCCCTGTGCGTATGCGGCGGCGTTGCCAGCGCGATGAGCTTTGTGATAGGGCCCGAAGGCTATGTGGGCAAAAGCGCGTATCCCGCGGCTGGCGCGGATTATCTGTGGACGGCGCTGGCGCTGTGCTTTGCCTGGCTGTTTTTTCGCGTATACAGGCGGGGCGGCCTGCGCCCGCGCCTGCCGGAAATGCTGTTTGCGCTGCTGTTTGGCGTGCTCAACGCCTTTTGCGGCGTGCTGTTTGCCTATGATACGTGGAGCGGCCTGGCCTCCCCCGCCGCGCTGGCGCTGACGCTTCTGAAAAGCGTGGGGCAGGCGCTGCCCATGGCGGCGGTATTCGCGTGGGTGAACGCCGCTTTGCAAAGCGGCCCCGCCATCCGCCGGGAGCATGCGGCCATGGCTGCGCCCGGCTGGCTTGGGCGGCTGTGGCGCTGGGCCGCCCGGCATGACGTTGCGGCGTGCATGCTTGCGCTGATCGTGTGCTGGTCGCCCTACCTGATCGCGTTTTTTCCCGGCACCGTGTGCTGGGATGTGGGCGAGATGGTGGCGCAAACCTACGGCCTTCGCCAGCTAAACACATGGCACCCCGTGTTTTTAACCTGGGTGGCGGGCCTTTTGGTGCGCCTTGGACGGTGGGCGTTTCACAGCGACAACGCGGGCGCGGCTATGTACATGCTTTTGCAAACGGCGGCGCTGAGCTATGCGCTTGCGCGCGCGGTGCGCTTTTTGCGCCAGTGCGGCGTGAGCCGCGCGGCGCGCGCGACAGCGGCGGCCTTTTTTGCCGTTACGCCGCTATGGGGCGGATACGCGCAGTTTATCAGCAAGGATACGCTTTACACCGCCGCGCTTTTGCTGTTTACGTTAAGCGTGCTCAGACTGTTGCGCGCGCGGGAGGGCCATATGCGAACGCCCGTGAAGCGCGAATGCGCGGAGCTGTTCGCATGGGGCCTGCTGGCCTGCCTTTTGCGGGCAAACGGGCTGTACGTGGTTTTGCCCACGGCGGCGGCCGGGGTATGGGTCATGGCCCGGGGGCGCGAGCGGCTTTGGGTGGGCGGCTCGCTTGCCGGGATGCTGGCGTGCGCGCTGGCCTTTTCGGGCGTGCTTTTGCCCGCCCTGGGCGTGACGGACGCAACGTCCAGCGGGATATATTCCGTGTGCTTCCAGCAAAGCGCGCGCGTTTTGCGCGACCATGCCGGCGACGTAACCCCGGAGGAATACGCAGAGATTGACCGCGTGCTGGACGCGCCCAACCTGCCCGCGCTTTACGAGCCCTGGATATCCGACCCGGTGAAATACACGTTTAAGCAATACGGCCAGGGCGCGGAAGTGGAAAAGGAGGCGCTTGCGCGCTACCGCAAAACCTGGCTTTCCATGCTGAAAAAATATCCGCTAACCTATGCGGAGGCGTTTTTTGCGGGCAACCTGTCCTATTACACGTTCGCGCCCAAGTTTGAGGGGGAAACCTACAACTATCAGGCGGGCAACCGTTTGGTATTTGAAACCTACGACCTGGGGGAGGACGCGCGCTACCTGCACACCACGCAGCCCGCCGCGCTGGCGGGCGCGCGCACGCTGCTGGCGGCCTTTGCGCGGGGCTGGCGCAGGATTCCGCTGCTGGCTTTGCTTTACGTATGCCCGGTATACACCTGGCTGTTGGCGGCGGCGGGCCTGAGCGTGGCGCGGCAGCGGCGCTGGCGGCTATTGGCAGGGTATCTGCCCGCGCTGCTTACCCTGGGCGTGTGCCTGCTTGGCCCGGTGAACGATTACTTCCGCTATTTCCTGCCCATTGTGGCCATGACGCCGCCGCTTCTGGCGGCCTCCCGCAGGCCGGCGGGCAAATAACCGTCACATTTGCAAAACAAGCGCCGCGCCCCTTCCTGGAACAGGAGGGGCGCTTGTGCGCGTCGAATGCTTTACAGCGTTGGATTCCCACTAAACAAAGAAAAACGGAGGGTATGAACCATGAAAAAATATTTGGCTTTGCTTTTGATGATGGCCCTGGCCGCCGCGCCCGGCGCGCTGGCGCAGGAAGCCTCCACCCCGCTGCCCTATGGCGTGAACTTCCACATGGACGGCCAGGCCCTGGTGGAAGCAATCGGCGATGGAGCGGCGTTCACACCGTATTACGACGAGGATAAGGAGATTGGGGCCATCTATCTGGATCAAACCGCCCTGGGCCTGGGCGATTTGCAGGCGGAGTGCGTTACTTTTGAGGTGCAGCGCAACAACAGCCCCGAGGAGCCGCGCCTTAGCCTGATCAGCGCCGGGCTGCCCGTGAACGGCAACGGCGTTCAGGACTTCCGCAACGCCTTGGAGGCGGTTAAGGCCGTTTATGGCGAGCCGGACAGCGATCCCTTTGACGAGCTTGCCGTGGAGAGCTATGTGGAATACGGCATGCTATCCGCCGCCTGGACGAAGCCGGACGTGCGCATAAACCTGACCATGGGCCGCATGTACGGCGCTTACCTCTCCCTGGATTTTACCAGCAGGCTCTGCTACGACGCGGCCGACCTGCAATAAGGGGGGTGCCCTAACGTGCGGCGCGCGCGTGAAAAAGTGAATACGCCCAGCGGCCAAAAGGCCGCTGGGCTTTGTAACGCCGGGCCCCGGAAGGGTTGGCCCGGCTTTTTGCCGCTTGGGGGCGCAAGGCCCGTTTGCCTTTTCAACACGTCTTGCTTGACAGCGCTTTTCCTTCCATAGTACAATATGATGTTGTACTATGTATTAAGCCAGGCGGGAAAGAGAGGGTACATCCCCATGAGCGAGGCCACCTTGAGCGCGGAAGCGCTTTCCCAAATTCAGAAGCGGCGAACCTTCGCCATTATCAGCCACCCGGACGCGGGCAAAACAACGCTTACCGAAAAGCTGCTCCTTTACGGCGGGGCCATCCGCCAGGCGGGCAGCGTAAAGGCCCGCAAGGCCGAGCGCCACGCCACCAGCGACTGGATGGAAATTGAAAAGCAGCGCGGCATCAGCGTTACCTCCAGCGCCATGCAGTTTGAATACGACGGCTGCCGCATTAACATTTTGGATACGCCGGGCCACCAGGACTTCAGCGAGGACACCTACCGCGTGCTGGTGGCCGCCGACGCGGCGGTTATGCTCATTGACGCGGCCAAGGGCGTGGAGGCGCAAACCATCAAGCTGTTTAAGGTGTGCCGCATGCGCAATATCCCCATCTTTACCTTCGTGAATAAGATGGACCGCGCCAGCAAGGATCCCTTTGCCCTGATGGAGGAATTGGAGCAGGTGCTGGGCATCCGCTCCTGCCCCATGAACTGGCCCATCGGCGTGGACGGGGATTTCCAGGGCGTGTACCAGCGTGAAAGCGGCAATGTGCTGCTGTATTCCGGCGGCAACCATGGCATGAGCATGGCCGAGCAGCTTTCCGTAAAGCTGGACAGCCCCGAGGCCGAAAAGGCGCTGGCCAAGCACTACCGCGACCGCCTGCGCGACGAGATTGAGCTGTTGGACGAGGCGGGCGACCCCTTTGACAAGGAAGCCGTGCTCAACGGCAGGCTCACCCCGCTGTTTTTTGGCTCGGCGGTTACCAACTTTGGCGTGGAGCCGTTTTTGGAGGCGTTTTTGGCCATCACGCCGCCGCCGCTTTCCCGCATGGCGGATATTGGCGAGATCAAGCCCACGGAGCCGTATTTCAGCGGCTTCATCTTCAAAATCCAGGCGAACATGAACCCGGCGCACCGCGACCGGCTGGCCTTTGTGCGCGTTGTGAGCGGCGAGTTTGAAAAGGGCATGACGGTGTACCACTCCGGCACCGATAAGCAGATGCAGCTAAAGCAGCCCCAGCAGTTTATGGCGGACGAGCGCGAGGCCGTGGAAACCGCCTACGCGGGCGATATCATCGGCCTGTTCGACCCCGGTTGCTTCCACCTGGGCGACGCGCTCAGCTCCGGGCCCAAGCTGCGCTTTTCCTCCATCCCGGTATTCGCGCCGGAGCATTTCGCCCGTGTCCGGCCCGAGGACAGCATGAAGCGCAAGCAGTTTTTGAAGGGCATTTTGCAGCTGGCCGAGGAGGGCGCCATCCAAACCTTCCGCCGCACTGAAACGGGCCGCGAGGAGTTCCTTGTGGGCGTGGTGGGCGTGTTACAGTTTGAGGTGCTGGAGCACCGCCTAAAGACCGAATACGGCGTAAGCATGCTTATGGACCGCCTGCCCTTCCGCTACGTGCGCTGGGTTACCAAAACGCCCCGCCCCGTGGAGGAGCTCAAGCTTACCTCCACCAGCGGACGCGCCTTTGACAGCGAGGAGCGCGAGGTGCTCCTGTTTGAAAACGACTGGTCCATCCGCCTGGCGATGGAAAATAACGAAGGGTTGGAGCTGGCCGAAACGGCCATGCGCACCGTGTATGAATAAGGCCTATTTGGTTTCTCCCCTGGCGGGCGTGCCGCCGGCGCGCTGCGGCCGGCATTGCATAATGGGCGTGCAGGAAGGATGCCCACCGCCCCATATTTTGACTGAAAGAGGGATAGAACCCATATGATTCGCAACGATATTCGCAACATTGCCATCATCGCGCACGTCGATCATGGCAAAACCACCCTTGTGGACGAAATGCTCAAGCAGGGCGGCGTGTTCCGCGAAAACCAGCAGGTGGCCGAGCGCGTGATGGACTCCGGCGATATTGAGCGCGAGCGCGGCATTACCATCCTGGCCAAAAATACCGCTGTGCACTACAAAGCCACCAAGATCAACATTGTGGACACCCCCGGCCATGCCGATTTTGGCGGCGAGGTGGAGCGCGTGCTCAAAATGGTGGACGGCGTGCTTTTGCTTGTGGACAGCTTTGAGGGCCCCATGCCGCAAACCCGCTTTGTGCTTAAAAAGGCGCTGGCGCTGAAGCTGCCGGTGATTGTGGTTATCAACAAGATGGACCGCCCGGACGCCCGCTGCGAGGAAGTGGTGGACGAGGTGCTGGATCTGTTCATCGAGCTGGGCGCGGATGAAACGGCGCTGGACCGCCCCATTGTGTACGCCAGCGCGCGCCAGGGCGTGGCTACGCTGGATTTGAACGCCCCCGGCGAGGATTTGCGCCCCCTGTTTGATACCATCCTGGAATACATCCCCGCGCCCGAGGGCGATATGGAAGGCCCCGCGCAGGTGCTAATCTCCACCATCGACTATAACGAATACGTGGGCCGCATCGGCATTGGCCGCATCAGCCGCGGCACGCTTAGGGAGGGTATGCCGGTTATCAAAACCAATTACGATACCCTGGCCACCTCCATGCCCCTGCGCCTGACCAGCCTGTACACCTTCGACGGCCTTAAGCGCGTGAGCGCCAAGGAGGCCTCCATGGGCGATATCGTGGCCATGAGCGGCATTGAGGATATCTCCATCGGGGACACGGTGTGCGCGCCGGAGGCTGTAGAGGCCCTGCCCTTTGTGAGCATTACCGAGCCCACCGTTACCATGACCTTCTCGGTAAACAACAGCCCCTTTGCGGGTCGCGAGGGCGACTATGTGACCAGCCGCCACCTGCGCGCGCGCCTGATGCGCGAATTGCAGACGGACGTGAGCCTGCGCGTGAATGAAACCAGCAGCCCCGATTCCTTCGAGGTGCGCGGCCGCGGCGAGCTGCACCTGTCCATCCTGATTGAAAACATGCGCCGCCAGGGGTACGAGTTCCAGGTGTCCAAGCCCCAGGTGCTGTATAAGGAGATTGACGGCAAGCTGTGCGAGCCCGTGGAGCGCATGGTGGCCGACGTGCCCCAGGCCTATGCCGGCGCGGTGATTGAAAAGATAGGCCGCCGCCGCGGCGTGATGGAAAGCATGCACGGCGTGGAGCGCGTGCGTTTGGAATTCCTCATTCCCTCGCGCGGCCTGTTTGGCTACCGCAGCGAGTTTATGACCGATACGCGCGGCGAGGGCGTCATGTCCAGCGTGTTTGAGCGCTACGAGCCGGTTAAGGGCGATATTCCCCACCGCAGCGTGGGCGCGCTGGTGTGCTTTGAGGATGGCGAAAGCACCAGCTACGGCCTGTTCTACGCGCAGGAGCGCGGCACGCTGTTCATTGGGCCGCAAACGCCCGTGTACAAGGGCATGATCTGCGGCCAGAACGCCCGCCCGGACGACCTGGTGGTAAACGTGTGCAAGCAAAAGCACGTGACCAACATGCGCAACGCCTCCGCCAGCGAGGAAAGCCTGCGCCTGGTGAGCGTGCATCCCCTTACGCTGGAGGAATGCCTGGAGTTTATTGACGACGACGAGCTGCTGGAGATCACCCCCAAAAGCCTGCGCATGCGCAAGCGCGAGCTTTCACACGAGCAGCGCGCCCGCATGGCGCACCGCGCCAAGCAGTAAGGCGTTTTTTCCTTCCCGCGGAAAGGAGGCTCCCCTTCATGATGAAACGTTCTGTTTGGAAGCGCCTGCTGGCGCTGTGCCTGTGCGTGTGCGTAGCGCCCGTTTGGGCCCTGGCGGAGGAAGCCGCCGGGGACGGCGTAACCCGCTCGGCCTTCACCCTATCCCTTGCGCTGCACCCCGACGGCTTTCCCAACGACGGCGCGGCGCACTACCGGGACTGGGAAACCCTTCTCAACAAGCTTAGCCTGCGCGGCACGGTGGATGTGCAGCGCTTCCTTACCCCCACCAGCCGCGTGTACTTTGACGGCGGCCTGTACGTAAACGGCCAGGAAAGCGTGCCCTTTGTGTACGACGGGTACCACAGCTACCGCTATATCCGCTCCGACGCGCTGCGCGGCGACAGCATCCACTTCCAGATGCACAACTTCTTTGAGTTCATGCTCAAGGGCTATTATTTCATGGGGCTGCCCACGCAGCTGATCGCGCTGTTTCTGTATCCGGAGGCTACCTACTACCTGGCGGATAGCTACTATACCCCCATCGCGGAGCTGCTTGGCGGCGAGGGAAACCGCGCCGTAAGCCACGCCGAACTGTACGAGCTGTGCGAGCAGCTGGATTTGATCGTTAACGAGGACTTTGATTACGAGCGCGCCTACTTCTACTTCACCAGCCTGCTGGTGGACCTGGGCGCGTCGGACATCGCGCTTTCCAAGCTGGGCGATTTGGAAAGCTGGCTGTTTGCCATCGACCCCGACGAGCGGGGCATGACCATTACCCAAAGCGGCGATACCCAAACCTATGTGCTGGGCGAAACCCAGGTGTTTGAAAAGACCGTTTCCGGCGGACAAACCAGCTTCGCGCTTTTCCTGCCGGATGACGAGGGCTATGCGCTGGCGGTTTCCTACCAAAACGGCGGCGATGCGCTTTCCCTGGCCGTGAAGGTAACGCTTGAGGACGAGGAACGCCTCGCCCTGAGCGTGAAGGCGGACGGCCTGCTCACGGACGGCGCTGTGAGCGCCAGCGGCACGGTTGAGATAGCCGTGAGCGGCGCATGCCTGATGAACCAGCCCGACCCGGTGCGCCTGGCCTACCGCTATGCCCGCGACGCGCAGGCCCTGCCCTACGGCATGACCCTGGAGGTGGATTGGCTCCACCCCGCCACCCAAAGCCCCGCGCTCACCCTGCATTATCAGGCGGATATGAGCGCGCAGCCCGCCTCCGTCATGGTGGAACGCACCTATGATAACCAGAACGACTTTTTCCACCTCAATGAAAGCTTTATGAGCGAATACAAGGAGCTATACGTCCCCTCGCTGGCGGCGGCCCTTTTGCCCCTGGCGCTGGAGCTGCCCGCGGGCGTGATCAGCGACGTGGCGGGCTTCCTGTATCAAACAGGCATTTTGGCTTTCCTGGGGATTGAATGATGGAGGACACGCACGTGCGAGAGAAGCCTTTGGAAAAACGCAGCCAGAGCCCGCTGTACCAGCAGCTGATGACCCGGCTGAAAAACGATATCCTGGCGGGCGTATACCCCGCCGGGGCGCGCATCCCCAGCGAGCAGCTGCTTTGCGAAACCTACGGCGTAAGCCGCGTGACCGTGCGCAAGGCCATGCTGGACCTGGTGCAGGAGGGGCTGCTGGTGCGCCGCCAGGGCAAGGGCACCTTTGTGGCGGAGGAGCGCATCCGGCGCGATTTGCACCAGATCACCAGCTTTTCGGAAGCGTGCCGCCAAAACGGGCACACCGCCGGGGCCAGGCTGATTAGCGCCCAGCTGGAGGAGGCCGCCCCCGAGGACGCCGAAAAGCTGGGCATTGCGCCGGGCGCCAGGGTGGTGGAGATTTGCCGTCTGCGCCTGTGCGACGGGGAGCCTGTGATGCTGGAAATCAACCGCTTTCCGGAAAGCTACGCCTTTTTGCTTAAGGAGGCGCAGGAAACCTCGCTCTATGGGCTGCTCAACAGCCGGGGCATTATTCCCGCTACGGCTGCGCACGATATTTCGCTGGGGCATGCCACGCCCTTTGTAAGCAAGCACCTGGGCTGCGCGCAGGGCGACGCGCTGCTGCTTTTGGACGAGCTGGTTTTGGACCAGCACGGCGAGCCGCTGCATTTGAGCCGCCAGTGGATTCGCGGCGATAAGTTTACCTTCCGGATTTAAGAAAGCGAGGCCCTTGATGAGCAGCTCAAAATTCGCCCTGTTTGTGGATTTGGAAAATTGCGGCGCGAAGGTGGACACGCTTCTAAACGTGCTGGAAAAGGTCAAAATCCGCGGCGACATCCTTTTGGGCAAGGTATACGGCTATACGGACCAGTATAGCGATTTGAAGGAAGTGTTGCTTTCCAACACCTTCACCGTGGTGCCCAGCCTGCGCTACGGCATCAGCCAGAAGAACAACGCCGATATCCAGCTGGTGATCGACGCGCTGGAGGTGGCCTTCACCAATTCGCTGATCGACAGCTTCTGCATCGTATCCGGCGATAGCGATTACACGCCCCTGGTGGGCCGGCTGAAGAGCATGGGCAAGTTTGTGCTGGGCATCAGCCGTTCGGCGGCGGCCTCCACCATCTTCATTAACGCCTGCAACGAGTTCCAGTTCTTGGAGAACGTGGGCGGCCGCACCCGCAAGCCCAGCGGCAAAAAGAAAACCGCCGCCGATAAGGAGGAGCCGCTGGATACGCAGGAGCTGAACAAAATCCTGTGCGGCATTTTGGAGGAGCAAACCGATAAGGACGAGCTCTATGCCAGCGAGCTGAAGGGCATCCTTTTGCGCCTGCGCCCCGATTTTAACGAAAAATCCTTTGGCTGCGCCACGTTTTCAAAGCTTTTGGACAAGCTGGGCAAGCAGTATGGCAGCCTGCGCACGCACAGCGATAACTTTAACGTGATGGTCAGCCTGGCGCAAAGCAGCAAGGAAAGCGCGCCCCAGCTGAATAAGGACAACTGGCGCGCCCTCATCCGCGAGCAGCTGGCCCGCTATAAGGAGGATGGCTTTGAGCGCATCAACCCAAGCATCCTCAAGGCGGATATCCAGGCCAGCTACCCGGATTTTTCCGAAAAGGCGCTGGGCTTCAAGCGTTTCAGCGATATGCTGAAGGCCATGGAAAAGGAAGCGCTGATTACCGTGGAGTTGGACGAGCAGCGCAATATGCTGATTAAGGTATCCTAACGGCGGCTGCAAGCAGAAGGGGGAAGCGTTATGCCAAAAGGGTTTGCGCGCGTGGCTGCGGTAAGCGTACCCGTGCGCCTGGGCGATGTGGAGGCCAATGAAAAACAAATCCTTGCCGCGATGGAGGCGCTCAGGGCCCGGGGCGTACAGCTGGCGGTGTTTCCGGAGCTGTGCTTGACCGGCTATACCGTGGGCGACCTTGTGCAGCACGAGCTAATGCAGCGGCGGGCCTGGGAGGCCATGTTCAGGCTGTGCGGGCATACGGAAGATATGGCCGTGGTGGTGGGCCTGCCCGTTAGCGACGGCGGCCGCCTGTACAACTGCGCGGCGGTGTTGCAGGGCGGCCAGGTGCGCGGCCTGGCGCCCAAAACCTACCTGCCCAACGGCAACGAGTTTTACGAAACCCGCTGGTTTGCCAGCGGCGCGGATGTGGAAGCCCGCATCCTGCGGGACGGGGCGGATTGCGCCCTGCGCCCCAACATGCTGTTTGAGCTGGGCGGCTTCCGCTTTGGCGTGGAATTGTGCGAGGATTTGTGGGCGCCTATCCCGCCAAGCTGCCAGCTGGCCGTGGAGGGGGCGGACATCATCGTAAATCCCAGCGCGTCCAACGCGCTGGTGGCCAAGCACCAGTACCGGCGCGAGCTGATCAGCCAGCAGAGCGGCCGGCTGTACGCGGGCTATGTGTACGCGGGCGCGGGCTTTGGCGAAAGCACCAGCGATATGGTGTTTGACGGTTATACCGCCGTATTTGAAAACGGCCGCGCGCTTAGCGAGGGCGAGCGCTTCTCGCTAACGGGCGGCATGGCGGTTGCGGATATCGATATCGGGCGGCTGCGCTACCAGCGCCAGCGCAACGGCAGCTTCCATCAGATGCGCCGCGCGCCGCGCGCGCCCGAGCTTGTGCCCTGCGGCCCCGCAGCCTGCGCGCCCCTGCCGCTTGAGCGGCCCCTGGACGCGCTGCCCTTTGTGCCCTGCGGCGCGCAGGCGGAGGAACGGCTGGAGGAAATTGTAAAGATTCAGTGCATGGGGCTGGAAACGCGCCTGCGCGCCATTGGGCTTGGGAAGGTGGTAGTGGGCGTGTCCGGCGGGCTGGATTCCACGCTGGCGCTGCTGATTGCCGTTAGGGCGTTTGACGCGCTGGGGCTAAGCCGCCAGGGCGTGCATGCCCTTACCATGCCCGGCATGGGCACCGGCGCGCGCACCCGCTCCAACGCGCAAAAGCTGATGGACGCGCTGGGCGTGACCAGCCTGGAAATTCCCATCGGCCCGGCTGTGAGGCAGCATTTCCAAGACATTGGCCAGGACGAAAGCGTGCACGACGTAACCTACGAAAACAGCCAGGCGCGCGAGCGCACCCAAATTTTGATGGACTACGCCAACAAGGTGGGCGGCATCGTGCTGGGCACGGGCGATTTGAGCGAGGCTGCGCTGGGCTTTTGCACCTATAACGGCGACCACATGAGCATGTATAACGTGAACTGCTCCGTACCCAAAACGCTTGTTAAGAGCCTGGTGCGCTACCTGAGCGCGCACGGCTTTAGCGATACCGTGCGCGACGTGTGCGCCGACGTGATCGACACGCCCATTAGCCCCGAGCTGCTGCCCGTAAGCGACGGCGAGCTCAACCAGCGCACCGAGGAAATTTTGGGCGACTATGCGCTCAACGACTTTTTCCTGTACCACCTTATGGACAGCGGCGCCTCGCCGGAGAAATTGCGGATGCTGGCCGCGCAGGCGTTTGACGGCGTTTATGACGCGGAGCGCGTCGCCTCGCAGCTTCGCACCTTCCTAAAGCGCTTTTTTGCCCAGCAGTTCAAGCGCAACTGCGTGCCCGACGGGCCCAAGGTGGGCTCCGTAAGCCTGAGCCCCCGCGGCGACTGGCGCATGCCCAGCGAAATGAGCGCGGCGATGTGGCTGCAATAGGCCCGCGCCCGGTACAAAAGACCATTTTCCTGTTATTGACACCGTTTGCGCGTTCCTCTATAATAACGGGGCGTGTGTACGCATATCACATGAAGGAGCGAATCACCCATGAAAACCTATACCTCCTCGGAGCTGCGCTCGCTATTTCTGAAATTTTTCAGTGATCATGGCCATAGCGTGATTTCCAGCGCGTCCGTCATTCCGGAAAACGATCCCACGGTGCTGTTCACCACGGCGGGCATGCATCCCCTGGTTCCCTACCTTATGGGCGCGAAGCACCCCGCCGGCCAGCGCCTCACCGACGTGCAAAAATGCGTGCGCACCGGCGATATTGAAGACGTGGGCGATTTTAGCCATCTTACTTTTTTTGAAATGCTGGGCAACTGGTCGCTGGGCGATTATTTCAAGCAGCAGATGATCCCGTGGAGCTGGGAATTTTTGACCAGCCCGGAATACCTGGGCCTGCCCAAGGACAGGCTGGCCTTCAGCGTGTTCGCGGGCGACGAGGACTGCCCCCGCGACGAGGAAAGCGCCAACCTGTGGCGCAGCTGCGGCGTGGCGGACGACCATATTTTCTTCCTGCCCAAGGAAAACAACTGGTGGGGCCCTGCCGGCATCACCGGCCCCTGCGGCCCGGACACCGAAATGTTCATCATCACCGATAAGGAGCCCTGCGGCCCGGATTGCTCGCCCGCCTGCTCCTGCGGCCGGTATTTGGAAATTTGGAACGATGTGTTCATGCAGTACAACAAGAAGGCCGACGGCACCTTTGAGCCCCTGGCCCAAAAGAACGTGGACACCGGCATGGGCTTGGAGCGCACCATCTGCGTTTTGAACGGCAAAAAGAGCGTATATGAAACCGACCTGTTTGCCAATATCCTGGCCAAAATCAGCGAGCTGAGCGGCAAAAGCTATGACGGCAGCCCCGAAACCACCAAGGCCTTCCGCATCATCGCCGACCATATGCGCACCTCCACCTTCATCATGGGCGACGACCGCGGCGTGAGCCCCTCCAACGTGGACCAGGGCTATGTGCTGCGCCGCCTCATCCGCCGCGCGGTGCGCTACGGCATGGGCCTTGGCATGCCCGAGGGCTTCACCGGCGAGGTTGCCAAGGTGATCATCGAGCAGTATAAGGACGTGTACCCCGAGCTTAGCCGCAACGAAAAGTTTGTGCTGGAGCAGCTTTCGCTGGAGGAAACCCGCTTTGCCAAGACGCTGCGCCAGGGCGAGAAGGAATTTGAGAAGATCTACAACAACGTATGCCAAACCCGCGCCGCCCTGGAGGCAATTTTGGCTGCCGGGGACAAGGCGGCGCTTGCGCAGGAATATATTGCGCAAAAGAAGCTGCGCCCCTCGCTGGACATGCTGCCCATTATTGAGGCGGCCAAGGCGGGCGATGAGAAGGCACTGGCCGCCGCCGTGGAGGCGCGCATGGCGACCCTGTCGGTAATGGACGGCCGCAGCGCGTTCAAGCTGTACGATACCTATGGCTTCCCCATTGAAATGACCATCGAGCTGGCTACCGAAAAGGGCCTTACCGTGGACGAGAACGATTTTGCCGAGCGCTTCAAGCAGCACCAGGCCACCAGCCAGGCGGGCGCGGAGCAGCGCTTCAAGGGCGGCCTGGCCGACCACAGCGAGCAGAGCGCGCGCCTGCATACCGCCACGCACCTTTTGCATGCGGCGCTGCGTAAGGTGCTGGGCCCGGAGGTTGCGCAGAAGGGCTCCAACATCACCGCCGAACGCCTGCGCTTTGACTTCTCCTTTGGCCGCAAGATGACCCCCGAGGAGCTTAAGGAGGTTGAGCGCCTGGTGAACGAATCCATCCAGGCCAAGGCCCCCGTTACCTGCGAGGAAATGACCGTGGCCCAGGCCAAGGAGCAGGGCGCGATCGGCCTGTTTGAATCCAAGTACGGCGAGCAGGTAAAGGTATACACCATGGGCCCGTTCAGCAAGGAGATTTGCGGCGGCCCGCACGCGAAGAACACGGGCGACCTGGTGAGCTTTACCATCAAGAAGGAGGAAAGCTCCTCCGCCGGCGTGCGCAGGATCAAGGCCGTGATCGGCGCGCAGGCGGAATAACCGCATACGCATCCCGGATTTCTCAAAAGCGCCCGCAGCATGAGCCGCCTATGGCGGCGGAATGCTGCGGGCGCTTTTTGATGCGGCATTGTTTCTATTTGCTAAAAAATATTCCGCGCGGCGGCCTGCCTTTGCAAGGCCAAGCCCCCGCGCCCAACCCCTGCGCCCAACCCCTGCGCACAACGGCGCGCAGGGCGGAACGCGGGGGTTCAACCCCTGCTAGCGGGATTGGATAACGCATTCGGCCTGGGCGTAGCGCCGTGAAAACTGGTAGGCCTGCCACTCGGCATCCGTGTAAAAGGCGGTGGAGGCCGCGCCGCAAAAGCCAAGCGCGTCGCAATCCAGGGCTTGCAGCTTTTCCATTACCTTTGCCAGCACGTCGCGGCGGTCGTACAGCTCGGTATCGCGGCTTAGGATGAGCTGTAATTGCAGCGAATCGCCGCTGATGGCGACGCGCTTTTCGGCCTCGCGCAGGGCGCGCAGGGCCACTTGGGTTTCCTGGGCGGTGAGAAGGCCGCTGACGCGGCCGTCGCTTGGGGCCGCGCTGCCCAGGTATTCGACGGGGTTGACGCTGGAATGCGGCAGCATGCCCGCGATAATCTGCTCGGGCAAAAGCGCGTTGCTCCAGGGCTCGCCCACGGCAAAGGCGGGCGAGCCGCTATCTCCGCCGCCACCGCCGCTTCCCCCGTCCCCGCCGCTGCCGCCGCCGGAGGAAGAGCCCTGATGATTGCCCTCCTTGGGCGCAAGCTGGCTGTTGACCGCGCAGATGCAGATGAGCGGGTCGCGCCGCCCGTCGCCCAGCTCGCGCACACAGGCGGAAAGGGTGCTGTCCGGCAGCATATCCTCCTGCCGGAGGCGCTCGAACAGCAGGTTCAGGTGTGTGCTCAAGCGCATGCCAAAATCCGGCCTTTGCGCGCTCATCACCTCGGCGGCGCTGCCAAGGGTGATCATCACATACGCGTCAGGGCGCATGGTGGGCATTTCAAACAGGGTGCGCAGCAGCGGGCGCAGGGGCGTGGTGGCAGCCAGGCCATAGCCCACAAGGCATAGCCGGAGCTGGCAAAAGTTGAGCGGATAAGGCGTGGAGGCGGCCAGCACGCGCAGGGCGTCGTCCAGGGTATCGCCGGTGGCGGTGAGGATGTCGTAGGAGGCGGTGGCCTGCTCGGCGCTGCTTTGCGGGGCCTGGATACCCACCTGATAACGCCCATCCCCGTCCAATTCCACGCTCATGCAAATGGGGTAAACCTGCCGCTCCAGATAGGAATAGCTGCATGCGCCCAGCATAGGGCACAACAGCAGCAGGGATACAAACAGGCAAAGGCGCTTCATGCGGCATGCGCCCCCTTTCCCATGCGCTTGGCGGCAATGAGCATGCCCACAGCCGCCAGCAGGCTAAGCGCCGCGCGCCAGGGCAGCGCCCAGCGCAGCGCGCCCAGCAGCTGATCCGGCCAAAGCAGCGAGGCGATTGTGCCGGGCAATAGCACGACCAGCGCGGCGATGGGGCAGGGCAGATGGGGCAGGGCCGCGCGCAGCAGCTTGTCGCCGCTGGTTACGCAGCCGGCAAGCGCCAGCGGCAGCCAAATTAGCCACATCAGGCTGGAAAGCTCAAACAGCACAATGCTGCTGGAATGGCGCGCAAGGCCGGTGAGCCGCTCGCCGATGGTGAGCAGATTGCCGCTTTGCCAGGGGCGCACCAGCGCGTACCACAGCGCCCATAACACGCCGGCCAGCCAGGGCAGGAGGGCCCAAAAGGCGCTGCGCGGCGCGTCGCCAGGCAGGGGACGCCGGCTTGGCGCGCCGGGCATGGAGGACGGGGGCAGCACAAAGAAAAGCCCCACGCCCCATAGCCCGCCCGCGCCGGAAAGCGCGACCAGAGCCGTTTTGGAAACCCCCTGCCCCCAAAAGGGCCATAGCCGCGCCCCCACGCCGTTGGCGCTGACAAACACCGTGGAAAGCAGGAACAGCGCCGCCAACAGCCAGCGAAGGAACACCGCGCCGTAGGCCACCCCGTTTCGCCGGGAAAATACAACCGTGATAAGGCATAGAACGGCAGGCACAATTTCATCCGCGCGAAGGGGATATTCCGGGATAAGCTGCTGGATATGCCCGCTGATCACGCGCAAAAGGAAGGCCGCGTCCACCATAAGGCAGGGCAGCAGCGCAAGGCCAATGAACGCCCCTGCGCGGGTTTGCACCGCAGGCGCGCCCGCGTTCCACAGCGCCCATAGCGCGGCAAGCGGCACAAGCAGCATCAGCGCCGCCTGCCAGGTGGTTTGCACGGTTTGGTCGTAAGCGTAAAAGGTGACCCACAAGACAAGCTGCGCGGCGATTTGCACCGCGCTAAGGGTGCGGTAGGCGCCCAGCAGGGCGCGCGCGCTATAACGCCGCGCTTCCGACGGGCTGTGTACGGGCGTGCGCGTTTGGCGCGCCCGCTTGAACCAGGCGGCGATCATTCGGCCCGCCCCCTTTTGTGCAGGCGGCGCATGCGGCCCTGCGCGCGCGGGGCCGCGTCCGGGCTGGCCAGGTAGGCGCGCAGCCGCTGGCGGAACAGCGGCGCGCGCGTGAGCAAATCGGGGTTATGCGCCCGCGCCGGGCTGCGCGGGGCCAAATAGGGCCTGCCCAGGCTTTCCATACCGGCGATGCGCGCAATCAGCAAAAGAAGCGTAAGGCACATCCCCGGCAGGCCCATCAGCCCGCCCGCGATGAGCAGCAGCATCTGCCCCATGCGAAAGGCAAAGCTGAGCGAATAGTTGGGCAGCGCATAGCCGCCCAGGCCGCTGAGCGCCACCACGATAATCAGCAGCGGGCTCACCAGCCCCGCGTCCACCGCCGCCGTACCCAGGATGAGCGCGCTCACCAGCCCAAAGGAGGAGCCCATCAGCCCCGGGATGCGCGTGCCGGCCTCGTTGATAAGGTTAAACACGGCCAGCATGAGCATGGCTTCGCCAAACAGGCTGATGGATACGATGGAGCGGCTTTGGATGATGTTGGTAAGCAGCGACATGGGCAGCGAGATGGGGTGGAAGATGACCATGCTTACAAAGAGGGCCGGCAAAAGCAGCGCCACCGCCGCGCCTACCGCGCGGATGAGGCGCATGAAGGTGCCATACTGCCAGCGCATGTAGGTATCGTCCGGGGCATGGAAAAGATGCCACAGGCTCATGGGCATGGCAAGGCAGCGCGGGCTGCCGTCCACAATCAGCACGGCCTGGCCTTCCAAAAGGAAGCTCACGGCGCGGTCCGGCCGCTCGGAGGATACCACCTGCGGCAGCGGCGCAAAGGGGTCGTCCTCAATCAACTGGGCCAGCACGCCGGAGGTAAGCACGTAATCCAGCGCCGCGCCGTCCAGGCGGCGCTCCAGCTCCGATAGCGTTTCCTGAGGGCATACGCCGTTAAGATAGCACACCGCCACCTGCGTGCTGATTTGCGTGCCTACCTCGCGCACCTTGCAGACGAGCTGCGGGGTGGGCAGCATTTTGTGCAGCAGGGTAAGGTTATCGCGCAGGGGCTCCGTAAAGGCCTCGTGCGGGCCGATGACCACGCTTTCGGTTTGCGGAGTGGTAACGGCGCGGCGCACATAGCTGCGCAGGTCGATGAGCACGCCCTCGTCCACCGTGTCCACAAGCAGCAGGCATTGGCCGCGCATCAGCTCCTGAAGGGCGGCGTGGGGCTCCTTTTCGGTTTTAAGCTCGCTGGCCTCCACAAGGCGGCGGGTAATCAGCTCCAGGGCCTGCTTGCCGCTGGCTTCCATGGGCGTGCGCAGCAGCGGGCGCAGAACAAAATCCGCCATCTGCTCGCCGCTGGACATGCCCTCCACATAAAACAGGGCGCAGTCGCGGCCCATAGCGGTAAATTCGCGGGTGACGATATCGTCGTTTTGGTCAAGGTTAAGCTGGGTTTCAATCAGCTCCATATTGCGCTTGAGGCTGCGAAAGAACGTTGGCTGCATGGCTGACCTCCATCCGTGCGGAATGGAAGTAGTATGCATAAAAAACGCGTTGCGTATGCGGGCGCAAAGCAGGGCTTACTCCACCAAAAAAGGGTCCTCCACCGCGTGCGTGGGGGTAATAAGCAGCTCGTAGCACAGCCGCATAACCTGCCGGCCCAGCATGCCCACGCCGTTATACACGCTGCGGTTATTGCAGCCGTTGGTAAGCATAACGACCCCGGTACGGTCGGCAGGGTCAAAATAGGCGGCGCAGAGCATGCCGTTGGCTTTGCCGCCGTGGCCGTACATGGTGCGGCCCTCCACCTGGTCGTTTGTGATAATGTTTAAAAACAGGCCGTTGCCGCTTTCGCAGGCTACGCTGCCGCGGTAATTTTGCGGGGTGATGATCTCGCGCACGGCGCTTTCCTTGAGGATGCGCGCGTTTTGGTACACGCCGCCGTCGCACAGGGCAATGAGCAGCTTGGCCAAATCCGGGGCGGAGATGACCAGCTTGCCCGCCGTGAGGAAGTAGTGCGTTTCCGCGTCCGGGCTAGCAATGGCGGTGGAATCCTCCCTGAGGGCCTTGGCGAGCTGCCTCCGGGGCATCAGGTACATATCGGCCATGGGCGTAGACTGGGGAATGCGCGACGGCTGATAGGCGGCGGCGATATCCAGCGGCGCAAAGACGTTTTTCTCCATGTAGCCGTCCAGGGTTTCGCCGGAAAGCGCCTCGATAAGGCTGCCGATCAGCCCGCCGCCAAAATTGGAATACGCGCGCTTCAGGCCCGGCTCCTGATCCTTGTAAAATGAAAACTGCGCCCGCTGGCCCAAAAGCTGGCTTAGAGGGCGCGGGCTGCCGTAGAGGGCCTCCTGGTAATCGCCGCTGTCGCGCAGGGAGGCGGTATGGGTCATGAGCTGGCGAAGGGTCACAGGCGTATCGGGATAGTCCGGATGGCGCACGGGATAGCCCAGCACGCCGCCCAGCTCGCTGTCCAAAGAAAGACCATGCGCATCCAGAAGCTGCATCAAGCCGATGTTCGCTACCATTTTGGAAATGCTGCCCACCTGGAAAACCGTACCGGCGGTGATGTCGGGGCCGCCCGGCCTGGCTTGGCCGTAGCAATGCACATAGGTGACCGAGCCGTTTTGAATCACGGCGACGCATGCGCCCAGCGTATCGTAGCGCTTAAACATTTCATCCAGCCTGCCGGCGGCGTTGTCCTCCGCCTGGCCCAGGCAGGCGGAGGGGCATAGCGCAAGCAGCAGGCAGGCCAATAGCGCTGCCAAAACGCGCCTCATCCCAAACCGCCTCCCTCCTAAGCGTTGTTTATCAGCATTATACCGGGATTTTTGCCGCCCGGCAAGAGGCTGGCTGCGCCAGGCCGCCGCAAGGGCCCCGCCGGTTTTTCCAAAGGAAGGAGGAGGGGGACGCGCTTTCAATCCAAAGCTGTCAAGAATTTACGAAATTCCTTTGTACAATGGGGCCATCCTATGATATAATGGTTCTGTCGCGTCATGGCGCGCCTTTGGCGTACCCAAAAGCGGGCAAACCGCGGCGTTAACGCAAGGAGGACTTTCATTTTGAAGAAGAACCAACGAGGAATGATGGGTTATGTGGTGCTGGTAGCCGCATTTATCCTGATCGCCGTGGCGCTTAACGGCGGTTTTGGGCAAACGGTGAGCCGCCGCATTGAGTATCCCCAGCTATTGACCGCCATCCGTGAGGACAATGTAAAGGCGGTCGCCATCCGCGGCACGTCGCTGGTGGGCCTGTACCGCAACGGCAGCGTAGCCGACGCGGATTTTCCCGAGCGCGGGTACGACTTTGAAACCACCATCGGTTCGGACTTTATCGATACCGTAAGGCAGATGACCGCCGCCCAGCAGGGCAAGGAGCTGGACGAGATTAGCGTAAACGACCTGCCCTTCACGGTGGAGTACCGCGCGCCGGTGGTAACCCCCTGGTATATGGAGTTTTTGCCCTTCCTGCTGATGATTGCAATCACGTTTGGGCTGTGGTATTTCATTATGGCGCGCCAGGGCGGCGGCAACAGCAAGGTGATGAACTTTGGCAAGAGCCGCGCCCGCATGAGCGACCCCTCCAAAAACCGCGTTACCTTTAAGGATGTGGCCGGCGCCAAGGAGGAAAAGGAGGAGCTTCAGGAAATGGTGGATTTCCTGAAGAACCCCAAGGCCTATACGGATATGGGCGCGCGCATCCCCAAGGGCGTATTGCTGGTGGGCCCTCCCGGCACGGGCAAAACGCTGCTGGCCAAGGCCGTGGCGGGCGAGGCCAACGCCCCGTTCTTCTCCATTTCCGGTTCGGACTTTGTGGAGATGTTCGTGGGCGTGGGCGCAAGCCGCGTGCGCGATTTGTTTGACCAGGCCAAGAAGGCCGCGCCCGCCATTGTGTTTATTGACGAGATCGACGCGGTGGGCCGCCACCGCGGCGCGGGCCTGGGCGGCGGGCATGACGAACGCGAGCAGACGCTTAACCAGCTGCTGGTGGAGATGGACGGCTTTTCCATGAACGAGGGCGTAATCGTGATGGCGGCCACCAACCGCCGCGACATCCTGGATCCCGCGCTTTTGCGCCCCGGCCGGTTTGACCGCCAAGTCACCGTTAACTATCCCGACCTGGAAGGCCGCGTGGAAATTTTGAAGGTGCACAGCCGCGGCAAAGCGCTGGATAAGGACGTGGATTTGGAGAACATCGCCAAGCGCATGCCCTATTCCAGCGGCGCGGACCTGGAAAACGTAATGAACGAGGGCGCGATTTTGGCCGTGCGCCGCAAAAAGAGCAAGGTAGGCCAGCAGGAGCTTGTGGACGCGGTAAGCCGCGTGCAGATGGGCCCTGAAAAGCGCAGCCATAAGGTAACCCCGCGCGACCGCAAAACCACCGCCTATCACGAGGCGGGCCATGCGGTGATTGCAAACCTGCTGCCGGAATGCGACGACGTGCATTTGGTAACCATCGTGCCGCGCGGCCAGGCAGGCGGCTATACGCTAAGCCTGCCCAATGAGGAAAACGATAATTACAGCCGCAAGGGCCTGCTGGGTATGATAACCATGGCGCTGGGCGGAAACGCCGCCGAGCGGGTTTCGCTTGAGGATATCTCCACCGGCGCGAGCAGCGATATCAAGCGCGCCACCGAGCTGTGCCGCCGCATGGTAACGCAGTGGGGCATGAGCGAGAAGATTGGCCCCGTGTACCTGGGCAGCGACCAGGAGGTGTTCGTGGGCATGGAATTTGGCCAGAGCCGCGAATACAGCGAGCAAAGCGCCGCCGCCATTGACGCGGAGGTGAAAAGCCTGCTGGACGCGTGCTACAAGCGCGCGTGCGAGCTGCTTACCCAGCATAAGGATAAGCTGACCGCCGTGGCCGAGGCGTTATTGGAGCGCGACACGCTTAACCGTGCAGAATTTGAAACCGTGATGCGGGGCGAAGCCCTGCCGCCCATGACCGAGGCGGAGAAGATGCAGCCCGCGCCGGACGCGCAGGACAGCCCCACGCCCGCTACCGAAGCCGACGGCGCGCATGCCGCGGGCTTTGCGGCCCCGAATCCGCCGGACGCGCATGAGAACGAACCCTTCATTGACCCCGACGATGCGGAGTAACGCCCGCAGAATGCCAGACTCGGGCCCGGCGCGCGCGCTGAGCGCGGGCCGGGCCGATTTGCACCTGCACAGCATATTTTCCGACGGGCTGAAAACGCCTGAGGAGCTGTGCGGCATGGCGCGGCGGCTGGGCCTGCGCTGCCTGGCGCTGACGGATCACGATACCGTTAGCGGCCTTGCGCGGATGGCGCAGGCGGCTTCGGCCCAGTGCGCGGAGGGCGGCCCCCTTTGCTTCATCCCCGGCGTGGAGGTAAGCGCCGGCCAGGGAGGGCGCGTGCATGTGCTGGGCTACGGCGCGGATGCGCGCAACGCGCCGCTGGTTGACTTTTTGCATAAGAGCGAGGCCGACAGGCGCGAGCAGGCGCAGAAAATGCTTGCTTTGCTGGAGGGGGAGGGCATACGCCTTTCGCCCCAGGCGCGCGAGGCGCTGGACAGGCCCGCGGTGGGCCGCGCGCATATCGCCCGCGCGCTGGTAAAGGAAGGCGCTGCGCCTACGGTAAAGCATGCCTTTGACCGTTACCTGGGCGAGGGCCGCCCCGCGTATGTGCCAAGGCCGCTGCTGCCAACGGGCGAGGCCGTGGCGCGGCTGCGTTCCATGGGGCTTGTGCCGGTTTTGGCCCATCCCATGCGCATGGGGCTTGAGGACGCGGCGCTGTACGCGCTGGTGAAGGAGCTGAAGGCGCGCGGCCTTATGGGCATAGAGGCGTTTCATCCCTCGGCGGGCAGGCGGCGCGCGCAGGCGCTGGCACAGATGGCCCTAAGCGAGGGGCTGCTTGTAACCGGCGGCAGCGATTACCACGGCGACGCGGATACGCAGGCGCGCATGGGACGGCTTCCGTCCGGCTGGCACAGCATGGAGCAGGATATCCAGACCCTTTTGAACGCAATAGAACGCACCCAATCACGCTAAAGGAGCTGTGATGATGTACAACCAGGGTTATCGCCCGCAGCCACAGCAGCAGGGCACGCAGTATGAACAAAACTGGTACGCTCCCGCGCCCAGGGCCGCGCAGCCGGCGCAGGCCCGCGCGCGCGCGTCCGGCACGGGCGGCGGCGGCAGGAAAAACAGCGCCCCGCCGCAACGCCAAAAGCCGCGCAAAAAACGCAGCCTGAAATGGCAGCTTGTGAAGGTGCTTTTGGTGCTGGCGCTGCTGGGAGGCGCGGGGGCCGCAGGCTACATATGGAAAACGCAAAGCGATATCAGGCCCTATATGAGCGTTTTTGCGGACAACGTAAGCGTGGACGGCATTGATTTAAGCGGCAAAACCTGGGCCGAGGGCAGCCAGCTGGTATGGGATCAGGTAAACCAAAAGCAAAACAGCTGGTATGTGCGCCTGCGCTACGGCGCGGGCCAGTACAAGGAAATCACCGCGCAGATGCTGGGCATCTCCTTTGACCCTACCGCGGCGCTGAGCCAGGCCTGGGCCGTAGGGCACGATGTGGACGCGAACAACCGCAAGGATATCTTCGCCCTGCGGGATGAAATCGAGCGCGCAAAAACTACCTCAAACACGTTTTCCAGCGCGCAGCAGAGCGCCGATACCACCCAGATCGACGTGATTTTGCAATCGGCGCAAAGCGCGGCGTACCGTTCGCCAACGGACGCGTATATCATCAGCTTTAATCCGGACAACAGCGACGCCCCCTTCACCTATCAGCAGGAGGTATATGGCCAGGAGCTGGATATTACCGCCGTGCGCGAGCGCATTTTGGAAATGGTGAGCAACCTGGAAAGCGGAGAGGTGCTTTTGGAGCCCACCCTTATCGCGCCCAATGTGACGGTGGAGGACCTTGCCAAAACGGTGGAGCTGCGCTGCCGCGCGGTAACGCCCATCTCCAGCTCCTCCAGCCAGGACCGCACGGAGAACATCCGCGTTGCGTTTGGCAAAATCAACGGCATGAGCCTGGCGGATGGGAAAAAGTTCAGCTTCAACACCACGGTTGGCAGGCGCACCCTGGAAAACGGGTACCTGCCCGCCATTGAATATGCCTATGGCTATGAAACCTGGGGCATTGGCGGCGGCGTGTGCCAGGCCAGCAGCACGGTATACCTGGCGGCCATCCAGGGCGGCATGACGATTCTTAACCGCGAGCCGCACTCCAAGGAGGTAAGCTATACCGAGCTTGGCAAGGACGCAACCGTGAGCGATACGCGCGGGCGCGAGATCGACTTCACCTTCCGCAACAATTCCGGCGGCACGGTTTATCTGGCTGCGCATGTGATTTCCAGCCCCAGCAACAAAAAGAAGCTTATGTGCGAGGTGCGGCTGTACGGCCCGTCCCTTAACGGCGTTACGTATGAGCTGACGGCCGAAACCGTGCAAACCCTCCCCAAGCCCGAGGAGCCCATTATCACAAACGATAAAAACGCTAACTATGTGACCTATGTGGACGAAACCAAAACCGTAAAGGGCCACGACGGCTATGTGGTGGAGGCTTACCTGATCACGCGGGTGAACGGCGTGGAAACCGAACGCAAAAAGGTAAGCACGGATACCTATCCCGCGAAGGCGGATACGGTGTACGTGGGCGTAACGCAGCGCGAAGGGGTTTGACATTGAAAACAACGCTTGGATGCATCCGCAGGGCGGATGAGGACTTTGGCATGATTCAGCCCGGCGACCGCGTGGCCGTAGGCGTAAGCGGCGGCAAGGACAGCCTGCTTCTGCTTAACGCCCTGAGCCTGTACCGCTATGTGCGGCATCACGATTTTACTTTACAGGCCATCATGCTTACCTCCGGCAAGGAAAAGCCGGATACGTCGGCCATTGAGGCGCTTTGCAGGCAGCTGGACGTGCCCATTGTGATACGCCATACGGAGATTTATCAAATTTTGTTTGAGTGGCGGAACGAGGACAACCCCTGCGCCCTGTGCGCCAAGATGCGCCGCGGCATGCTGTGCGATATGAGCAAGGAGCTTGGCTGCAACAAGCTGGCCCTGGGCCATCACCGCGAGGACGCGCTGGAAACCCTGATGATGAGCGTAATTTTTGAGGGCCGGCTGCATACCTTCCATCCCTGCACGTATATGAGCCGCAGCGACCTTACGATGATCCGCCCCATGGTATATCTGCCTGAAAAGCACTGCATACACATGCAAAAGGCGCTCAACCTGCCGGTGCTGAAAAACCCGTGCCCGGCGGACGGGCACACCAAGCGCCAGGAGATGAAGGAGCTGCTGGCCGAGCTGGCCCGGCGCTACCCCAACGTGAAGGAAATGATGCTGGGGGCGCTGAAGAACGTGGAGCAGTATGCGCTGTGGGAAAAGGAGAAAGGGCCCGGCGCGTAAGCAGGCCGCGGGGCGGCCTTGCGTGCGGCGGCACAAAAAACCCCGCCTTCAAGCAGCTTGAGGGCGGGGTTTTTGCGCCGCAAAAGCGCGCCTGCGGCGGGCTTCTTTCCATTCGCTTTGCGGCAAAGCGCCGCCTTTTGCAATTTGGCCGCCTAGTCCGCAAGCTTGCGGAAGCCCTCGCCCAGCACCTCATGCGCGTCGCTGATGAACACGAAGGCGCTTTCATCCGCAAGGCGTACAATGGCCTTGAGGCGCCCAACCTCCTGCGCGCTAACCACGCACAGCAGCATCGGGCGCTCCTGCCCGCTGTATCCGCCCTCGGCGCGCAACACCGTTACGCCGCGATCCAATTCCGACATCAACGCTTGCTTAACCGCCTCGTGCTGGGCGGAAATCACATAGCAGGCCTTTTCGCGCGTGAGGCCGTCCATCACCGTGTCGATGAGCTTGCTGGAGCCATATAGCGAGATGAAGGCGTACAGCGCATACTCCACCTGGATAAAGAAGCCTGCCAGCGCGACCACGCAGCAATCAATCAGCATCAGGATCGCGCCTACCGAAATGTGCTGGAAGCGGCTGTGAATCATACGGGCGACCATATCGGTGCCGCCGGTGGTTGCGCCGCCGCGCAAAATCAGGCCCAGGCCCGCGCCCAGCAGCACCCCGCCAAATACGGCCCCAAGCAGCGGGTCCTGCGTCATGGCGGGAAGGGGCAGCACGTCTATCAGCAGGGAAAAGCATACCGTGGCGATGAGCGAACGCAGCACAAAAACACGGCCCATAGCCCGGTAGCCAATCAAAAATAGGGGAATGTTCATCACCAGGCTTGTGGCGCCCACGGGCAGGCGGAACAGGTAGTGAATCACCGTGGCAAGGCCTGTAAGTCCGCCTGGGGCGATGTGGTTGGGCACCAGAAACAGCGGATACGCGGCCGCGCCTATCAGGCTGCCAAGAAGGATTTGCACATAGGCCGATACGCGCTCGTTTTTTAGCAATATATTTTTCATAGGTAGCTCCTTCATTTGGAACGGCTCCCGGAGGGAGCCGTTCCAACCTGTCGATAAACCCCATTGGGAGGTTTGGAGGGCCGCAGCTCTCCAAGTGTAATCCGGCCCAGCGGCATGCGCGGTGGGGCCGGAAGCCTTGCGCAGCAAGGTTTCCTTACGCCGTTCGCC
>URUF01000027.1 GCA_900550955.1 uncultured Eubacteriales bacterium | reverse complement strand
CCCGGCCTTTTGCGTTCAAGCGCGCATGGCGTCCCGCGGCCCCTGGGCGCAGGGCGGGGAGCCTGCCGCCCACAGGAGAAGGGGAGCGCTTAGGTAGAGCGGCATGGCGTAGCGGAAATAGCCGTTTACGGCGGACAGCAGGCAGCCCGCAAGCGTAAATAGCGCGGGCACAACGCATAGCAGGTTGCGGCGCGAGGAGCCTCTGAGCAGCGAAACAGCCGCAAAGAGCGCAATCCAGCCGTACAGGCCCGGCGAGATCAGAACGCGGTACATCGGGTTTTGCGCAAGGCGGTCGCAAAACGCCTTCAGCGCTGCGCTGCGCGGATTGACGGAATAATCGTACAGGCCCTTTATGCTGGCCGTGCGCGTGCTTTGGTCGCCAATGAGCAGGGTGGGCTTGATTTGGCTGAGGTAGCCGGGAGAAAGATAGCCGTAGGTGTTGTGGAAGGTGGCGCTCAGGCAGGTCATGGGATTGGAGGCCACGATACCGGGCCATGCCCGCCAGAAGGCGCGCTTCTGCTCGCCGGTCACATCGGCGCGCCACAGGTTTTTGACGGGGTCGCTCAGCTCGCCGTTATAGGCGTCTTTGAGCTGGTCAACCGGCAGCACGCCGTTTACGGCGGCGGCCTGCTGGGGCGTGAGCGCGTTGCCAGCGGCTACGCGCGCCACCTGCTGCAAGGGCAGGGAATAGTTTTCGGTTTCAGGCATGGGCGCGATGGAAAGGCCGGGCAGCACCAGCAGATGCAGCGCCGCATACACGGCTGCCACGCATGCCAGCCCGCAGACAGGCGCGCGCCACTGCCGCCTGCGTGCAAGCGTCCATAGAAGCGTTAGGCCAAGCGTAATGAGCGCCAGATATACGCCGGGATTTCGCAGAAGCGTACATAGCACCGCCGCCAGGCACAGGCGCGCGGTGGGGCCGCCGCCAAAGGGGCGGCCGGCGGGCGTATCCACAAGGCGCTTGATCATGAGGGAGAGAAAAAGCACCGCCATGGCAAAGTTGGTATCCTTGCCCACGCAGAAGGCGAATACCGGGAAGATGGGGCATAGGGCATAAAACGCCAGGCTCAGCCAGCATAGCCACCTTGGGGCCGCGCCGCGCCACATGTAGGAAAGCAGCACGCCAAGCAGCCAGGCCATCAGCATGGCCTGGGTGACGCAATAGAGCGCCACGCCCGCATCCGCGCTGCCCAGCCATAGACCGGCCTGCCGGAAGGCGGCCACCAGCCACGTCTGAAACACGGGGTTCCCGTTGGAAAGAGGAACCACGCCTAAAATCTCCTTGAGCTGGGTGATGCTGTCGTTGCTCACGGTGCCGGGGTAGAGGCAAGCGTACCAGGGCAGCCAGCACATGAGCAGGCAGCCGCCCAGCCATACGCAGGGCGGGCCGGGCAGGCAGCGCGCGGAGGGCTTTGCCTCGCGCGCAAGGGCGCGGCTCAGCACGCGCATGCCCGCAAAATAGAGGGGCGCGCGCCCGACAAGCCCCAGCAGGGCGCGCAGCTTGCGCCCGGTGAACAGCTCGGCGGTTCCCACGGCGGAAAAGCTTTGCCCCAGCACCATCACAAGCGCGAACAGGCCCGCGAGCACCCATAGCCGCATGGGGGCCAAGGGCCGCTCCATGCGCAGCCACGCGTCATAAAGCAGCCACATGACCGCGGCACCCAGCGCCAGCAAAACCCCGGCGGCAAGGCCGGACGGCTCCCCGCCGGGGGCAAGGGGCAGGGCCAGCGCCGCCAGGGAAAGTATGCACAGCGCCACGCTGATAAGGCGGCGGATAAGAACGCGGGATTGCATGCAGCGCTGCCTCCTTTTAAAACGATAGGATAGCTGGTATGATAGCCGGTTTTGGGGCGGATGTCAAACGGCGCGGGGCTCACCGCTTGAGGTATTGCAGCAGGCGCAGGCTGAAAAGCACGCGCGTGAGCGCGCCTGGCGCGTTCAGGTCTATGCCGAACTGCTCCCGAATGCGCTGAAAACGGTACGCGACGGTATTTACATGCAGGTAAAGCGCCTCGGCGGCGCGCTTTTGGTTCGCACCCTGCTCAATGTAGGCGCGCAGGGTGTCCATATAACCCGTGCCGTTGCTTTCGTCCCAGGCCTCCATGCGGCGGATAGGCTCCCACACCATGGAGCGCAGCTGCTTGTCATCCAGGCCGGTTTCCGCGTAGAACGCAAAGTCGATGTAATCCTGAAGAAAAACGATATCGCCCGCGGCGGCCTGCTTAAAGGGGCGCAGGGCAAAGGCCCGCTGGTGCCATAGCGGCGTTTGCATGAGATCCTCATAAAGGGGGCTGAGGCAGCAGGAGCAGCCAAGCTGCTCTAGCTGCTGGCGCAATACGTCTGTAAGCCGCTTGTTGAAGGGGCGGCTTTCAAAGAGGATCGCCGCGCTGTGCTGCGAACGCTCGCACCATTGGGAAAACAGCCAGGCGGTGAGACGCGCGCAAAGGGCGGCGAGCTTTTGCGGCTCCCCGCCGTTTACCAGGCTTACCGTCATAAGCCGGTACCGCCCTTTCCGCAGGAATACCTGATCCGTCGCTAGGGCCGCGACCTGCGGATAGGTGGCGCGAGGGTCGGAAAGCAGCAGCTTCATAGCCTTGCCGTCGCCCAGGAACTCATTCGCGCCGCCCGACTGAAAAAACGCCACGGCCAGGAAATGGGCGCACAGCGCGATCAACTGGAAATCCAGCGCGTCCAGGGGCACATCCAGCTCGGGAATGGAGATATGGCCAGCGCGGCGTCTGCCTACCAGCGCCATGCATAAAATGCGCCTTCGCTGCACAGGAGGCGTAACCGGGAAAAGATAGGGCTGGGAACCATGGGTAAACGCGAATTCATTGGATAAAAACGTGCGGTAGGCAGGGGAGAGGGAGCCGTCCGGTATAACAAGCGCCTTCCACTCCAGAAAATCCTCATAGGGATAAGCGGAGGAAAGAATGCCCCCGTCCGGCTGCCCGTGTATGGTAAAGCGCAGCGGCGTGCCCAACGCCTGCGCGCAAAGCTCCACCACCTCACGAACGGTGCTTCCGCAAAAAATGGCTTCGCTGAGCTGGATATAAGCTTCATTTAACGTCATTGTGCGTACAGGCCCCTTTCCTTTGTGAGAAAATACAAATATGCCGTGTCTATTTATCACTAAAACAACATTGTTTTCCATACCCTTGGAGGTATAATGCTAAACGGATGCGGCATAAGGAGGGCTTTGCGCCTGAATTGTCGCGAAATTAACGACAACTTGAAAGGGGAAAGAAACAATGGAAGAAATGGCTAAGCGTGCTGCTGGCTGCCGCCATGCTGCTTACCATGGCCATTCCGGCCCTGGCCGAGGAAACGCCCTTTGAGGCGACCATCGATTGGGACGCGGAGTGCGATGTAGTGGTCGCCGGTTTCGGCGGCGCCGGTGCGGTTTCCGCCATTACGGCGGCGGATGCGGGCGCGAAGGTGCTTTTGCTGGAAAAGGCCCCCGAGGGCGAGGCTGGCGGCAATACCCGCTATGCGGCACAGATTTTGCTGACCCCCACCGACCGCGAAGGCGCCATCACCTACTTCAAGGCCATGCGCGGCGGCTTTGACAACCAGAGCGACGAAGTGATCGAGCTGATTGTGGACGGCGCGATGGCAATCCCCGAATGGCTGGTTTCCATGGGCGCGGACGGCGAGAACTTCCTGAACTACCCGCTGATTGAATACCCCGACCTGCCCGCCGCGGAAGCCATCAACACCACCGAGATCGACAAGGAGTTCTGGACCAGCAAGTTCTGGGGCCTGCTGTACAGCAATGTGATGAAGCGCGCCGAAAACATCGACGTGTGGTACAGCGCGCCGGCCGTGCGCCTGATTCAGGATCCCGATACCAAGATCATCCACGGCGTAAAGGTGGAGCAGAACGGCCAGACGCTCAACGTGCGCGCGAAGAACGGCGTGGTTATGGCTGTGGGCGGCTTTGAGAACAACGAGGAAATGATTGAAAGCTACACCCAGATGCCCGAATGCTACTCCAAGGCCGCGCGCTACAACACCGGCGACGGCGTGAAGATGGCCATCGACGTGGGCGCGGATCTGTGGCATATGTCCACCCTATCCGGCCCTGACATCAACTTTGTGAACCCCGAAACCGGCATCGCTCCGGGCTATAACTTCAACACCTCCGAAGGCCTGAACATGTTCACCGGTTTTGCCCGCGGCTCCTGCATCGTGGTGGGCGGCGACGGAACCCGCTTTATCAACGAGTGCGAATCCCCCAGCCATGGCCATGTATATAACCACGGCACCTGGGTTTCCCAGCAGATTCCTAACAATTCCTGGATGATCTACGACAGCACCAACACCCGCAAGGTGTACCTGAGCTTCTCCGAGGGCAATCAGGAGGAGATCGAGAAGGGCTGGATTATCAAGGCCGATACGCTGGAAGAGCTGGCTGAAAAGATGAACATCGACCCCGACGCGCTCAAGGCCACCGTTGAGGAGTACAACGGCTACTGCGCGCAGGGCTATGACCCCGACTTTGGCAGCAACGACGCGGCTGACGTAAAGGCCGATAAGGAAGAGGGCCGCGTGACCGCCGTTTCCGCGAACGCGGAATACCTGGTACCCGTTGAGGTGGGCCCCTTCTACGCCATGCCGCTCAAGCCCACGTTCACCAACACCCAGGGCGGTGCGAAGCGCAACGTGGAGTGCGAAGTGATCGACGTTTGGGGCGAGCCGATTCCCCACCTGTACAGCGCGGGCGAGTTTGGCAGCTTCTACTGCGACATTTACAACGGCGGCGGCAACCTGGCTGAGTGCGTGTTCTCCGGCCGCATCGCCGGCGCGAACGCGGCGGCTGCCAAGACGGACGTTTCCGCCGAGAGCATGCTGAAGAAGGAAGCCTACGACGGCCGCAGCCAGAACGAGGTCGCCACGGCTGAGAATGAGTTCATCGGCTCCGCGATGGGCATGGGCGGCGAAGTGGTTGTGAAGGTGACCATGGACGGCGAAACCATCAGCGCGGTTGAGGTTGTGAAGCACGGCGAGACCGAAGGCATCGGCGATAAGGCGATCGCGGTTGTGCCCGGCGAAATCGTGGAGGCCCAGTCCTCCGAGGTGGACGCCGTGGGCGGCGCGACCATTACCTCCAACGCCATTATGCAAGCCGTAAAGAACGCGGTGAACAAGTAAGCGAATAGAATCTCTTGGGGGAGGGCCCGCGAGGGCTCTCCCTTTCGGTTTGCCGGAAAAGGCGCGGGAAGCTTTCCTCCCGCGCTTTTTGCCATGCCTAAACCAGGCGGAGGTAGAAATTTCCTACAGAAAATTGATTTTCGTGCCGAAAAACCCGTTGACAAGACGAACCAAATGTACTATATATAATATAACTGAAAGAATAGTTAGTACAAATAAATAATGGGGTTGTTGCCTGCATTACAGATTGACTCTATCGGTATGATGTTATTTGTGCGAGAATACCAAGCGCTCACGGTTCCTATGAGGTGTCTGTTCCAGAACAATTGTGTTTCAGTCACGAGAATGGTGCATATTTAGATTGTCTTGAATATATGGGGGATGATACCAATGGGTGATTTATAATGACAACCTTACATGCTGCACCATAATATGCATAGAGAAAAGAGGAAATGTTAATGAAAAAGCGAATTTGTGCTATGTTCATGCTGGTTTGCATTCTCCTCGTTGCATGCTCGACTGCATGGGCAGTTACAATCAATACTAGTTTTTCAAATTACACAACTACCCATCAATCTGGAAGCGCCACTAAAAGTAACGTAACGAATAAGTGGCACATGAAAATCAACGATTCCAAATCCAATGTAAGCACAACATATGTATGGGGTGGTCGTGCCAGAATCGATAACACAAGCACAGGCAGCGTTAGTTCTTACTGGACTTGGAGTCGCCAAGGTGTTGACGATGATTATTCTTACACAAAATCCGTTGGAAATTTTACTCCTGTCTATTTTTTGAGTAAAATGGATGACAGTAGCACCGCAACTTCTGGTTTGATAGTATACGCAACATTTACCCCATAATGATAAAATTTGGGCTGGGAAGTGTATTCCCAGCCCAAATTTTATGGCAAAGGAGTACGCATGAAAGAGTTGCGTTCCGTATTCATTTCTAGAACATGTATATTATAGCAATATTATTGGTTCTGCTTGCGTTTAGATATCCATTCCAGTCAAGTTCGGAGCGAACCGATACATGGTTATATTTGATCAAAAGTATTAAAAATGGTGGGTCTGCTTACCTGCTGCCCGACATAGATATATTAATCAATTTCTCAATGTACGAAGCGGTATTTATTCAATTTTTCTTGCAAACTCTTGTTTTTACGTTCCTTGGGCTTGTTGTTTTGGTAGTGGATACCCTAACAGAGAATATGATGGGAAGTATAATAGCTATTATTTGTGTTCTCATGAATATTACTTCTTACAATTTACTAGGCATTGATGTTTATAGATGGATACCTTGTGCATTAGCTCAATTAAAACATTATCTTCCAGAAAATGCTCAATATGGGCTTACCTTAAAGGAAAGCTTTTATAAACTTGTGATCCTGATTATTTCACTTTTTGTAATTTATGTGATTACTTGTAAAATAAGACTAAAAAAGCGTGCTGTTTGATGCCCCCGGCATCTGCAAATATCAACAAACGGAGGTGTATGTATGAAACGTATAATTATTCTCATTACACTGACGGTAATCTGGTGCTTCTTGCCGGCTGCCTATGCCGATACGTCCTACTACACGCTTGACTTGCTTAACGCTGAGCTCATTTCTACGACGGTTGTAGAAGAAACGATCTATGGTCTCACAAACGACGGACGATTAGTGGCTGCGTCTGAAGGAGATACATCGTTTCAAGAGATTTCTACAATTTTTTCTCCTTTCCAATATGGCTATCCGGAGGGTGACGACAATACCTATGCGATATCCGTACTTGTAGAGATTGATAATTATTTGTGTGGATTGAATTTATTGAATGGTATAATCTACAAAATTGACACACAGGCGAACGGATCCATTTCACCCCTTTACTTCTTGGAATGGGAGAATATGACGCGTATTGAGGATGGATTCCGCTATATCAAGCCTATTAAAGAAGTCAGTGTGTATAATGGAAAATTGTATTTTATCCATACCGACCAGCAGGCAAAAGTTCCTGGCACCACCTATATCTTCTGCTTTGATTTGGCAACAGGTAAGCAAACCAAATTTAAGTATGAAAACGCCTATCATTTTGCCGTTGAGGATGACAATACTCTATGGATTGGCGTACTTGGTATCGAAGCGCTGAGCCTATATCAACTTGACCCATGGCAAAATACGGCTCACTATGTGGCTGATTTAGAACGCACAGCTAGTGGGTTTGTGTGCGAGGATGGTAAGATGATTTTTTGCGGTAATGGCGCAATTTATTCCATAGATACGGAAGGACATCTTGATACGCTCACCCCGGTTTCTGCAACATACGATTTAGCATGTGCTGGTATGCTTGCTCAAGGACGCTACCTCATACCTGGTATCGACTTTGTTGCTGCGTATGATATATCGCAACGGGCGGATATCCGTACGCTGACAATTTACGGAATACCCGATACAGAGGCTAATCGTTCCTTTTCTCAAGAGTATCCGCAAGTATCCATCCGAAAACCAATCGAATTTTTTGAAACATCTGAGGATTTGGTTCAAGCACTCTTAACTCAGAGTTCATACTACGATCTGTTTGTGCTTGACACGCAATATTTTGATATCACACCATTACTCGAAAAGGGCTATTTTGTCGATTTATCAGCCAACCCTAAAATTGCAACAAGGATCGAGCAGATGTATCCCGCTATTGCCGCGAATGTAAAAAATAAAGGGAAGCTGTTTGCGGCACCCGTAGGTATCAGTATTTTCGCAGACACCATAGATTCTCAATCTTGGGACGATTTATTTGGAACAAAACAGATTCCTATGCATTATGATGAATTCCTGGATGTGCTTCGCTCGTGGCGCACGTTGAGCGTTGAGGACTTAGATCAGTATCAGTTGGTCGGTGCGGCCTCACCTCAACGCTGGCTACTAGATACCCTACTTCGTAACTATATAGCCAATTATCAATACACACAAGAACCGTTGGACTTTGACACACCATTGTTTCACGAACTTCTCGCTTCTTTTCGAGAATTAGACGATGTGTGCATACGCAAAAATCCAGACTATGGATCTGAAAAAGCCTGGATTTTTTACCCGGCAGAAACCGACTTGCTGGACACCGGTGCGTGGGCTAGTAAGCATATGCTATTACTCTCACCTAATCATTTCAAAGATCAGCCGATCAAAGCTTCACTCAAACTATATGTAATGAATCCGTTTAGCCAAAATGTTGATTTGGCTATGGAATATATCGCCTACACGCTAGAGCATATGAGTCCGCTGCATAGAATTGCTCTTTATCCTAGTGAAAGCACACCTGTTGAGCATCCTCAATATGCTAGCCATTCTAAAAAACTACAGGAAGCACAAGAAAAAGCTCAAGCAGCACTTAACCATTCAACTGATACCATACGACGCGAAGCACAGTTTCGTCTTGATGAGATCAATGCCGAATATGAAGAAATTCAAAGGTGGCGATATATAGTAAGTCCGCAGGACATCAGCTTCTATCAGGAGAAGATTGCGCCCAACTTATTTTTCCCCGGCCCAAGCTTTCTAGATATAATTGGCGGAATACATGATCAGATGCTTTTGGAGATCGACCGATATTTTGCAAAGCAATACAATGACAGCCAATTTATCGCTCGCATACAACAAATCGTCAAAATGGTATTGGCAGAGCAAGACAGCTAAAAATTTCGCGATTAAAGAGAGCAATCGAAGTCTATGAATAAGGATGAACATATAATGATATTTCTCAAGTTGTTCAGGCGCATCCCTGTCCGCTGAGGGGCGACATGAGCGCGTATACTGGGGGTAGAGGGGCGCGGGAAGCTTTCCTCCCGCGCTTTTTGCCATGCCCAAACCAGGCGGAGGGAACAAATTGCCTACTTTCCGCTTTACACATTTTTTACATTGTGCTATAATAATCAAACACCAAAAGGTGCCAGACTCGTTCCATAATCCATAAAGGAGGAGAAAATCATTATGAAAAAGACCCTTTCGATCTTGCTGGCTTTGGCGCTTGCGCTGTCTGTTTGCAGTTTCGCCGTAGCCGAGGGCAAGGACTACTCCGGTTACACCATCCGCATCTACTCCAACTCCAACTCCACCGAGCGCGCCACCTGGCTGCAGAACGCCGCTAAGGCCGCCGGCTTCACCATTTCCATGGATGATAACAGCGTTATCTCTGGCGACACCGCCGCCATCCAGGCCGCCAATGAAAACAAGGACGGCGATATCATCTTCGGCCTGAACGAAACCCGCTGGTCGCAGCTGGTGAACGGCACCTATGAGAACCTCAAGATCATGGACTGGACCCCCAGCTGGGTTGAGGAAGTGGGCCAGTATAAGTACGACGGCAAGGCCTACGGCCTGGTAATCCAGAACATCCTTATGCTGTACCGCAACGACGAGCTGGGCACCAACGGCGAGAAGCTTTCCTTCAAGCACTGGGCCGACATCGTGGATTGCGGCTACAAGTGGTATCGCCAGGGCAAGGTTGGCGGCACCACCAACGCCAACATCAACAACGCGCTGCTCTATGCCTACACCGATCCCACCTCTCCGGCGGGCGGCATCAGCATTGACGGCTGGAAGATGCTGTGGAAGTACTGCGCCAACGGCAACTTCACCGGCGACAGCTATGGCTTCGATCCCCTGAACCGCGGCGACGTGCAGGTTTCCACCTTCTACTCCTCCTCCCTGTACGGCAAGGTTGACTCCGCGGCGGACAGCTCCTCCAACCCCCTGAAGGGCACCCTGGAGCCCGAGAACTGGGCCCTGGTTGACATTGAGGACGGCACCTACTACATCGCCGAGTACCTGGGCATTTTGGACCGCGAGGGCCGCAGCGAGGAAGAAACCGAGGCTGTGAAGGCCTTTGCCGAGTGGTTCGGCTCCGCCGAAACCCAGGCCGCTTGGGCTGACGAGTTTGACAGCTTCCCCTGCAACACCGCCGCCGTGGCCGAGATCTATGACGAAACCCCCGAAATTTACACCCTGAAGAACTTCTCCCTGGAGAAGGTTGAAGGCACCGAGATGACCTACGCCGAGTACGTGGGCGCCCATTCCAGCGAGTGGACCAACATCATGACCAACCTGGGCTTCTACTGGGCCGACGCTACCGCCGCCCCCGCCGAGCCCGATTGGGATAACCTGGATTGGTCCGTGCTGACCCAGGCTGCCGCCCAGTAACAGGCGCGCGTAAAACACAGGAGGGCCAAAGGGGCGATAGCCCCTGGCGTTCCCTCCGTACCGACGGCTTATGGCGGGCCTGTGATAGCAGGCTCGCCATATCCATATCATTGCAAATGCGAAGGGGGCAGTGGGTCAGCATGATTGAATTGAAGGACATTGTGGTCAAGTTCGGTGATTTTGAGGCGCTTCATAACATTAACGTGGATGTGAAGGAGGGGGAGTTTTTTACCTTCCTGGGCCCGTCCGGTTGCGGAAAAACCACCACGCTGCGCACCATCACCGGCTTTATCGAGCCGGTTAGCGGCACGGTGAACGTAAACGATGAGGATATCACCCATGTGCCGATTGAGAAGCGCAACATCGGCATTGTGTTCCAGAGCTATGCGCTGTTCCCCTCCATGACGGTGTATGACAACATCGCGTTTGGCCTGAAAATTCAAAAGCTGGGCAAGCAGGAAATTGACCGCAAGGTGCGCGAGATCGCCAACAAGGTGGATTTAAGCGACGAACAGCTGAAAAAGGCCGTAAGCCAGCTTTCCGGCGGCCAGCAGCAGCGCGTGGCCATTGCCCGCGCCCTGGTTACGGGCCCAAGCATCATCTGCATGGACGAGCCGCTTTCCAACCTGGACGCCAAGCTGCGCGTGCAGCTGCGCAACGAGCTGAAAAAGATGCAGCGGGATTTTGGCATCACCTGCATCTACGTAACGCACGATCAGGAGGAGGCGCTCACGCTTTCCGACCGCATCGCCGTGTTCAACAAGGGCTTCATCGAGCAGATTGGAACGCCTAACGAGGTGTACAACCATTCCAAAACGGAGTTCGTGTGCAACTTTATCGGCGATATCAACCGCCTGGGGGACGATGTGGCGGGCCAGATGAAGCTGGACGCGGGCAAGCACCATTTCATCCGCCTGGAGCGCATCCGCGTGAACCGCCCCAAGGACGCGGATGAATTGCAGCTGACCGGCGTGATCGAGAGCCGCGAGTACTACGGCCTGTACATCAAGTACTACATCCAGGCGGGCGGCCAAACCATCAAGGCCATCGAGAAGAACGACGGCATCAATATCTACGAGCCCGGCGAGCAGGTTACGGTGGGCATCCATCCCTCGGATGTGATGAGCTACGTAGCCGCGCCCGAGGCGGAATAAGGGGGCGGACGCATGAACAGCAAAGCCCGCTCCTGGTTCAAGCCTGAGCTGCTGGCC
Source organism: uncultured Eubacteriales bacterium (assembly GCA_900550955.1). GTDB lineage: Bacteria > Bacillota > Clostridia > Christensenellales > Aristaeellaceae > Limiplasma. The sequence goes on along the minus strand of URUF01000027.1, from coordinate 16,621 downwards.
AAAACCTTTGGCATCGCTTTCTTTGTGTATTTGTTTTTCGGCTTCATGCTGCTGCCGTGCCTGAATACCCTTACCCAGATTTTTACCGCCAAAAACGCCGACGGCGTTACCGATCCCATGGCGGTTATCCGCTTCTTCTTTGCGGGCAATATGCCCAGCTATGTGTGGAACTCCCTCAAGCTGGCGCTGTGCCTGGTGGTAACGGTCAACATCGTGGGCGTGAGCATTGTGCTGTTGACCGAGTACTTTGACATCAAGGGCGCGAAAATCCTGCGGCTGGGGTACATGACCACGCTGATCTATTCCGGCGTGGCGCTGGTAACCGGCTACCTGTTTCTTTACGACAGCGACGGCATCCTGACCACCTGGCTATACGGCATGTTCCCCGATATGAACCGCAACTGGTTTTCGGGCTTCAACGCGGTGCTGTTTACCATGACGTTTGCGTGCACGTCCAACCATGCGCTGTTTTTGCGCAACGCCATCCGCGGCATTGACTACAACACGGTGGAGGCGGCGCGCAACATGGGGGCGAAGCCCTTCAAGGTGCTTTTGAAGGTGGTTTTCCCCACGCTGATTCCCACCATGTTCTCCCTTACGGTGATGACGTTCATTACCGGCCTGTGCGCCATGAGCGCGCCCACCCTTTTGGGTTATGATTCCATCAACCCGGAGATTGTGCGCCTGGCGGGCTCGTCCATCGCGGACGAGGCGTTCCCGCAGGCGCGCGCGGCGCTTTTGTCCATCATTCTGGCGATGTTCACCATCGTGCTGTTGACCGTGCTTTCAAGCTACGAGCGCAAGGGCCATTACCTGAGCGTGAGCAAAACCAAGGCCAAGCTGGTAAAGCAGAAGATTACCAACCCGGCGGCAAACGTGCTGGCGCACATCTATGCGTATGTGCTGTTCATCATCTACATGACCCCCGTGGTGATGATTGTGCTGTTCGCGTTCCAGAACTACCCGGCCATCCGCTCCAAATCGCTTAACATGGGCGAATGGACGCTGATCAACTTTTTTGGCACGCAGGATTACGAGTTTTTGACCAACCGCGGCAAATACCGCCTGCGGGAGGATTCGATCTCCGGCCTGTTTGCCAACGCGGATACGGTGGGCGGCATACGGCTGAGCTTTGTGCTATCGGCCTTGGCGGCGGCGCTGGCCTGCGTGATTGTTGTTGTGGCGGTGAACTACATCTTCAAAAACAAGAACAAAAAGCGCTCCACCGTGCTGGAGTACAGCCTGCTGTTTCCGTGGCTGCTGCCAACCATCCTGATCTGCTATTCCTACCGCACCTATTTTAACTCCAACGACGTATGGTACGTGTTTAACAACAACCTTTACATGCGGGAAAACGTGCGCTTTTTGATTGTGATGGCGTACACGGTGGTAAAGCTGCCCTTTGCTCTACGCATGATCAAGGCGGCCTTCTACGCCATAGACGAGGAGCTGGAGGACGCGGCCAAGAACCTGGGCGCAAGCAGCCTGGTCACCTTCCTTAGGGTAAAGCTGCCCATTGTGCTGCCAAGCGTGCTGGCGGTGTTTGCGCTCAACTTTAACGCATTGTTCACCGAGTACGATATGTCCGCCACGTTCCATTCCAGCTATGGCAAAACCTACGCCATGGTGATTCAGAACATGTGCGCCGAGGAGGGCCGCGACGGCTACAACGTGAACGCCTCGGGACGGCGCTGCGCCTCCACGGTGTTTATCATGCTGGTGAGCGGGCTGATCCTGTACCTGGTGTACGGCGTGGGCGCGCGCGACCTGGGCGACCGCTTGGCGCTGAAGGAAAAGCGAAGAAAGCGCTGGGAAAAGTTTACCGGGCGCTTCAAAAAGGAAAAGGGCCAGGCAGCGGCCTGACGCTGTGCAAAAATCCCTCTGCGTGCGCAGGGGGATTTTTGAGTTTGAGGGCGCGGGGTGCGCCTGCGGCATGATGCGAAGGGCCTGTCGCGCGCCGGTGGGCGGAGGACAGGGATAGGCGGCCATTTTTTATGAAAGTGATGTGGCAGGATGATTGAAACAAGGCTTTTGTACTATTTTCTGACGGTGGCAAGGGAGCAAAGCATCACGCGCGCCGCTAAGGCGCTCCATATCACCCAGCCCACGCTTAGCCGCCAGATGGCGCTGCTGGAGGCGCAGACGGGCGCGAGGCTTTTTGTGCGGGGGGCCCGGCCCCTGGCGCTGACGGACGAGGGGATGCTGCTGCGCCGGCGGGCGGAGGAAATTCTGGAGCTGGTGGAGAAGGCGGAAGCGGAGCTATCCGCCCGGGAGGAGCAGGTGGAGGGGACGGTGTGTATCGGCTGCGGGGAAACGGCGGCTATGAAGCTGTTGAGCGAGGGGATCGCCGGGTTCCATATGGCCTATCCCCGGGTAAGGTTTGACGTATATACGGCCAATGCGGACCAGATCAAGCGCCGTATGGACAACGGGCTGACCGACCTGGGCCTTCTTTTGGAGCCTGTGGAGATGGAGCGCTACGAGTACCTGCGCCTGCCGGTGAAGGAGCGCTGGGTAGCGGTGATGCCGTCGGGCGCGCCCCTGGCCAGGCGGGAGCATGTGACGGCCGGGGAGCTGGCGGACAAACCGGTCATCCTGCCCAGCCGGCAAAAGATACATGACGAGGTGGCAAGCTGGTTTGGCGAGTACTATGAGAAGCTGGATATCACTGCGGTGAGCAACCTGAGCACCAACGCCGCCCTGCTGGTGCGGGCCGGGCTGGGCTATGCCTTGATTATCGAGGGCGCGCTGCCGTTTTTGGATAGGGCGGAAGTGCGTATGACGCCGCTGTGCCCGGAGCTGTATTCCACCTCTGTGCTGGCCTGGAAGCGGGGAAAGCCGTTTTCGCTGGCCGCAGGAAAATTCCTGGAATACATACGATGCTTTTTGGGCATGGAACGGTCATAGAAAAGAAGTATTCGACAGAATGGGCCGCCGGGTTTATCATAAGCATGCATGGAGGGCATATCCGGCATGCTTTTCCTTTTGCTTTGAAGGGGAGTGGAATACATGGAGCCACAACAGATCAGCGTATTTCCCATAGGAGAAAAGAACGAGGCTTACGCGCCGTATTTTGTGGGGCAGAGTTATTTGAACATGCTCTCCCTGGAGCAGGTTGCGATTGGCAACGTTACCTTTGAGCCGGGATGCCGCAACAACTGGCATACTCACCAGGCCCAAAGCGGCGGCGGGCAAATCCTGCTGGCGACCGCCGGGCGGGGGTACTATCAGGAATGGGGAAGCGCCGCCCGCGAGCTGCGTCCCGGCGATGTGGTGAACATTCCGGCCGGGGTAAAGCACTGGCACGGCGCGGCGGCGGACAGCTGGTTTGCCCACCTGGCCATTGAGGTTCCGGGCGAAAAGGCGCAAACCGAGTGGTGCGAGCCCGTTTCAGACGAAGAATATGCAAACGCGCAAGGGGTCGGGTAATATGGAAAAGGTTACGGCGGGCAGAGAGCAGCTTGGAGATTTCGCCCCAACGTTTGCCGAATTGAACGACGATGTGCTGTTCGGTCAGGTTTGGGCCAGAGAAGCGCAGCTCTCCGCGCAGGACAGGAGCATTGTGACCGTGACCGCCCTAATGGCGGGCGGCGTTGCGGACGGCTCGCTGGCGTTTCACATTCAAAACGCAAGGAAGCATGGCGTTACGGCGGAGGAAATGGCGGAGATATTGACGCACGCAGCTTTCTATGCGGGGTGGCCGAAAGCATGGGCGGCCATGAGGATGGCGCGGGACGTATACCGGACTTGAGCCAAAATGAAAGAAAGCGGAGAAGAGGCTTTTGGAATGAAAACGTTGATTTTGTATTACTCCTACGGCGGCAACACCCGCCGCATCGCCGGGAAGCTTCAGGCGGCGCTTGGGGCGGACGCGGCGGAAATTCAAACCGCCAAGCCCTATACGGGAAGCTATGACGATGTGGTGGCGCAGGGCCAGCGAGAGGTAAACAGCGGCTATCTGCCGGAGATTGCGCCCCTGGACATTGACCTGGGCCGGTATGATACGGTGGTTTTGGGCAGCCCGGTGTGGTGGTACACCTTTGCCCCGGCCATGAACGCGTTCCTGCGCATGCACGACCTATCCGGCAAAACGGTATGGCCCTTTGCCACCAACGGCGGATGGCTTGGGCATACCCTGCGGGATTTCAAAAGCGCCTGCGCCGGCGCGGATGTACGGGAGGGACTGAATGTGCGCTTTAACGAGGCGCGGCAGATTACCCCTGACGCGGAGGTGGAAAAATGGGCGCGGCAGATTGGAAGCGGCCTAGAAGGGTAAAAGGCAAGGAAAAAGCGCATAGGAACGGCTATATCACAGGGCCTGCCGCAGGGTTTCTTCCTGCGGCGGGCCCTGTTTGGGTTGGAAGGGACCCGGCTGCCGCACAGTTTCTTTGCGAGATTCACGGTTTTTTTCCGCTGGGCACTCCGTGCCCAATTGCTATGCTGTACCCGCAGGGGCGATTGATTTGGCATTTGCCATGCCAAACCGAACGCGCGCCGTGGGGATGGACGGTTCCAACCCCGAAAACACGGCGTTCATCTGGATACACGCTTGGTTCATCGGGTTTAGATCCCTAAATGTAGAAAAAAGAAAACCGTTGGTTTTCAACGGTTTTCTTTGGTGAGCCCGGCGGGATTCGAACCCACGACCTTTTGATTCGTAGTCAAACACTCTATCCAGCTGAGCTACGAGCCCACATGCTGCCCTGAAGCGGCACGCCTCAAATCAGCTTGATCATTATAACAAAGACCGGGAAAAAATGCAATACCCATTTTTAAAATTTCTTTGCATTCCCTGCCGCCTCTTTGCGCGCAAGCGGGAGGAAACAGAGTACGAAACTGGAAACGGCGCCGTTTTGCATGAAAGCTTGACGGCGGCGGCGCGGTGCGGTATGATGACTCCGTTACCCTTTGTGAAAGGATGAACCCTCATGCACAATAAAAATGTGTGGATTATTATTGGAATTGCCGCGCTGATTGCACTGGCTGCCGCGCTGGGGCTGCTTTTACCCCGCCGCGTGCAGGTGGAGGCAGACGCGCCTTCGCTTACAGATGCGCAGCTTGCGGTGATAACCCCCTCGGGCGAAAGCCTAACGCCCGAGCCCGCGGCAGCGCAACCCACATTCGCCGCAACGGCGGCGCCTACGGGAACGGCCGCCCCTAAGGAAACCGCGGTTCCCACAGAGGAACCCGCGTCCGCCGAAACAGCTACGCCTATCGCTGGGGCAACGCCAGGCGTGTCCGCAGCGGTGGGCCCGGTGGCCACGCCCGCCGTGAAGGCCTATTTGCTGGTGACGGTGCACGGGGTGGTATATCAGCCCATCCCCTTGACGGAGGAGGGCGAGTACACCGTAAAGCAGGGCACAAGCGGCATGGAGAATGTTATTCATGTAACGCCTACCAGCGTGAACATGAAAAGCGCCACCTGCGATAACCAGGACTGCGTGCAGCAGGGCGTGGTCACCCTGGAAAATATGGAGCAGCGCATCCTGGGCAACATGATCATCTGCCTACCTAACGAGGTTACGCTGGAGCTATATACACCCGAAGGGCTGATGCAGCTGCTGAGGCAGCAGTGATGGGGGCGCGCCTATGAAAAAACGGTCTGTGAGGGAGCAAACGCAGTGGGTGGCCCTGTGCGGCCTGCTGGTGGCCCTGATGCTGGTGCTGGGCTTTGTGGAAAGCATGCTGCCGGTAGCCTCCGGCGTGCCGGGCATCAAGCTGGGGCTTAGCAACGGCGTGCTCATTTTTGCGGTATATATGCTGGGCATCCCCACGTCGTTTGTGCTGATGGCGCTGAAGGTGGCGCTTTCGGGCCTGCTGTTTGGCGGTGTGAACGCCATGATGTATTCCTTTGCGGGCGGGTTGCTGAGCATGGTTTGCATGGCGCTTTTGAGCCGGGTGAAGGGCGTGCATCCCATTACGGTGAGCATGGTGGGCGGCGTAATGCACAATGTGGGCCAGGTGGCTCTGGCGATGGTGATGCTGGGCACGCCCAGCCTGATGTACTACATGGCCGTGCTGATGATTGCGGGCCTGGTAACGGGCGCGGTAACGGGCATCGCCGCCAACCTGGTGATGAAGCACTTGGGCAAAATAAAGCGCTGAACCGCGTTTTGGCGCAATCCATAGGGCCCCTAAAACCTACCGTTCCGCCTATTGACAAATATCCATCCCTTGTGTATTATCAATGATTGAGCATACGCATCCGAAACTGCGGAAAGGAGCGCTTGACTTGCGGCTTACGTTGGAAAACGCGTTGGTGTACCAGAAGGGCAGGCTGTCCCGGCGGGCTGTAACCGTTGAGGAGGGCCGCGTTGTTGATATTTCCTCTTTTCCTGTGGCGGATTCGTTTCCGTTGGGGGGCAGGCTGCTGGTACCGGGTCTTGTTGATGTTCATGTGCATCTGCGAGAGCCGGGCTTTTTTTATAAGGAAACCATCCGCACCGGTACGGAGGCGGCGGCGCGGGGCGGCTATACCGCCGTGTGCGCCATGCCAAACCTGAATCCTGCGCCGGATAGCATTGCGCATGTGAGGGAGCAGCTTGCCATTATCCAGCGGGACGCGAGGGTGCGGGTGCTGCCCTACGGATGCATTACCATGGGGCAGAGGGGGCGCGGCGAGCTGTGTGACTTTGCGGCGCTCAGGCCCTTTGTGGCCGGGTTTTCGGACGACGGCAGGGGCGTGCAGGACGAGGAAACCATGCGCGAGGCCATGCGGCGCGTAAAAGCCGCGGGCGGCATGGTTGTGGCGCACTGCGAGGATGAAAGCCTGCTAAACGGCGGCTGCATCCACGACGGGGCCTACGCGAGGGCCCATGGCTACAAGGGCATTTGCAGCGAGAGCGAATGGCGGCAGGTGGAGCGCGACCTGCGGCTGGCAAGGGAAACGGGGTGCCCCTACCATGTGTGCCATGTATCCACCAAGGAAAGCGTTGCGCTGATTCGCCGGGCGAAGGCCGAGGGCGTGGACGTGACCTGTGAAACCGGGCCGCACTACCTGCTTTTGTGCGACGAGGACCTTCAGGACGACGGGCGGTTCAAGATGAACCCGCCCATCCGCTCGGCAGAGGACCGCGACGCGCTGGTGGAGGGGCTTAGGGACGGCACCATAGATTGTATCGCAACCGACCACGCGCCGCACAGCGCGCAGGAAAAAGCGCGCGGGCTGGAAAAAAGCCTGATGGGCGTGGTGGGGCTGGAATGCGCCTTCGCCGTTTTGTACACAGGGCTGGTGAAAACGGGTAAGGTTTCGCTTGAAACCGTGCTGAACGCCCTTACGCACAGGCCGCGCGCCCGCTTTGGACTGCCTGCGGCGGATGTGGAAAACGGCGCGTCGGACTTTGCCGTTTTTGATCTGGACGGCGCTTACCGCATAGACCCGTCGGAATTTGCCTCCATGGGGCGCGCCACCCCCTTTGAAGGCTGGCAGGCGCAGGGGCGGTGCGTAATGACTTGCTTGGGAGGGAACACGATATGGCAACGCTAGGCAAACAGCGCATGCTGGTGATGGAAAACGGAAGCGTACACCGGGGAACGGGCTTTGGCTCCATGAACGACGCGGCATGCGAGCTGGTGTTTAACACCTCCATGGTGGGGTACCAGGAAATTGTGACCGACCCCAGCTATACCGCCCAAACCGTTGTGATGACCTATCCGCTGATTGGCAACTACGGCATCACCGACGAGGACAACGAAACGCGCGTGCCCACCATGGGCGGGCTGGTGGTGCGCGAATACTGCGACATGCCCAGCAACTTCCGCTATACCAAAACGCTGGGCGAAATTTTGGAGGAAAACGGCATTCCGGGCCTGGAAGGCGTGGATACGCGCAGAATTGGGCGCATGATCCGTTCGGAAGGCAGCCAGCGCGCGCTGATTTGCGACGCGGACACGCCTGTTGCGGAGGCGCTGGAGCGCGTGCGCGCCTACAAGCTGCCAACCGACAGCGTAAGCCGCGTAAGCTGCAAAAAGAAGTGGTACGCCCGCACGCCCAATCCGCGTTACAGCGTGGTGGCGGTGGATTGCGGCATCAAGCTCAACATCATCCGCAAGCTGAACCAATACGGCTGCAACGTGACCGTGGTGCCCTATGACACGCCTGCCGAAACCATTTTAAGCTTCAAGCCGGACGGACTGTTCCTTTCCAACGGCCCCGGCGACCCGCAGGATGTGGCGCCGGTGATCAACCTGGTGAAGGCGCTGCGCGGCAGGCTGCCCATTTTTGGCATTTGCCTGGGGCATCAGATGATATCGCTTGCATGCGGGGCCAAGACTTTCAAAATGAAGTTTGGCCACCGCGGCGGCAACCACCCCGTGCGCGAGTTGGCAACCGGCAGGATTGAGATTACCAGCCAGAACCATTCCTTCGCGGTGGATGAAAAATCGCTTGAGGGAACGGGCCTTGTGATGACGCACCAGAACCTGCTGGACGGAACGCCCGAGGGCGTGGCCTGCATGCGGGATAAGCTTTTTAGCGTGCAGTACCACCCGGAAAGCGCGCCCGGCCCGCAGGACAGCGCCTACCTGTTCAAACGCTTTATCGATTTGATGGAAGGGGAGAAGCGCAATGCCTAAGCGCACGGATATTCACCGCATCCTGGTGATTGGCTCCGGCCCGATTGTGATTGGGCAGGCGGCGGAGTTTGACTATGCGGGCACGCAGGCCTGCCTGGCCCTGCGCGAGGAAGGGTATGAGGTGATCCTGGTCAACTCCAACCCCGCGACCATCATGACCGACGTGGACATTGCGGACAAGGTGTACATGGAGCCGCTTACCCTGGAATATGTGGCCAAGATTTTGCGCTACGAGCGCCCGGATGCTATTTTGCCGGGCCTGGGCGGCCAAACGGGCCTGAACCTGGCCATGCAATTAAAGCGCAAGGGCGTTTTGGACGAGTGCCAGGTGGAAATTTTGGGCACAAGCTTTGAATCCATCGATATGGCGGAGGACCGCGAAAAGTTCAAGGAGCTGTGCGAACGCCTGGGCGAGCCGGTGCTGCCCTCCATCATCGCCACCAGCATGGAGGAGGGCTTCCGCGCGGCGGAGGAGATCGGCTACCCGGTGGTTCTGCGCCCCGCGTTCACGCTGGGCGGCACGGGCGGCGGCTTCGCGGACAACGCCGGGGAGATGGAGGAGCTGCTCAAAAACGCGCTGAAGCTGTCCCCGGTGCATCAGGTGCTGGTGGAAAAGAGCATCAAGGGCTACAAGGAAATTGAATACGAGGTGATGCGCGACGCCAACGACACCGCCATCGCCATCTGCAACATGGAAAACATCGACCCTGTGGGCGTGCATACGGGCGATTCCATCGTGCTGTGCCCCAGCCAAACGCTGACCAACAAGGAATACCACATGCTTAGGGACAGCGCGCTCAAAATCATCCGCGCGCTGAAAATTGAGGGCGGGTGCAATGTGCAGTTCGCGCTGGACCCGTACAGCTTCCAGTATTACCTGATCGAGGTCAACCCCCGCGTGTCGCGTTCCTCGGCGCTGGCGAGCAAGGCCAGCGGCTACCCCATCGCGCGCGTATCGGCCAAGGTGGCGGTGGGCATGCATTTGGAGGAGATCGCGCTGGCGAACACGCCCGCGTGCTTTGAGCCCGCGCTGGATTATGTGGTAAGCAAGATGGCGCGCTTTCCCTTTGACAAGCTGGAGGGCGCGAGCAACCGCTTGAGCACGCAGATGAAGGCGACCGGCGAGGTGATGAGCGTTGGGCGCACCATTGAGGAAAGCCTGCTCAAGGCCGTGCGGTCGCTGGAAACGGGCGTGTGCCACATTTACATGCCGCGCTTTGACGGCAAGCCCGCCGACGAGCTGCTCAACTACATCCATGAGGGCACGGACGATCGCGTTTTTGCCATTGCACAGCTGATTCGCCTGGGCGTTGACCTGGGGCTGATCTACGACAGCACGAAGATTGACATGCTGTTTTTGGAAAAGCTGAAAAACATTGTGGACTTTGAGCCGGAGCTGAAGGCCCATCCCATGGACGCGGACGTGCTGCGCCGCGCCAAGCGCCTGGGGCTGAGCGACAAATACATTGGCCAGGTATGGGGCCTTAGCGAGAAGGAGACCTTCCGCCTGCGCGAGAAGCTGGGCGTTATGCCGGTATACAAGATGATCGATACCTGCGCCAGCGAGTTTGAGAGCTATGTGCCCTACTTCTACTCCACCTATGAGCAGGAGAACGAATCCATCGTATCCGACCGCAAAAAGATCATCGTGCTGGGCTCCGGCCCCATCCGCATCGGCCAGGGCGTGGAATTTGACTACTCCACGGTGCACGCCATCTGGACCATCCGCCGGGCGGGCTACGAGGCGATCATTATCAACAACAACCCGGAAACCGTGTCCACCGACTACACCACCAGCGACAAGCTGTATTTTGAGCCCCTTACCGTGGAGGACGTGATGAACGTGGTCACGCTGGAAAAGCCGGAGGGCGTGGTGGTGAGCCTGGGCGGCCAGACGGCCATCAACCTGGCCGAACGCCTGCACGACATGGGGGTTAACATCATCGGCACGGACGTGGAGGCCATACGCCGCGCGGAAAACCGCGACGCCTTTGAAAAGGTGATGGAGGAGCTGGGCATTCCCCAGCCCAACGGCGAGGCGGTTACGGATATCGAGGCGGGCGTGCGCGTGGCCCAGCGCATAGGCTACCCGGTGCTGGTAAGGCCCAGCTACGTGCTGGGCGGCCGCGCCATGCAGATTGTGCCCAACGAGGAGGCGCTTAGGCACTACCTGCGCACCGCCGTGCTGGTAAGCGAGGACCAGCCGGTGCTGGTAGACCACTACATCACCGGCAAGGAGCTGGAAACCGACGCGGTATGCGACGGAGAAAACGTGTACATTCCCGGCATCATGGAGCATGTGGAGCGCACCGGCGTGCACAGCGGCGACAGCATCAGCGTGTACCCCACCTTTTCGGTAAGCGAAAAGGCGCGGCAGACGATTATTGATTATACGGTGCGGCTGGGCCTGGGCATAGGCATTGTGGGCCTGTACAACATCCAGTTCATTGTGGATAAGCAGGACAATGTGTACGTAATCGAGGTGAATCCGCGCTCGTCCCGCACGGTGCCGTTTTTGAGCAAGGCCACCGGCGTGCCGCTGGCGGACATCGCCACCCGCGTAATGCTGGGGCACAGCCTGCGCGAGCAGGGCATTGTGGACGTGGTGGCCCCGGAAAAGAAGAAGTGGTATGTAAAGGCGCCCGCCTTCAGCTTTTCCAAGCTGCGCGGCATGGACGCGTACCTAAGCCCGGAGATGAAATCCACCGGCGAGGCCATCGGCTACGACCGCCGGCTGACCCGCGCGCTGTACAAGGCCATGCAGTCCTCGGGCATGAACGTGGCCAACTATGGCACGATTTTTGTGACCATCGCCAACAGCGATAAGGACGAGGCGCTGCCGCTGATTCGCAGGTTCTACGACATGGGCTTTAATATCGAGGCCACGCGCGGCACGGCAGAGTTCCTCAAGGCCAACGGCATCCGCACCCGCGTGCGCAAAAAGCTGAGCGAGGGCAGCGAGGAAATTTTGGAATCGCTTAGGCAGGGGCATGTGAACTATGTGATTAACACGCGCGACCCGGCCTCTCTGGGGCGCGACAGCGACGGCGCGCAGATACGCCGCTGCGCGGTGGAAAACAACGTGACCATGTTCACCGCGCTGGATACGGTGCGGGTGCTGTTGGAGGTGCTGGAGGAAATCACCCTGTGCATCTCCACCATAGATTCTTGATACGGAGGAACGGGCATGCGCTTTCTCATTCAAACCCATGAGCCGTTGACGAAGAACGTATATCACATGCGCCTTGCGGGCGATACGCGGGGCATTGCGCGGCCGGGCCAGTTTGTGCAGATTGCCCTGCCGGGCTTCTACCTGCGCAGGCCCATTTCCGTGTGCGACTGGCGGCCGGGGGAAAACGGCACGCTGGATATCATCTATAAGGTTGTGGGGCGCGGCACCGAGGCCATGAGCCGCTACGCGCCCGGCATGGAGCTGGATTTGCTGACCGGCCTTGGCAACGGCTACGATATCGACCGGCTGGACGAGGTGACGCAATCGCAGTTCCCGCTGCTGGTGGGCGGGGGCGTGGGCGTGCCGCCCCTGTACGGCCTATGCAAAAAGCTGCTGGCCGCGCTAAAGAAGCCGTCGGTCATCATGGGCTTTAACACGGCGGAGGAAATTTTTTGGAAGGACGCGTTCGAGCGGCTGGGCGTGCCGGCGGCCGTGACGACCGTGGATGGCTCCGCGGGCGTGAAGGGCTTTGTGACAGACGCGATGGCCCCGCTTGAGGGCATGTACGACTATGTGTACGCCTGCGGGCCGGAGCCCATGCTCAAGGCGGTGTGGGACGTATGTGAAAAGAGCGGCATCCACGGCCAGTACAGCTTTGAGGAGCGCATGGCCTGCGGCTTTGGCGTGTGCATGGGATGCTCCTGCCAAACCAAATACGGCGCCAAGCGCATCTGCAAGGACGGGCCTGTGCTCAGGGGGGAGGAAATCCTATGGTGAACACGCGGGTCACGCTTTCGGGGTGGACGCTGGATAACCCGGTTATCCCCGCCAGCGGTACGTTTGGCTATGGCGAGGAATTCAGCAAGCTGTACGACATTAACGTGCTGGGCACGTTTTCCTTCAAGGGCACCACGCTTGCGCCGCGCTTTGGCAACCCCACGCCGCGCATTGCGGAGTGCACCGGCGGCATGATTAACGCCGTAGGGCTGCAAAACCCGGGCATAGACCGGGTGATCAGCCATGAGCTGCCAAAGCTTAAGACCTTCTTTCATAAAAAGGTGATTGCCAATATCAGCGGCTTTTCGGTGGAGGAATACGTGGAATGCTGCCGCAGGATTGACGCCGAGGAGCAGGTGGGGCTGATTGAGGTAAACGTGAGCTGCCCCAACGTGCACGGCGGCGGCATGGCCTTTGGCGTGTGCCCGGAAAACGCCGCCAAAGTGACCCGCGCGGTGAAGCGGGCGACCACCAAGCCGGTATACATCAAATTGAGCCCCAATGTGACGGACATCGCAGCCGTTGCCAAGGCCTGCGAGGACGCGGGCGCGGACGGCCTGAGCCTGATTAACACGCTGCTTGGCATGCGCATTGACCTGAAAACGAAAAAGCCCGTGATTGCCAACGTGATGGGCGGCTTTTCGGGGCCGGCCATCTTTCCGGTGGCGCTGCGCATGGTGTACCAGGCGGCGCGCGCGGTGCGCATTCCGGTAATCGGCATGGGCGGCGTGGCGACCGCCGAGGACGTGATCGAGATGATGCTCGCGGGCGCGACGGCGGTGCAGATTGGCGCGCAGAACCTGGTGGATCCCTATGTGTGCCCAAACATTATCAAGGCGCTGCCGGAGGTAATGGCGCGGTATCACATAGACAGCCTGGAAGAAATCATTGGAGGTGCGTGGAAATGAGCCGTGGCGACGTGATTATTGCGCTGGACTTTCCCAGCGCAGAGGCGGTATACGCCTTTTTGGACAGGTTTGAGGACGAGAAGCCCTATGTAAAGGTGGGCATGGAGCTGTTCTACGCCGAAGGGCCGCGGATTGTACGCGAGATTAAGGCGCGCGGGCACAAGATTTTTCTGGATTTAAAGCTGCACGACATTCCCAATACGGTGAAAAAGGCCATGGCCTCGCTTTCACGCCTGGACGTGGATATGACCAACCTGCACGCTGCCGGCACCATCGACATGATGAAGGCTGCCCTGGAGGGCCTGACCCGGCCAGACGGCACGCGGCCCGTTCTGCTGGCCGTGACGCAGCTGACCTCCACCAGCGAGGAACGCATGCAAAGGGAGCTGCTGATCAACGCCTCCATGCCCGACACGGTGAAGCAATACGCTAAAAACGCCAAGCAGGCGGGGCTAGACGGCGTGGTATGCTCGCCCCTGGAGGCGGCGCTGGTGAAGGAGGCGTGCGGCGTGGGCTTCCAGACCGTAACGCCGGGGATTCGCTTTGCGGATTCCGCCGCGGACGACCAGGCGCGCGTGATGACCCCCGGGCGCGCCCGCGCGGGCGGGAGCGATTTTATCGTGGTGGGCAGGCCCATCACCCAGGCGGCGGACCCCGTGGCGGCGTACCGCCGGTGCGTGCGGGAATTTCTGGGGGCGTGATGCGGGGCGGGGCCTTTGGCTGCGCTCCTTTCCTGCGGCTGCATAGCGGCTGCGGGGGATTTTGATAGCGGATTGATGATGGAAGGCATTTTTAAGAGGAGGAGATTGGAATGGAACGGCAGATTGCGAAGGCGCTTTTATCCATTGGCGCGGTGTTCCTGCGGCCTGAGCAGCCCTTTACCTGGGCGAGCGGCATCAAAAGCCCGATCTACTGCGACAACCGCCTGACCCTGACCGCCCCCGAGGTGCGCGATCAGGTGGAAAACGGCCTGATGGAAGCGATCAAGCGGGAGTACCCGCAGGCGGAGGCGCTTATGGGCACGTCCACGGCGGGCATCGCGCATGCGGCTATTGTGGCGCACATGATGCGCATGCCCATGGGCTATGTGCGCGGCGGCAACAAAGATCATGGCCGGCAAAACCGCATCGAGGGCAAGCTGGAGGCGGGCCAGAAGGTTGTGGTGGTGGAGGATTTGATTTCCACCGGCGGCAGCGTGATTGAGGTTGTGGAGGCGCTGCGCGAGGCGGGCGCGGAGGTGCTGGGCGTTGCGAGCATCTTTACCTACGGCATGCGCAAGGGCGTAGAGCGGCTGGCGGCGGCCAATGTGAAAAATGTGAGCCTATGCAACTTTGACGTTCTGGCCGAAGTGGCGGCGGAAACCGGCTACATCAAGCCCGAACAGGTGGAAAGGCTGCTACGGTTCCGCGACAACCCAAGCGACGAAAGCTGGATGAAGTAAGGAGGATGGGCCATGCCGCGCCATTTGCTGGATATACGTGACCTGAGCACCGAGGAGCTGGACGCGCTGATGAACCGCGCGGACGACATCATCCAAAACCCCGGAAACTATGCCGCGTGCATGCGGGGCAAAAAGCTGGCAACGCTTTTTTACGAGCCCAGCACCCGCACGCGCCTGAGCTTTGAGGCGGCCATGCTGGAGCTGGGCGGGAGCGTGCTGGGCTTTTCCTCGGCGGACAGCTCCTCGGCGGCAAAGGGGGAGAGCGTGGCGGACACAGTGCGCACCGTGGGCTGCTATGCGGATATCATCGCCATGCGGCATCCCAGGGAGGGCGCGCCCACGGCGGCGGCGCAGGTAAGCCCCGTTCCCATTGTTAACGCGGGGGATGGAGGGCACAACCATCCCACGCAAACGCTGGCGGATTTGCTGACCATCCGCCGGGAAAAGGGGCGGCTGAACCAGCTGGTGGTGGGCTGCTGCGGCGATTTGCAGTTTGGCCGCACCGTGCATAGCCTGATTCATGCCATGATGCGCTACAAGAGCATCCGCTTTGTGCTGATTTCCCCCAAGGAGCTGCGCGTGCCGGATTATGTGCGCGAAAGCATGCATGCAAACAGCGTTTCCTTTGTGGAGGTGGAGCGGCTGGAGGACGTGATTGGCACGCTGGATATCCTATACATGACGCGCGTGCAGCGCGAACGCTTCTTTAACGAGGCCGACTATGTGCGCCTGAAGGACAGCTATATCCTGGATGTGGAAAAGATGCGGCTGGCGCGCAAGGATTTGTGCGTGATGCATCCCCTTCCGCGCGTGAACGAGATCAGCCGCGCCGTGGACGACGATCCCCGGGCGTGCTATTTCCGCCAGGTGAAGTACGGCAAGTTTATGCGCGAGGCGCTTCTGATGATGCTTTTGGGGGTGGAGGCATGAATATCGACAGCATCCAAAACGGCTATGTGATCGATCATATCCGCGCGGGGCGGAGCATGGAAATTTATCACTATTTGAAGCTGGACGCACTGGACTGCTCGGTGGCCATCATCAAAAACGCAAAGTCACAGCACATGGGGAAGAAGGATATCATCAAGATTGATCAGGAGATACCGCTGGATTTGGAGCTGCTGGGCTACATTGACCCGGGCATTACGGTGAACATCATCCGCGAGGGCAAGCTGGTGGAAAAGAAAAAACCGCAGATGCCTGACCGTGTGGTGAACGTAATGCGCTGCAAAAACCCGCGTTGCATTACCCAGGCCGAGCAGGAGCTGGACCAGATTTTTTTGCTGGCGGACCGGGAAAAGCAGACGTACCGCTGCTTTTACTGCGAGGCAAAGTATAAAAAGGATTGAAGCATAGGGAGCACCGGCGGGCGCCATGCCAAGGGGCTCCCTTTTTGTTATAAATCACGCCTAATATAACTCGAATAATAAAATGGAACATTTATAAAAAGTTCGGATACAATGCGGGTTTATCACGCCAAGAGGGAAGCGATGTTCGGATTTGAAAAAAAGACCAAAAAAATCGAAAAAAAGTGTTGACTTCGGGTTGGAAGCGTGCTATCATGTACAAGCTCGCTTGAGAGCGACGAACCTTGAAAACGATACAGAGTAAGGAAAGAAACGCAAAACGACAGTCAATAACTTGAGTATTGCGGACTGGTGATAAATCAGTCGAGCAGATACAGAATCAAACATAAGAGTTTGATCCTGGCTCAGGACGAACGCTGGCGGCGTGCCTAACACATGCAAG